>DATAWA010000187.1:0-65280 GCA_036267435.1 Xanthobacteraceae bacterium | reverse complement strand
GACCGGCGTGCCGTGCGGACCGAGGCGCTGGCCCTTGTCGTCAAGCCGGGTCTCGCTCTCGTCGTAATAGGCCTCGTCGCGCACCGAATACCAGCCGGAATATTTGTCGAGATAGATGTCGCCGGCCGCTTCCATGCGCTGCCAGATCGCTTCCGAGGAGCGGTGATGGCGCGGCTCGGTGGTGCGGATGAAATCGTCGTTCGAGCACTCGAACTTTTTCACCATGGCCTGAAAGCGCGGGACGTTGCGCTCGACGAGCTGCCGCGGCGTCACGTTTTCCTTGTTCGCCGTCTGCAGCATTTTGATGCCGTGCTCGTCGGTGCCGGTCAGAAAAAACACGCCACGGCCGTCGAGCCGCTGAAAGCGCGCGATGGCATCGGTGGCGATCGCCTCATAGGCATGGCCGATATGCGGCGGCCCGTTCGGGTACGCGATCGCGGTCGTGATGTAATAGGGTTTGCCGGACATGAGGGGCTTGGTATCAACCGCGCGTGGCCTCGGCAAGCAAGCCGAAAACGCCGAACACCAGCGGCTTGCGCTCGAGATTGTAGGTTTCGGCGTCGCGGACGGCAGTGTTGATGCGCTCGCTCGCCTCGGCAAGCCGGGCCATTCGGTCCAGGGCATTCTGCTCCCGCGTCAGACGGCGCGACAGCCAGCCATTGATGGTATCGACGAAGGCGGCGAGCGGCGCCGCATCGGTCCCCGCCAACGCTTCGCCGAGCGCATGCAGCGCCTTGGCATCGGTTGCCGGCAGCTTGTCGAGAAGATCGATGGCCTGCTGGCGCAAATCGAGCGCGCGCCCGTCGAGGAAGGTCAAAGCACGCGCGACCGAACCGTCCGCCGCCGCCGTGGCTGCGACGATTTCGGGATCGTCGGCGTTGCTCTGCATTGCCGCGGCCACCGCGGCGACGACCTCGCCCTGACCCAGTGGCCGCAGCGTGACAATGCGGCAGCGCGAGCGCAGCGTCGCCGGCACCCGCGCGGCGGAGTGGCTGACCAACAGCAACAGCGCGCGCTCCGGCGGCTCCTCGAGAATTTTCAACAGTGCGTTGGCGCCGGACTTGTTCAATTCGTCGACCGCATCGACTATGGCGATGCGCCAGCCCCCCTCGCCGGCCGTCGAGCCGAAGAAGCCGACGGTTTTGCGGATATCGTCGACGGCGATCTGCTTGTGCAAGACACCCTTGTCGTTGAGGGTCCGCTCGATGACCAGAAGATCGGGCTGCGCCTGGGCGGCGATCCGCCGCGCCACCGGATGACTTGGATCGACGAACAGCGAGGCCGCTTCCTGCACCGCGCGCGCCGCCGGATCGGGATGCGCCAGCACAAAGCGCGCCATGCGGTAGGCCAAAGTGGCTTTGCCGATGCCGAGCGGCCCCGCGAGCAGGAACGCATGCGGCACGCGCCCGGATCGATAGGCCGACAATAGCGCGGCTTCGGCGAGCGCATGACCAAACAGCACCGGCGTGATCCGCGGGTGCGGGACTCCGGAATCGTCGGCTTCATCGCTGGCACGCGCACTCATGACGCGCCCACCTGGCTCCGCGGCGCCGGGAGGTTGACCGGAAAGGTCAACGGATCGAGCCTGGCGCCGACCGCGTTCCAGATTTTGCGCGCCACGACTTCTTTCGGCGCGCCGGCATCAATCACGACACAACGCTGCGGCTCTTGCGCCGCGATCGCCAAAAAGGCCTGGCGCAGTTTTTCATGAAAATCGACGTTTTCGGCCTCGAAGCGGTCGGGCTTGGCCTCCCCGCGCCGGGCTTTGACGCGTTCGAGCCCGACGTCGACCGGCACGTCCAGAATGACGGTGAGGTCGGGCGCCAGATCGCCGATCGAGACGCGCTCGAGCCCCTTGATGAGCCGCTCATCGACCTGCCCGAGAATGCCCTGGTAGACGCGGGTGGAGTCGGCGAAACGGTCGCAGATCACCCATTTGCCGGCTTCGAGCGCCGGCAGGATGGTGGATCGCACATGATCGTCACGCGCCGCCGCAAACAGCATTGCCTCGACGTCCGGGCCGAACGGTTTGGCGGCGCCGGATAACAGCACGTGGCGGATGATTTCCGCGCCCGGCGACCCGCCGGGCTCCCGGGTCAGCTGCACAGGAAGCCCGACGGCCTCGAGCCGCAGCGCCAGCATCGCGGCTTGTGTCGATTTGCCGGTGCCCTCGCCGCCCTCGAAAGTGATGAACTTGCCTCGCATCAGAGCCTTTGGCCAATACCGAATGGCGCTTCGCCAATTATAAATTAGCTAATTTATACAACAGCTTATGTAATATTCTCTCAATGACAGGTGAACACGGTACGCAGCAGGTGACCGCAATATAGGGACCTTCCCCAGACAGCGCACCCGGCCCCAAACGGCTTACAATTTGGCGACGCCGGCGCGCAAGACGCTGATGATCAACTCAGTAGCGCCGTCCATCGCCCGCTGGGTCATGCTGCCCTTGCCGACATCTTCGGCCGCCTGCAGCGGCGCTTCCAGCGCCAGGTTGTCGCCCCGCCAGACTTTCAGCGTTGCAATCGGCTGACCCTTGAGGATCGGGGCCGGTATCGGGCCGTCATAGACGATGCGGGCGCGGAGCGGCTCGCTGTTGTCACGCGGCACCATCACTCTGATCAGGCCGGGTCCGAGCAGCGGAACGTAACTTCGGTCGCCGTCAAAGACCTTGGCGTCGCCCACGATCTGGCCTTCCGCGAACAGCACGCGGGATTTGAAATCGTGGAAGCCATAATCCAGCAATTTGCGCGCTTCGTCGGCGCGCTCTTTGTCGGTCTTGGCCCCGGTGACCACCACGATCAGCCGCGAATTATCAGAAACCGCGGAGCCGACCAGACTGAATCCGGCCTCCTTGGTCTCGCCGGTCTTCAGCCCGTCGGCGCCGATGCCCATGCCGAGGAGCGGATTGCGATTTTCCTGATGGATGTTGTCCCAGGTGAAATCGCGTTGCGCGAACATAGGATAAAAGTCGGGATAGGTGAGGATGATATGGCGCGCCAATTCGGCCATGTCGCGCGCGGTGACGCGCAGGCCCGGATCCGACAGGCCGGTGGCGTTGGTGAAAGTGGAATTCTGCAAACCGATTTCGCGCGCCCGCTTGGTCAGCATCTGCCCGAACGCCGTCTCATTGCCGCCGAGCGCCTCGGCAACGGCGATGCAGGCATCATTGGCGGAATCCACGATGATGCCCTGGATCAGGCTCGAGACGTCGACCTTGCTGTGAATGGCGGCAAACATGGTCGAGCCGTGGGACGGCGCTCCGCCCTTGCGCCAGGCGTTTTCGCTGACAGTGAAAGCGTCGGTGAGCTTGACGCGGCCCTGTTTGATCTCGTTGAAGAGAAATTCGAGCGTCATCAGCTTGGCGAGGCTCGCCGGCTCGACCGGCTGATCGGCATTTTTCTCGAACAATATGCTGTCGCTGTCGAAGTCGAGCAGAATGGCGGCCGGCACGCTGGTCCGAAAGCCGGCTTCGGACTGTGTCGGCATCGGCGCGGCGCGGGACAGCGCGGCATGCGCGAGGTAAAGAACTGCAACAAGCGCAACCGCCGCCAGAAGGCCCCTCCCCGGCCCTCGCCTCCGATCGTCCCTGGGCAACGCCGCCTCCGCTTCCGTTCTTCCTCACCTTGCCAATAACGCACGGGCGACGCCGCGTTAAGAGCTCGCGAAAATGCCGCGGCGATAGCTTACACAAAAGTTGAAGGGGTATTAGTAAAGCCCACGGCCGTTGAGGAATTGGTCGGTGCCATCCGCGCCTTCGGTGCCGTCGGTACCACCCGCATAGGACATCTGCCGGACTGGACCCGGATCGTCCAAGGCGTCCGCCAAGGAGGCAAGCCGTTCGTGGCGCACCGGGGGGGGTTGCGCCGGGAAGTGCGGCACGATCTGCGTCGCGGCCATCCTCGTGTCCCAAGGCGCTGGCGCCGGTTCGTTCTCGCGTAGCGTCGCGGCCAAAGCCTGATCGTCCGATCCCTCCATGGGAGCGCGGCCGACATATTGCACACGGACCCAGGCCACCCCACGATTGGTGAAGTTCAGAAGATGCGCCGCCCGCCGCGACACGTCGATAATGCGGTTATGCGCGTAGGGACCGCGGTCGTTGACGCGGACGATCAGCGAACGTCCATTGCTGAGATTGGTCACCCGGACGTAGCTCGGCAACGGCAAGGTCGGATGCGCGGCGGTGATGGCGTTACCGTCGAAAATCTCACCATTCGCGGTGGCACGGCCCTGGAAATCGTCACCGTACCAGGACGCAAGCCCCACGGCGTTATAGTTGGGATCGTCCTGCGGCACGTAGACCCGGCCTGCCACCACATAGGGCGAGCCGACTCGATAGGCACCGCCGCCTTTGGGCACCGGCTCGCCGGGTTCCACCAGTCTTGCGCTGGGCGAGACTCCGTAACGCGCGTCGACATTACCCTTATTGGCGCAATTGGCGGCGAACAGGCAAAGCACGACGACGGCGCCAAATTGCGCAAGCCGCCGCACCGTCGTGTTGACACGACCCCGCATCGTCCCCCGTCCCAAACGGAAATTTATCGAATTTTAGCGTGGTCAGATTGTGGCGAAAATGGACAAGCGCCTTGCGATAGTGAATGGATCATTGCACAGGCGCGGTCCGTGCATTGAGATCCGATCCGGCGACCGTGACTTTCGTAGTCTTCCCGGACCGCTCTGAGGGTGGCTTTCTTTACCGGCGCGATTTAAGTGCAAGCGCTGACGGAAGGGTGGCCGAGTGGTTTAAGGCACCGGTCTTGAAAACCGGCGGGGCTCGCAAGGGCTCCCGTGAGTTCGAATCTCACCCCTTCCGCCATAATGTGACGACTTCGACGACTTAGATGATGTTTGTGCCGGATTCCCGTCCCCGGCAAAATCCGGCCACATCACTCACGCCCAGCGGCGTAACGAACTGGCGGAAGCGGGCGTCCACGCTCCCGTTCAATGGTCACGCGAATGTCGGCGAATGTTGCCGCGATCGCGTGCGGCTTGTGCACGACGACGCGTACTGCGGCGATTTGCGGGCTGCTATCGAGCAGGGCGTCGGCAACTGCCCCGGCAGCGATCTCGATCAAACGATATGGCGCTGCGCAGAACACATCTCCAGCAATTTTCACAATCGACTGATGCGAGACGGGTGCGAAGACCATCGTGGCGCAAGCCGCCACTAGACTTGACAACAACGTCGAGCCGAAACGTCTGGCCGACTTTAGCTTCGTGCCCATCACGCCGTGGTGAGCATGAAAGATCAGTCCATCGATGAAAAGCTTATCACTCACTGTATGTGGCAGTTACGGACCGGCACTCGAGGCGAGCTTTGCCTTTGGCTCACTAAAGCGCCGTTCCTCCCCACGGCATATCTCTTCCACCGAGCGGCCGCGTGTTTCGATGCCCAAAGCGAGCACTATGAGCGCCGCCGCCGCGAAGCTCGCCGCTCCCAGCGAGAATACTCCGGCATCGCCAATCCGGCCGATAATGTAGCCGACCACGATCGGACCGCTGATGGCGCCGACACGCCCAAACGCAGAAGCCATGCCTGCCCCCAGCGCGCGAGCGCGGGTCGGATAAAGCTCCGGCGTATAGGCGTAAAGGCACGACCACATGCCGAACATGAAGAACTGCATGATAAAGCCGCTGACAAACAAGGCCGTTTCGGTGGTCGAATGGCCATAGATGTAAGCCATCAGCGCGCTTAGGAACAAAAAAGCCGCGGTGGTCAACTTGCGGCCAATACGCTCGAGCAGAATCGCCGCGGTATAGAAGCCGGGGATGCCGCCGAAAGTGATGAGAGTAATAAAGCCGATCGACTTTACCACCGAGAAGCCGTGCTGGCCGAGGATGATCGCGAGCCACGACGTCAAGCCATAAAATCCGAGCAATGCAAAAAACCAGACAGAGAACGACATCACGTTGGCACGCAGATAAAATCGTGACAGCAGAACCGAAAATGGATTACGCGTTTCAAGCATTGTCTCGGCCAGAAACGGCCTGGGCGGGGGAAGGCCCATACGTGCCGCCGCCTCGACGCCAGCCTCAATCTGTTTCATCACCGTTTCCGCATCGGCATATCGGCCACGATCGGCCAGCCATCGCGGTGATTCCAAGAGACTGCGGCGGACCCAAAACACTACAAGTGAGAGCAGGCCGACCACGACAAAAACCCAGCGCCAGCTTGCGATCGGCAGCAAAAAATACGCGATTGTGCCTGAAATGATGAAGCCGACGGCCCAAAAGCCTTCCATGAAGGCAATATATTTGGCCCGCACATTGGCCGGGATGATCTCCGACAGCACAGCCTGCGCTACCGGGGCTTCGCCGCCCACGCCCACGCCGATCAAGAAGCGAAAGACCATTAACGAGGCAACGCTCCAGGCTCCCGCCGCCAAAAAACTAGCGAGACCCCAGATGATCATCGTCGTTTGGAACGCAATGCGGCGTCCGAATAGGTCTGAGAACGAACCGATGATGAGGTTGCCGACCAACTGACCGAGAAACGTCATCGATGCGAGGTAGCCAATCTGCACCGGCGTGAGATGGAAGTACTCCTTCAGATCGCCAATGAGAAAAACAAGCAACGCCACGTCGACCTGATCGGCCAGCCACGCCGTGGCGACAATTGCGAACAGGCGCCTCTGATAGCCCGTCATCGGCAGCCGTTCGAGACGCCCTGGGATATTGATGCGTGCGGCTTCTTGCGCGATCGCCATCGTCACGATTTTACTTCCTTGCTACCGATAGAGTTCTAGCTCGGGCCGCGGGTCCGGTTCGAACCCATCGCGATTGGGCATCTCGACCTTAGGCAGGGAGGTCGCGTTCATTGCCTCGGTCGGGTCAATGATCTTGGCTTGCGATAGAATGTAGGCGACGACACCATAGACTTGGTCGTCGTTGAGCGAACCTGGAGACGAGAACGGCATTGCTCGTTTGATATAGTCGAACAGGGTCGTCGCGTAAGGCCAGTAGCTCTCGACGGTTTTCACCGGCGTTGCAGTCGCGAGCGTGCCGCGACCGCCGATCAGCTTGTCGCCGCCAATACCCTTGGCTGGATTGCCTTCGAGACGATCGCCATGGCAGGCAGAGCAGTTATCGGCGTAAATTTTGGCGCCCTCAGCCGCCGTGCCGCTGCCGGCTGGCAACCCGCTGCCATCGGCCGGAATCGAAAACAAGTTGGCAAAGTCCTGCGGCGACGCTGGTGCACCAAATCCGTAACGTGTTTGCGCTTGCGCGTGTGCTTTTGGTGCGAGCGACACTAAGGCAACGCATACGCAGGCCGCAGCGATAGCGATATCACGCATGGACATTGGTCACGCTCCCGTCGGAGGCCACGGCCCAGCTTTGAATGGCATTGAGGTGGTAAATCGACCCGAACGGTCCATTGTCGCCGCGGATCGCTATCAGTTGCTTGAGAGTTGGCTGAATGTATCCGGTTTCGTCAGTGCATCGGCTTTGCAAGACCGCAGGCTTGCCGTCCCACACCCAGGGGAAACTGAAGCGCACAGTGCACATCGGCTCAGGAACGGACTCGATACGCGCGGGGTACCAAGTCGTTCCTGCGTCGATCGATACGTCCACGGCTTGAATGCGCCCGTGGCCGGACCACGCCAGGCCGGTGATGTTGTAGAAGCCCTGCCCTGGCAGCTTCATGTTACCGGAAGGAAACGTAACGACCGATTTCGCTTCCATATCCAGGGTAAATTGACGCGCCTTCCCGTTCGCCATCAAGTCGGTGTATTTGGAGGTCTCCTCGCGTGTCATGAATGGCTTATCGCTGATTTCGAGACGACGCAGCCATTTGATGTTCGTATTGCCTTCGTAGCCGGGCAGCAGCAAGCGCAAGGGATAGCCCTGCTCGGGACGGATCGCTTCGCCATTCTGTCCGTAGACAAGCAACGCGTCCGTCAGCATTTTCTCGAGCGGGATGCTGCGCGTCATGACCGCCGCGTCTGAGCCTTCGGCCAGAACCCACGTGCCGCCGTCTTTGAGGCCAACTTCGCGCGCGATGGTCGCGAACGGCACCCCAGTCCATTCCGACGTACTGAGGAGACCATGCGTGCCCTGCACGGTCTTTAATGTCGGCTTATTCCATTCCGTCAGTCCATTCCCCGAGCATTCGATGAAGTGGCGCCTGGTCACGCTGGGAAAGCGCTTAAGATCCGCAATCGTGAATTTCTTAGGCGTCTCGACCATACCATGCACGAACAGCATGTGCTGGCTCGGATTGATTGTGGGAATGCCATTATGGTCGCGCTCGAAGTGAAGGCCGGAAGCGGTAATGTTTCCGACCATGTTTTGCAGCGGCGTAAAGCTCCACGACGTGTAAGCATTTGCGGTTGGGAAACGCTCACGAACTTCAGTCTCGAATTGCGAGCGAGCGCCATAGCCGCCGTCTTCCCCGATCGGCCTGCCCTGCACCTTGGTCGGATCGGCAGGAACGTCATAAGTGACCGCGGCGGGCGGCGCTTTTTGGCCGAATGCCGCGGTGGAACCCGCGAGGCCCGCGACCGATCCGGCGGCAAACAGAAACCTTCGGCGGTTGCTCGGAGACGGGCGAGGAAACATGCCGTCTTTGCAGTCGCAGTCCTGTTCCCGAACCCTACGCTGTTCTATGAGTTGCGCTTCCGCCAGGACCATCTGGTCGGCCATACGCCGCGATTTCTCGTCATAGATGACAGAGACGTTTTCCAAATGCCCCTCCCTGAACGGCCCACCGTTTCCTTCAGTGAGGTCCGATGGAAATTATTTTTCTAAAAGGTAGCGCAAGTACAGAAAAATGCACTCTGATAGCGGCTATTATGTCATTGACGGCGGTAAGGGAATTCCGCCGCGCCGCGGTCTTTGCGCTATTCGGGTGATCCGGCGAGGCCGGGTTCACTGAGCGCTCTCGCCTATTGACTAGATTGAGACGCTATCGCGACGCACGACAAAGGCATCCGCGAAGTGAGTAGGCCCTAACGACGAAGAAGTCGACTATTTATCCCAATCCACATCGTCGGCCTTAAAATATAGAATTGGCGTGAGCTCCGACGAGATCGTGACGATCTCATCGAACAATCTTGAAATCTCGGATTCGTGCAGCTTATCTTCTTCGCCACGAAGTGCCTTCGCCGCTAGCGCTCGCGCGCGCTCCAACTTGAATCGGATCGCGGTTGGCAGTCCGCTCGCTACCACAGCATCGCAATATTTAATTTGCAGCGCGCTGATCGTCTCTTGGTCCGGCATGCCTTTGCCGTGATAGCCAAGCTGCGAGCCTGTAAGGCGCTTGCGGTTCCCTGACTTGCTGATCATCGCGAAATTGTTCGAGTTTCGATCCCGAAGTTAAAAGCATAGGTCATGACGAAATTCACTTCTTTAATATCTATAATGTTATCGAGGCAGTCTTGGAGCAGCGGCCTTTTAAGGTGCTCGCCCTGGAGGGCCTGCACGAACGCTCTCTGCCGCGACACAATGTCCATTTAGCCAGCTAGCCGCGGGTCATCGTGTCGTCGCCAAACCGCGGCGCAGACGCAAACTTTGCTCGGAAGGCGCGCCAGCCTGATTGACGGAATAGCCGTTTACGCGATGGTTGCGGCGCGCGGCGGCGCCGCAGCCTGCTTCAAGCGGTTTTCTTCTGCGGCGAACCCAACTCTTCGAGCTTGCGTTCCCACTTCATTTCCGTTGCGAACGCCTTGCACTCTTCCGGGCTCATGAAAACGGTTTCTTTTTCGGCCGGGTAAGCGCGGGTCACCACATCCTTCATGTAGCGCGAAATAACGTCTTCCATGATCGGGATGAGGTCGGTGTAAATACGAGAGTGGCGTGGAACGTGCTCTTCCCACAGATGGAAGAGATCGGAGGAAATAATATGTACGCCGTGCGCACAATTGCCGGCACCCAAGCTGATCACCGGAACGGGCAGCGTCTGCGCGAGATATTCCGCCACCTCCGACGTTGTCACCTCGCACAAAATCGAGAAGCAGCCGGCATCCACCATGGCTTTGGCGTCGTCGACCATTTCCTTGGCACGCTTGGCGGTCTTGCCCTGTGCGGTGAACCCACCCAATTGCGGCATGCGCATCGGCGTGATGCCGATATGGCCCTGCACCGGGATGCCGGCGCGCACGATCGCCTCGATATTCTTGGCGTGGTATTTATTGCCTTCGCATTTCATCACTTCGGCATTTGCTTCATGAACAAACCGGCCGGCATTCTCGACGGCCTGCTCCGGCGAGACATGGAAACTCCAGTAAGGCATATCGACCATGCGCAGGCCGTATTTTGAGCCGCGATCGATCGCTTTCGCCATCATCATGACTTCATCGAAGCTGACCGTAACCGTGCTTTGGTGACCAAATAGGATCATGCCGCCGGTGTCGGAGACGCACAGAATATCGATACCCAGACGGTCGGAGACGACGGCCGTGCGATAATCATACGCGGCGAGCTGGGTAATGGGCTCGCCCTTTTTCATCTTGGCATTGAGCGTGTTGATCGTAATTTTTCGTCGCGCCGGTGCGTCTGCCATGGCTTTTCCTTTTCCTCCACAGAACTTAGGCGGCTTGGGGATCGCCCTCGCCCCGCAGACGCATGGGCGCCGAGGACCGCAGTCCAGTCAAATTCGCGCCACCTATACCATGTTTGCTGCTGGCTATGAACCGCGCCCCGACGCCAACGTCAGCGCCAGGCAATCCTCGGGCGGCGCTTGGCCGTGTCGTAAAACGGCAACGAGGTTCGCCGGATGTTCTGAAAAGCACCAGTCGGGTCGTAGCAGCGCGCGCCCGCTTCCGTGTCAGCGCGCACGTAACCCAATCCGAGGATGCCTCCGGCCGCATTGCTTCGGCAAGCGGATGTCACCAAGACTTCGCCGAGCTTGACCGGACGTCGCAAATTACCGGAAGGCCGCCACGGCAAACTGAGCGTGTTGGCCTCGGCGTAGAACGATATGAGAGTGAGCGGCGGCCGGCCAAAGCCGCCGGAACGGTAGAACCTTCCGAGCCCAACCTCCCCTGGCGAAACGGGCACACGGAATTCGTTATCGAAGAGGACGAAGCCTGCTTCGATGCGAAGCATGTCGGCGGCAATAAATCCGGCTGGCCGTACCAGCCGCGACCAGATGCGCCAGGAGTTTTCCGCTGCTGCGCGTGGCAGGATGATTTCGAATCCAGCTTCGCCCGTGTAGCCGAGCCGCCCGACCCGGCATGGCGTGCCGCCAAGAGCGGTCTCGCTGAAGCCGAAATAGCCGAGCGGCCGGATTTGGCTGGTGTCCCCCAGTCGGCCCAAGACCTCGAGCGCGTTGGGGCCCTGCAAAGCAAGAACCGCGATATCATTCGAGACATCGGTGACTTCGAGGTCGGAATCGGCCCGATGCAGAAGATCCACAACATCCTCATGGCGGCCGCTCATAACATCATAACAGTCCGCGCCAACCCGCCAGACCGTCAGGTCCGCCATAACAGCGCCCTCGCCGTTGACCCGCAGGGCGTAAAAAATCTTGCCAGGTTCCAACGCTGCGAGAGAGCGGCCGGTAAATTTTTCGACGACGTCTCTGGCGCCGGTCCCTTTGAGTCGCGCGCATTCGAGAAATGAAAAATCGAACAGCGCGCAGTCGTTGCGGCACGCTCGCGCTTCCGCGGCGGCATCGCCGAAATCATCGATCCGGGAAAAATCCGCAAGTCCCATCTGGTCGCGTCACCCCACGAGTCGCCAGCCAATATCGATGAGGATGAAAGCGCCGATCAGCAAGAGAACGATCGATACAATTTGACGTAACAAGGCTCGCGGCACCACATGGGCAAGCTTTGCGCCATACCACGATCCGACCGTCAAGCTCGCGGCAAGGATCCCGCCCAGGGTTAGATCGAGCTTGCCATAGAGGACATTTCCGAGGGTTGCGGCAATCGCAACGGGAAGCTGGATCGCCTGACTGAGGCCTACCGCGGTCAGTACCGGGACACTCATCGACATCATGATGGGCACAAGCACAAGAGGCCCGCCCGTGCCGGTGAGAGAAGACAGGAAGCCGGTTACCCCTCCTACCGTCAGCAGCATGCGGTTGGAAACTTTGGCGTCGTGGGTTTCGGCGAATTTCTGCCTGCGTAGTGAATTGAGGCCGGAAAAAAACGTCAGCAGGCCGAGACAGATTTCCAACAGCAGCCGGTTGAACACGCTGACGGCCCAGGCTCCCGCGAATGCCGCAGGCGCGGCGCCAATGCAAAGTCCGATTGCCATGCCCCAACGGATCGATTTGTGGCGGGCGAATACGATGGTGGCGACGAGTCCGGAAAGGATATACGCCAGGAGCGCCGCCGGAATTGCGACCTTGATGGGAATGTCGGTCAGAAAAATGAGCGCCGGCACGAGAATGACGCCGCCAATTCCGATGCAGCCGATCATCAGCCCTGACACTAAGCCAAGGAAAGCGATCCCGATAAGTTCCGGCGTTGCCAACGAAGTCATCCCGGGTTGGTCGCAGCCACTATCCACCCATGCAACGCAAGAGGGGTTGTGCCTAGCAATAATTCACCTGCTAGCCGAGTGGTAAATGCAATAATTTTCTTAGGCGGCGTCTATTTTGATGATAGCATCGTTCGTGGGCCTCTCATTGTCGGGTCGAGGGCATGTTCATCAGGCAGTTTCGCTATCTCGTCACGGTGGCAGAGGAACGTCATTTCGGCCGCGCGGCACAACGCTGCCACGTCACGCAGCCCAGCCTCTCCAACGGCATCAAGCAGCTTGAACTTGAACTAGGCGTTCCGATTTTCCTGCGCGGCCGCGGTCAGCGCTTTCAGGGATTGACCGCCGAGGGAGAACGCGTCGCTGTCTGGTCGCGCGCTATACTGGCCTATTGCGACGCCATGCGTAAGGAAGTCGCAACGATGCAAAACCAGCTCACCGGCAATCTGCGTATTGGCGCGATGCCGTCGATGTCGCCGGTCCTGCCGTTCTTGCTGGAAATCGTCCGGGCAAAATATCCAGGTGTCCGTGTCGATGTTCAATTCATTGGCAACGAAGCAATGAAGCTCGGCCTGAACAATTTTTCGCTTGATGTTGCCTTGACCTATATGGACAAAGCCGACCTCGGCCGCAAAAACACGCTCCAAATTTACACGGAACAGCTCAGCCTTTTAGTCCCCGAT
Source organism: Xanthobacteraceae bacterium (assembly GCA_036267435.1). Taxonomy (GTDB): domain Bacteria; phylum Pseudomonadota; class Alphaproteobacteria; order Rhizobiales; family Xanthobacteraceae; genus BOG-931. The sequence goes on along the minus strand of DATAWA010000187.1, from coordinate 52,168 downwards.
CGTCCGGAATTTCAGCACCGCGATACGATTACATGGAAGGAGGCGGCGGAGCTGCCGCTGGCGATGCTCCGGCCGTCGATGCATGAGCGCCGGTTCGTCGATCAGGTGTTCAAGAGCGCCGGCTGTTCGCCCGTCCCGCGGGTCGAATCCGAGTCGATCCTGCACCTGATGTTTCAGGTCCAATTCACCGAGCTGTGCACGGTCATTCCGTCACACTTCGCTCACGCCCCCGGACTGCACCGCGGAACCCGCGCGCTGCGTCTCGTTAATCCGATCGTGACCCAGGATGTCGGTCTGTTCTGGGCGGACGGCGAAATCGTTCTGCCGATGGCCAATGCTTTCGTGGCGATCGTTCAAAAACTCAACAAATCCGGAGAGCTGCGCAAACGGCTGGAAGGCGCCAAGCCGGTTATCTACGATGGGCCGATCGCCAAGCGGAGGAAACTCGAGCAAGTTTAGGCCGTGGGCGTGGATCGCCTTTAGCCAAGCGCCAAATCCCTGAGCTTCATTGCTGCCGCCATTGGGTCACGCTCGGCCATCAGCGCGGCTGCCTTGATTGTCGGGCGGCCTGCATCGCCGCCCGATCCGCGGCGTCGATAGAAATACGGTTCCGGGCAAGCCGCGTCGCCCGGCGAGAATGCAAAACTCCCAAGCTCTGACGGACCAACGAGATTAAGATTTTGCGGGAGGCACGCGATGGAAGCCTCATCGCCGCTCTTGCTGGGAGCGGCGGCCTTGAGAACAGCGGCCGCATCCCGCATCAGCGCGGTCAGGCGAATGAGACCCGGTCCGCACAATTGCGGCGAATAATCTTCAGCATCGCCGCTCATTAAGCCCGCAATAGTATAAGGCAATTCTTTGGAGAACGTCCCCCGATCAATCCCTCTATGCAGCAGCTCGACCAATAACCAGGCTTCGACCTCCGCCGGCGAATGTTCCTCGGGATCAAAAACGTGCGGCATCGGGTTGCCGTTTTCGAGAAACTGCAATTCCAGCCTCGGTAGCCGCATTTCCAGCGCGATCGCTTTGTCGAATTTGCCAGTGGTGATAGCGGCGTCGTGCGGTCGGAATTCGAGCCTGGTGCGTTGTTCCGGTGTGTTCGCAGCGACATAGCTGTTGGCGATCCGCGCCAGCCATTGCGCAATGTTGACGGCTTCGGTCCGCGCCTGTGAGAGCTCCGACAAATCGCCGATCGAGCGCGTTTGCCATTTTATGGCCGGCGAATCGTCGGGCCGATCAAGCGAATTTGTCATAGCGGATATCTCGCACGGCCACGCCGCCGGCGATTAAGACGCGGATTGTGCTGTCGACCATGATCGGCGGCCCGGCAACATAGGCAAGCAAACTTTGGTCGTTTTCCCCCAAGCTCTTGGCGGCGACTTCGTGGACCATCCCCTGCGCCAGACGAAGGGTCGGAAAATCGTCGTGCACCGACGTCGCCACAGCTTCATGCGACAAGGCGACGGTGACTTCAAGATTGCCATGCGAGGCGGCTGCATAGCGCGACAATTGTTCCAGATAAAACGTATCGGCAAGCGTTCTGACGCCAAAAAAGACCACGCCCCTATGAACACGGAAGTGGTCCATCTGAACTGCACATTCGAGCATCGACATCATTCCCGCGATGCCGGAGCCGCCTGCAATGCAGACAATATTGCGGCGCTCCTCGGGACGAAATACTGCCCGGCCGAGCGGGCCAAATACATCCACCTCGGGAGCTCCGGCAATCTTGTCAAAGAACCAATCGGTAAAGCGGCCGCCCGGCTTGCGCTTGAGCACCAGCGCGAGCCGGTCGAGTTCAGGCTCGAAATTGACCATCGAGTAAGCCCGGCCGCCGGGAACATCCGGGGACTCCAGCACAACGAACTGCCCGGGCTGAAAACGCATGGGGCCAGACAACTGCAAATCGAACTGCGCCACGTCGTTGGTCAACCGCCGGATATTGCGGATGATGCCACGACACGACGCCGGCCTGGATGTATCCGTTATCGTGAGATCCGACGGTACCCGCACCGCAATGTCGGACCGCGGCCAGCTCTGGCACATCAAAATGTCGCCCTTTTCGGGCTTCAGGCGCGCGGCACCTGGCGCTTCCTTCCAGCGGACCTCGACATCGCCGGACATGACGCGAGCGCGGCAGGTTCCGCAGGTTCCGGTGGCGCACTCAAAAGGAAGATTGATCCCTTGCCGCAGGCCGGCATACAGAATCGGCTCCCGTTCGCCGCATTCGAAGGATAACTCACCACCCTTATGCTGAACCGTTATCTTCATCGGGACAGATGATCGCCCCTATTTGAAGAAATCATCATCTGCGTCTTCGTCCGTATCGAAGTCGTAAGTCAACTCGCCCTCGATATTCGCCAAGATTGCCCCGTTCTCCTGCCGGATCTCGTAGGTCTTCAGGGGCTTCTCGGTCTCGCCTTGCATTTCCAGGGTCTTGAGATTCCACGCCCACAAATGCTTCGTGCATGTGAGAATACAGCGTGCGACAACCCCCGAGTCCGCCAGCGGCTCTTCCATATGCGGACATATTGGCGGAATGGCGCGAAAGCCTTCGCCGTAGTTCACCAATAGAATTGAAATGCCGTCCACATCGAACCGCCGCACCGAGTTTTCAGGCATCTCGGCAGCATCACATATGCGCTTCCAGGTCATCGCTTTTCAGATTGGCCAGTGCGAACCCTTGTCGAGCCGCCGATTTTCGATCCGTACTTCGCGGCTGAGGAATTTCGCCTTACCGTCCTCAAGCTTGAACGTATCGAGGTATTTGCCGATCAAAAATAAGCGACTTTCGCCGGCATCGGTGTGCGAATTGATGCCGTCCAACAGGGTCTGGTAGACGACAACCGAACTCACTGCTTTTGCCGAATGCGCCGCCTCGTCGACGTCGACGGTGTAAACAGAGGTGTGGCGCGTCAGTGGAGAATGATCGGTATTGTGCTTCGGCAGGAGCTTGACCATCGATGCGAGCCCGTTGTGGTCGAGCGCGAGATAGGTCACGTCCTTACTGATCTCAGGACTCCAGGCGCGGATCGCATATTGGAACTGGTCGTCGCAATGCGCGAGCCAGTCGTTCCATTGCTGCCGATCGAGAAAAATCGTCGAACGATAAATCGTGTCACGAACAAGAGCGGCCGAATCCACCGATAATCCCCATTTCCACGCCTGTCGCGAACGCGGGCAACCTGCCGCGCGCACCGGTGGCCCAAAGGAAGCGTCTTCGGCTGACGGGTTGCCGCCGGCCGAAGCGCAGTTACTCCGCGGCCACCGATACCGGCTCCGCGTAAGGCAGGTCCGGCTTGCTCGGCAGCCGATTCATCCAGCGACCCCATTCTTCGTAGTAATGGCGCATACCGTTCTCATCGTGGATCGTCTGGTTTTCGTGCCGCCCGTGCAAAATGCGGCGCGGCTCAGAGCCTGTCGCCATGGTCGTGCCTTGGCCCTGAACGCCGATCAGATCCTCGTGCAGATTGCGCCCGAAGGGCCCCCAAATCGAATTGTGATGGTTGATGCGAATCATGCGCTCTTCAGGTGTGTCACTCTTGAGACCGAGGCCGCGGTATTCGATCATGACTTTGTCGGGAGCAAGCGGAGTGACGATGTCACAGCGCAGTGCCGAGCCGCGCAGATTGAAATTCATGCCGGGGAACATATCGATCATGTACCACTGATTCGGCGGCAGGTGCGGGAACGACAGCGCGGCCCGACTATCGAAACCTTCGTACTTCTCGTAGTTGACCTCGAACGTGCCGACGACGATGTGGCCGTGATCGAATGCTTCGTTCTTGCGTGCAAAGTACGCGTCGTTAAATCCGGTCACGCGGTTATGGTAATGCATGAAGTCGTGATAAAATTCGCAATTGGTATCGTGCCAAAGCTTATAGTTCGCGTTCACGATCGCCTTGTGATAGTGAAAGACTTCAAGCGGCTCGGCTTCGAGACTCTTGCGGAGACAAGTGAATGCGGCTCCGCCCCAATCTTCGAGCGAAGTCTGCGGATTATCATCAAGATTGACCCAGACGAAACCGCCGAATTTCACTTCGCAGCGTAGCCGGCGCAGCCCGACGTCTTCTTTGCACAGGCGTTCCTGAAAGCCTTCCTTCTCACGGCTGATGTAAACGCAATTGCCGCGCATATCGTATTGCCAGGCATGGAACATGCAGGTCATGCGTTTCGGGTTTCCGGAAGGCTGGCCTTCGAGGAAGCTTCCGGCAGGCCGACGCTCAATGATCATGCCGCGATGCGGACACACATTGAGGAAGGCGCGAACCTGATTGTCCGGGCCTCGGCAAACGATGACCGGCTCTCGTGCGATCGAAGTGGTGCGGAAATCGTAAGGGTTCGGCAATTCCGATTCGTGACAAACCGGTATCCAAGTCTTTTTAAAGATTTTCTCGAGTTCTTCCTCGAAGATTCCTGGGTCGGAATAGACCCGGCTATTTACCCATTCAGAGGACTTGAGCTTGGGCTCGGACAACCATTCGCGATGATTTTTCGCTGCCACGGCGTTTGCTCCTGCGGAGAATGCGTCGATTGCGAAGGCATACAATCGAACCGCTTAATATTTCCACGCTATATATGCCGAAACGCAACGCTACGCTACTGAGCGTCGCGGCCAAAAATCGATCCTTCTTATCTATCGATAGACTGAGCTATCACCTCGAAAATGGAGGAGAAGTCCTCACGTTTGGCGACTAATCGGCCCTGCGGGCATTGATCTCGCTCCCCCAACCGGCCATAGGCTAATAGCGTGGCTCTATTACTTCATTAGCAAGAACGATTTTCTCCGCGATATCCCCTACTGTCATGGTCGGGAATTGGTCGGATGCGGAGGTCAAGTTCGGATACAAGTGGCGACACCCGGCAGGAGCACGGGCCTTTAGTGTCGCATGCCCAATGGCGTGGTATGCGAGCGCTGGCGGACTGTACTATCCTTAATCGGGCGTGGAGGCGTGCGAGAGCCAAAAACAACAATCAGCGCCGGCCTCAGGTCAAATATAAAAACGATACGTCATAGGGAGGGACTGATGTACCAGACGAGTAATGGCCTGCACTCGCAATGGTTCAAGCGGTTGCACTCAATAAGATTGCAGCTGGTCTGCTTCGGCATCGCCGCCGTTAGCTTGGCCACGACATTGGCGATGCCCTTACCCGCAAACGCTGCGGCCGAGAAGGATTACGGCAAGCCCGGGGCGCCGATCGATCTCGTGATCGGTTATCAGCCGTATTACACCGAATCGTGGTCCGGCTTGATCATGCGCGATAAGAAATTTTACGAGAAATACCTGCCGAAGGGATCGACCGTTAGCTTTCAGGTAGGTCTACAGGGCGCGATCATTGTCAACGGCATGCTGGCGGGCAAAGTCGATATCGGTTACGTCGGCGACATGCCGGGCATCGTTGCGACCAGCCACCCCGATGTCCGTGATATCCGTCTCGTCTCGGTACTCGGCCTCGGTTACGATCAATGCAATATCTTTTTGGTGCGCAATGATGCACCTCAGTTCAGCTCACCGGACGAAGCCATCAAGTGGCTGAATGGCAAGACAGTCGCCGTGCCGAAGGGAAGTTGCACCGACCGTTTCGCGCAAGCGGTGTTCAAGCGCTACAATATTCAACCGTCCGAATATCTGAACCAAAGCATTGAGGTGATCACGAGCGGCTTCCGCGCCGGCAAGCTCGACGCCGCCGTGATCTGGGAACCGACGGCATCGCGCATTGTTGAAGACAAGCTTGCCCGCCGGGTCGCGTCGGGCGCATCCGTCAGCGAACGCGACGGCGGCTTCATGGTCATGCCGCAAGCGCTAATTCAACAACGGCCCGACATCGTAAAGGATTGGCTGCAAGCAGAGTTGGATTCGGAGTTGTATTTCAGCGATCCGAAGAACGCCATGGACATCGCCAAGATGGCCGAAGGTCAAACGACCGGATTTCCGGAAAAGGCGCTATGGACTTCCGCCTTCGGCACGATACCGAAAGCGAGCGGCGGAACCGATACGCGGATCACGCTGGCCTATGGTTTTACTCCGGAAGCAATGGATCTGATTCAAAAAGCGTCCAAGTTCCTGGTGGAGATCAAGAGTATCAGCGCAGAGGCCCGTCCGGATGCCGTACAACCACAATTCACCGCTGATATCTTGAAAGCGCGCGGTCTAACGGCCCCGGTAGGAGAGGTTAAGGCGCTTCCGGATTCGGCGTACACGGGCCCATAACGGCTCGCTAGTTCGCCGATGCCCGCCGTTAAACAGTTTGTCGATACGACGCCCTGGCGGCGAGAACGCATAAGTTAAGTGCGATATGACCGAAGCAAGTCCGGTTCGTGTTCTAAACAGTGATTTGCCATTGAGCCCGGCGGACGATGCAGCGCGCAGCATCAGTCCGCCGGCCCTTGTGGCTCATCGCTTCTTGCTATGGCTGAAAAGTCCGCGCCCGTACCTGATGCTGGTCGGCTTTACCCTGTTTATCGGCTTTTGGTACCTCGCCGTCGAAGTCTGGCAACTGCCCCGTTTTTCCGAAATGCCAGGTCCGACGGTAGTGGTGCGTGAGTGGTTTAGCAGAAACCCGACTTACGGGTTGTCGATCTTCACTCCCGAATATTACATGCATATCTGGGTAAGCACGCGACGTGTCGCGATAGCGTTTTTTCTTGCGACGGCCATCGGCGTTCCACTCGGTCTTTTTTTGGGCTGGTCAGAGCGTTTCAAGCAGTACGTTTTTCCGGTATTCGAACTGCTGCGTCCAATCCCGCCGTTGGCATGGGTGCCGCTGGCAATCGTCATGTTCAAAGGCTCCGAAACGCCGATCATCTTTCTGACGTTTCTCGCCTCTTTCTACGCGACAGCGCTCAACACGATGTTGGGCGTCGAATCGATCGACGTATCCTATACGCGTGCGGCAAGTTGCCTCGGCGCAACGCGATGGCAGGTCTTCCGCCACGTCATTGTTCCAGGCTCCATGCCTTTCATTTTTACGGGACTGCAAATTTCCGTTGGCGTCGCCTGGTTCTCGTTGGTCGCGGGCGAGATGGTTTCCGGACAATATGGCCTTGGGTATGTCATCAATACCTCATACACAATGGTTCGCTATCCCACGATCGTCATCGGCATGATCACGCTCGGCATCGTCGGCTATGTCACCAGCGCGATAGTGCGGCTGGTCGGTGCCTATCTGATGCAGTGGCGTACCCGCGAGCTTGCGTTAGGAGGCGACAGGTGAGCGTTCAGCCGGCGGCAACATACATCGATCCGGCCATGTCGGCGCAGCCAGCTCGTAAGGGTGGTGTACGAATCACGGATGTCGTTAAGGTTTATGGCACTGCAGGGGCCGGTGTTCTCGCAGTCGATCACTGCACCTTCGACGTGCCGCCGGGTGAGATTACCGTTGTCGTTGGCCCTTCGGGTTGCGGCAAGACCACGCTGCTGAACGCGATCGCCGGCTTTCATAGTATTTCATCCGGCAGCATTCATCTCGATGACGAATTGCTGTGTGGTCGGCAAAAATTGAAGGCGCTGCCGGGTCCGGACCGGATCGTGGTATTTCAGAACGGCGCGCTTTTTCCTTGGAAGACCAATATCGAGAACGTGACGTTTGGCCCCATTATGCAGGGCCGGTTATCGCGCACCGAGGCTTACGAAAAAGCGCGCGACATGATGGCCGACGCGGGATTGCGCGGCATTGAACACAACTATCCTGGAGAGATATCTTCAGGCGTAAGACGGCGTGTCGAAATCGTCCGCGCGCTTATGAACGACCCAAAAATTTTGTTGCTCGATGAGCCGTATCGTGCGCTCGATTCATTGACGAAATCCGTGATGCACGAAGCTCTGCTTGAGATTTTCTACAAGAACCGGGTGACGATCTTCTTCATTACGCACGACCTTGAAGAGGCAATTTTTCTCGGCCATCGCGTCGTCATCATGACTACCCGGCCATGTCGACCGAAGAAAATCCTCGATATCGATATTCCGCATCCGCGCGACTACAGCGTGCTGACGGCCAAGCGATTCCGCGAGTTCATGGATGAAACCGCCGCCGCCGTTCATGAGGAAGCGATCAAGGCCTTCGCTGCCGGCGAAAAGGAACGCTGAGCATGGCCAAGTCGCTTGCATTAAAGGCCGTCGGCTTTGTCAGTGGCGACGATTTCTGGCGCGGCGTTGCGTCTATAGCGGTGTTTTTGATTTTTTGGGAGGTCGGGTCGCGGTCGCATGCTCTATTTGGCTTCGCATTTCCCTGGGTTTCGCAAATTCCCGCACCCAGCGCAGTGCTGCAAGAACTCCTGGTGTTGGTCCAAGATCCCAGCTTTTGGATGAGCGCCTTTCTGAGCACATTGAGGGTCTTCGAAGGATTTCTCGCGGCGATGGTGATCGGTATTCCGTTGGGCTTGGCGATGGCGGTGAGTGCCACGTTCTACGGCATCACTTTTCCGGTCTTCGAAGTGCTGCGGCCAATTCCGCCACTCGCTTGGGTGCCGGCGTCCATTATATTTTGGCCGACTCAAGAGTTGTCGATCGCTTTTGTCACCTTTTTGGGCGCGTTTTTTACCATCGTTATCAATGTCATCGGTGGCGCGCAGGCGATTGACGTTCGCTATTTTCAGGCGGCTCGCTCAATGGGTTCTTCGACCTGGGACATTTTTCGCCGCATTATCCTGCCGGCTACGCTGCCTTCTATCGTCGTCGGCGCTACGGTCGGGGTTGGTATCACCTGGGCTGTGGTTGTCGCCGCGGAAATGATTTCCGGCGGCGGCAGCGCCGGCTCGGTCGGCGGCTCCGGCGGCGGGCTCGGATTTTTCATCTGGAATTCGTATGTCGGCGGCTCGTACACCCAAATTGTAGCGGGCATGATCAGCATTGGGATTGCGGGCTATGTCTCGAGCGCAGCACTGCGCAAGATCGGTAAATGGCTGACACCCTGGCTTTCGGAAAATTGAACTGGCCCCGAGACATGAACATTCAACAAATGGCCCAAAGTTCACAGGTTACGTACGGCCCGCTGGGCAGCCAACTGACGGTCAGCAACGTCTCCAAGACCTACGGTGTCGGCGATTTCGCTAAGGAAGTCGTCCGCGACTGCAGCTTTACCCTCGAAAGCAACAGACTGACCGTCATGATTGGACCGTCCGGCTGTGGCAAAAGTACGCTCATTCGCATGCTCGCGGGATTCGAGCGCCCAAGCAACGGCACCATTACCCTTGACGGCAAGCCCGTCTCCGGACCGGGTCCCGATCGGCTCGTCGTGTTCCAAGAAAGCGCACTATTTCCTTGGATGTCGACCTACGACAACATCATGTTCGGCCCGCGCGCGCGGGGAGAAGACACGGCGGAAATGCGCACCTTTGCCGAAGAATTGCTGCACAAGGTCGGTTTGGACGGATTTCGCAAAAAGTATCCCGCGCAGCTCTCGGGCGGAATGCAGCGGCGCGCCGAATTGGCACGCTCCATGATCAACAAGCCGGCCCTCATGATCCTCGATGAGCCATTTCGCGGCCTCGATGCGATGACAAAAAAGCTGATGCAGGAATACTATTCCAGGCTATATGAAGAGTTTCGGCGCACGACCTTCTTCGTAACCACTGATATTGACGAGGCAATTTACCTCGCTGATCGCATCCTCATCATGACGAACATCCCGACCCAGGTTCGCGCCGTTATTAACGTCGATTTGCCCCGGCCGCGGCATGTTGAAGATATCACCGAGAACGATGACGCCAATGCAATCAAAATGCAGGCCCTTAGCCTCCTACACGATGAAGCGATGAAATCGTTTGCGCGCGGCAGCAAAGCCGCCGCGGACTTCGTCGATGCCTATGCAAAACGCATCAACAAGGAGTAAGTCTAAAATGCAGGCGCCGTCGACGCCACGCCCCGCCGATTATGATGCAGGTCCTCCGTGACCGCGAAAATCATAGATGGCGTCGCAGTCGCGCGGAAGATCCGCGACGAGTGTAAAGAGCGCGTGCAGCGCATCGTCGCGGGCGGCGGAGCGCCGCCGGGCCTTGCCGTTATCATGGTCGGATCCAATGCGGCGTCGCAAATCTATGTCCGAAATAAAATTCGCGCCTGCGGCAATGTCGGAATCAAGTCTTTTCAGTTCGATTATTCATCCGATGTCGATCAGGACACCGTAATCGACCGCATCATTCAGCTCAACGATGCTCCGGCGGTCCACGGCATCTTGGTTCAGCTGCCGCTGCCGCCGTCGTTCGATATGGCCCGCATCCTGCACAGCATATCGGCGGACAAGGATGTCGACGGCTTCCACCTTTACAATGTCGGCGCCCTTGTGGTTGGCGGTACGGTGTTTCCGCCCTGCACACCGTACGGTGTACTGAAGTTGCTCGAATACGAAGGCATCGCGCTGGAGGGCAAAAATGTCGTCGTCGTTGGCGCCAGCAATATCGTGGGCAAGCCGATGGCATTGATGCTGATGCAGCACGAGGCGACTGTCTGCATTTGTCATGCCAAGACGAGGGATTTGGCGCAGTTTACTATCCTCGCTGACATCCTCGTTGTCGCAGCCGGATATCCGAATTTGATTCAGCCCGGAATGGTCCGCACCGGCGCTGTTGTCATCGACGTAGGGATCAACCGGATGAGCGATGGCAGCCTCGTCGGCGATGTCAATTTCGCAGGTGTCGCGCCGAAAGCCTCGCACATTACACCCGTGCCGGGCGGAGTTGGCCCTATGACGGTGTCGATGCTGTTGGTCAATACGATCACCTCTTGCGAGAGATGGCAGCAGCAGACTTTCATACCTATTGTGAAAAAGCTCTCACCTGTGCGCGCGGTCACATAACTGTTGCGGGAGTGGGATTCGCCTCGGAGCTCGCCGTATCGGGCGTCCTCTCCTTTCGACGACGCCCTTGGCGAACGGCCCAGTCGCTTAAGCGGTGCAACGCCGTAATCGGGAAGAATGGCAGGTTAGCGACGGCCAACCTCTCCGCCGCGATGGCGATTGTTGCGCGGGCCGTGACTGTGAGCGTGATCGGCCGGCAGATAGACGACATGGCCGTGGTCGTACCCCACGCTCCGCAATGATATGGTTGGCCAATTCCTGCACCTCGGAGCTTCGGCCCTTGAGCACGGTGACCTCCATACAGCTATCGCGGTCGAGATGCATATGCAGCGTCGCCTGCGCCAAGTCGTGGCGGTGATGGAAGTCGCGGGTCAGCCGGCGCGCACACACGCTTCGGGGCATAACCGGACCAGGGCCGCTAGTCGAAATAGCGCCAATCGTGCGCGGGTATGCCGGCCCGCCGGCTCAGGGTCTCAACCGCCTGTCGGTCTGACGGCCAGACAGCGTCAGCAGATAATTCATCTGCAGCATCGCCAGCGATTGCTATCGGATTTTCGCTCTCCCCGGTGTCCGCAACGCAAAAGCGGCGCTGCTGTGCAGCGCCGCTTCGCCAACCGATCGAACGAAAATGCCGCCTACGCCGCCTTGCGGTTGATCTGCGTCTCGGCCATCGACGTCAATTTCTTGTCTGTCGCCTTCTCTTCCTCGAGCGTCTGGTTCAAAAGCGTCGCCACATCGTTGCGGCCGAGCTGCTTCGCCCAGGCGATCAGCGTGCCGTAGCGCGTCATCTCGTAATGCTCGACCGCCTGCGCTGCCGCGATCAAGGCTGCGTCCATGACCGACTTTCTGTCGACTTCGCCGGCCACCTCGTTGGCCTCCTTGATGATGCCGTCGATCGCAGGACAGTCGACGCCCTGCGCCTTCTTCCCGATCAGCTCGAAAGCCTGTTCAAGGCGCTTGACGTGATTTTCGGTCTCCCGCAAATGCGTCTGAAATCCCTGCTTGAGCTGGGGATCGCTTGCCTTTTCGACCATGTCGGGCAGCGCCTTCGTGATCTGCTTCTCGGCATAATAGATGTCGCGCAGCGTGTGCACGAAAAGATCATCCATCGTCTTGATATCCCGGGTAAATAGTCCCATGGCCGTCGGCTCCTTGTTGTTGCTTGGTGAGTTGATTTCGTCGACAGGCATTACGTCCGATCAAACGGATGCGAGAGTCTGCCCGGCGACCTGGTTACCGACGGCAACGAATGGCTTCCGCAGTCGTTCCGGGAACTCGCGGAGATGCCGGGGCCGTTTTCGGGTTCCCTTCCGCAGCTGATGACAAGTGAGCATCATGTCTGGACGAAAAAGCCGGGGCGTCGTTCCCCCGGCTTTTCCTAAATATTTTGCGCGCCTGAGTTCCGTCGGCTAACGGGCCGGCACCGTCACCATCTGCCGGTTGGCCACTTCGTCACGCAGATCGCCGCCCAAAATGCCGCCCAAGGTGGCGCAGACGGCGCCGAACAGGAGCGAGATAAAGGTCCAGAACGACACATAAGCCGCGGCCTTGCGGGCCGTCTCGGCTGCCTGCGTAGCGTCCTGCTTCATCTGATTGACGACCGTATCGACGCGCTTTTGCGCGTCAGGCTGACTCATTCCGGTCTGCGCGGCAACGAGCTGTGCCAGATAGGTTCGATCGTCGTTGGAAAGGCCGTTTGGCCCCAGCGACGTCACCAGAATGCGGTTGATCTGAACGCGTTGCTGATTCCCGCCGTTGGCAGCCTCGGCCTGACCGGCCGCGCCGCCTGGCGAACCGCTTGCCGCCGTGCCCGAAGAAGCGCCGGCCGCAACAGCCGCATTGCCCGCGGCATTGCCGTTTGTCGGCGCAGCCGCATTCGTCGCGCCTTGCGGATTGCTGCGCAGCAGCGTGTCGGTGAAGTAATTGACCGAAGGCCCCTGGGACAAGGCGGTGGTGCCCGCCGTGCCGACGGCAAGCGTGCCGATGGCGGTATTGGCAGCCGCGTTTTCGATTTTATTGATAGCGGCCACCAGCACTATCGCGGTGATAAACACCCCGATCGCCCAGACCACAAGCCCGCTAGCGCCGTCGCGAAACGCGACTTCGTCGCTATGCAGCGGCGTTGGCGTGCGGCGCAGCCGTCCAGCCACGTAGCCGCCCACTGCAAAGCCCACGGCCTGAGCGAAGACGAGCCACAAAGCGCCGATAACGGTCATCGTGGTCGCCGACGGCGACGAATAAGAATATGGCGATACCACCGCCATGCCGATGCCGGAGCCGAGCGCGATAACAATGAAGGACACGGCAATCGCAGTCACTGCGCCGGCGATCACCGCGCTCCACGATAGGCCGCTCCACGTTGCCGTCCAGCCGGCAGGCGGTGAGCCCATCACGGCGACGTTCTCACCGACGATTGTTGTTTCGTCCATTGATTTCTCCCGGAAATAAATTGCTGCGTTGACACCAAGAGCGGCAATTTCGGAAGGCGTACGCGGTCGCCGCTAAATTCCGCCATCTATTTGCCGCGGTCTGCCTTGTGAACCGGCAAACGCAGTTCCGGTTCCATCGCCGCCAGGCAATGGAACTTTTTGGCCGGTCCGCGTTTCTTTCTCGCATCAGTCGATGAAGCGGCCCGCGTTCCGCGCGAGGCCCGCGACCATTGTGAGGAAAGGCCATGCTCAATCTTGTCGTTACGCTTTTGATTATCGCGCTGATCGCCGCCGTGCTGGGCTTCGGCGGCATTGCCGGGGCCGCGGTCGGTATCGCCAAGGTCGTTTTCTTGGTCGCGCTGCTGTTGTTTGTCGTGGCTGCCATCGCGGGAACGATCCGCACGGTGTAGTACCCCATAGAGGTCGTCCTTGTTGGGGAGACCGAAAGCATCCTGAAAGAAGTCCGCGGAACTTTCCCGCCCCCGCCGCGTTCGAATTCACAACGCCGGCATTTTGACCGGGGGGAAACTCCGTGTATCAAGCGACGCGACGACAGCTGCTCGGCTCCAGCGCCGTGTGGCTGTTACTGACCTCCGGCGCGGCCCGCGCGGCCATTATCCGTGGCGGCATACCCTGGAAGCCGGGCGCCGGCGGCCCTCCCGAACAAGTAACTCCCGGCGGCTGGAAATTTTTCACGCCACAGGAAGCCGCAGCCGTCGAAGCCCTTGTCGATCGTCTCATTCCGGCCGACGAATTGTCGCCGGGCGGCAAAGAATGCGGTTGCGCCGTCTTTATCGACCGGCAGCTCGCCGGCCCCTACGGACATTTCGGCGGCTATTACATGGCCGGACCGTTTCAGAAGGGCACCAAGCAACAGGGGCCGCAATCGCCGGTGACGCCGGCCGAGCAATATCGCAAGGCGCTCGCTGCACTGGATCAAGCCTGCCGCGGCAAATACGGCGGCAAAGCCTTTGCCGAACTGACCGATGCGCAAAAAGACGAGGTCATCGGCGGCCTTGAAGGCGGCTCGTTCAATCTCGGCGGAGAGGACGGTCAGGAATTCTTCAAGCTCGTCCTGAAAAACACCCAGAACGGCTATCTCGCCGATCCGATCTACGGCGGCAACAAGGATATGGCGTCGTGGAAAATGATCGGATTTCCCGGCGCTCATTACGATTACCGCGACTGGATCAATAAGCACAACCAACGCGTCACGCTGGCATCGGTCGGCATCGCCAATCATCCGAATTGGACGCAACAGCATTCTTAAATTCAGGCGCAGCAGCCGCCGGGGAAAGTCATGCCGCGAAAACTGCCCCACAAGGACGTAGCGATCATCGGCCTGGGCTGGACCGGCTCAATCCTCGCCAACGAGCTAACCGACGCCGGACTCGACGTGGTGGCGATCGAGCGGGGCCCGTGGCGCGATACCGGGACCGATTTCGCGATCTCCTACGCCCAGGATGAGCTTCGCTACCGCCTTCGCCACGAGCTGTTCCTGCGCAATTCGCAGATGTCGGTGACGTTCCGCAATAATCAAAGTCAGACGGCGCTGCCGGTGCGCAGCTGGGGCGCCTTCATGCTCGGCAACGGTGTTGGCGGTGCGGGCGTGCACTGGAACGCGGAAACCTGGCGGTTTCAGCCGACCGATTTCACGCTGCGGAGTCATCTGACGCAACGCTACGGCGCGAGCTTTTTGCCGGCCGATATGACCATCCAGGATTGGGGCATTACCTGGAATGAAATCGAGCCGTATTACGACATGTTCGAATATCTCTGCGGCACCGCCGGCCAAGCCGGCAATCTCGGCGGCAAAATTCAAGCCGGCGGCAATCCCTACGAAGGACCGCGCTCGCGGCCCTATCCGACGCCGCCGCAAAAGCAGGGCTACGGCCACATGCTGTTTGCCGAAGGCGCGGCAAAGCTCGGCTACAAGCCGTTTCCGCAGCCGTCGGGAAATATGTCGCAAGGCTATACCAATCCGCTTGGCGTGACTCTGGGACCATGTACCTATTGCGGGTTCTGCGAGTGGTTTGGTTGCGCCAACAACTCAAAAGCCAGTCCGCAGACCACGGTGCTGCCGGCGCTGCTTCGCAAATCGAATTTCGAGGCCCGCACCGATTCCGAAGTCACCCGCATCAACCTCGACAATACCGGCAAGCGCGCGACCGGCGTCACCTATGTCGATTCGTCGGGCGAGGAATACGAGCAGCCGGCCGATCTGGTGCTGGTGTGCGCTTTCTCGCTGTTCAACGTGCAGCTCCTGCTGCTCTCGGGGGTCGGCACCCCTTACGATCCAAACACTGGCCAAGGACAGATCGGCCGCAATTTCACGCATCAGACGATGTCGTCTGCGCTCGGCTTCTTCGACAAGGACAAATACAACTTCAATCCGTTCGTCGCCTCGGGCGCGATCGGGATGATCATCGATGAGTTTAACGGCGACAATTACGATCACGGGCC
This sequence comes from Xanthobacteraceae bacterium, assembly GCA_036267435.1. Classification (GTDB taxonomy): domain Bacteria; phylum Pseudomonadota; class Alphaproteobacteria; order Rhizobiales; family Xanthobacteraceae; genus BOG-931. Next base: position 36,482 of record DATAWA010000187.1, on the reverse strand, counting down.
GCTCGGCTTCGTCGGCGGCGGTTATATCGGCCAGGTCCAGACCAACGGCCGGCCGATCGAGAGTACCGCGGTGCCGCCTGAAACGCCGGCCTGGGGCCCAAAATGGAAGCAGGCGGTCAAGGACAATTATCTGTCGACCATCAATTCCGGCGGCGCCTGCCATGGATCGATGTATTCCTACAAGGATGTCTATTTGAGCCTCGATCCGACCTACAAAGACCGGTTCGGCCGTCCGCTGATGCGTATCACCATCGATTTCCACGACAACGAATTAAAGATGAGCAGTTTCCTGACCGACAAATATGCCGGGATTCTCCAAGCCATGGGCGCCAAGCAGATCGTCAAGAAGCCGCGCAAGGGCCCCTACGATGTCACCGAATATCAGACCTCACATCTCAACGGCGGCGCCATCATGGGCGACAATCCCGGCAACAGCGCCGTGAACCGCTATCTGCAAAGCTGGGACGTGCCCAATCTGTTCGTGATCGGTGCTTCGGCGTTTCCGCAGAACGCGGGCTACAACCCGACGGGCACTGTCGGCGCGCTGGCGTTCTGGGTGGCGGAAGCGATCCGCTCGCAATATCTCAAAAACCCGGGGCCGCTCGTCCATGCCTGACGACCACCGCTATCTTTCCAAGCTTGCCTGCGAGCTATTGCTAGGCGCCGCTCTTGCCGGCTGGCCGCTTGCCGCCTTAGCCGCCGGCGCCATCGACACTCAAGATTTCGATCAAGTGCAGCGCGGGCACTACCTCACCGTCGCCGGGGACTGTGCAGCGTGCCACACATTGCCGGGCAGCGGCCGTGACTTCGCCGGCGGCCGCATTGTCGAAACGCCGTTCGGACATCTCGTGGCGCCGAATATCACGCCCGATCCGCGGACCGGCATTGGCGCCTGGACCGACGATGAATTCGTCAATGCTTTGACGAAAGGCACCGGCCGGCACGGCGAGCGGCTCTATCCGGCGATGCCATTCACCTATTACACCAAGCTCTCGCGGCAAGATGCACTCGCCATCCGCGCCTACCTCAACACCGTGCCGGCGGTGGATAATCCGATCAAATCGGATCAACTGCCATTTCCGTTCAACATCCGGCTGAGCATGGCGGGATGGGACGAACTGTTCTTCAAGCCCGGCGAGTTCAAACCCGATCCGCATAAGAGCGCGCAATGGAACCGCGGCGCCTATCTGACCGAGGGATTGGGCCATTGCGGCATGTGCCACACACCCAAGAATGTGGCGGGCGCCGACGAGACCGGCGACGCGCTACAAGGTTACGCGTTGCAGGGCTGGTTCGCGCCGAACATCACCAACGAAGCGCGTCGGGGTCTGGGCTCGTGGTCGGTCGACCAGATCGCCGCCTATCTGCAGAACGGCGAAAACGGCATCGCCGTCGGCAATGGCCTGATGGCCGAGACGATCCATCTTTCGACTTCGCATTTGACCGACGCCGACGCCGAGGCGATCGCGGTTTATCTGAAGGATCGGCCCGAGGACCAAGGCAAGCAGCAGGCCGAAGCGGCACCTGCGTCATCGCCCCCCGATCAGACGACGATGAAGGCCGGCGAACAAATTTATGCCGACGAGTGCTCCGGCTGCCATACGCCCGACGGCAAAGGCGTGACAGGGTTATTTCCGTCTTTGCATGGCACCCCGTTCGTGCAGCAGACCGACCCCACCAATCTTATCCATGTCGTACTGCGCGGCGCGCTCGGCGTCGCGACCAAAGCGGCCCCTACGGCGCCGGAAATGCCGGCATTTGCCTGGGTGCTTAGTGACGATCACATCGCAGCCTTGCTTACTTATGTGCGCAATAGTTGGGGAAATGCCGCCCCTGCGGTCGGTGCCGGCGATGTCTCCAAGGAGCGGGCCAAGCTGGATGAACGAAACGATTAGAACTTGATCACTTGGTTCACACTTGGCTCACACTTGGCTCATTACTTGGCTCCTGCCGGCCTCAGATCAATTCCGAGGAGAAGCAAAGGAATTTTTTAAATCATGCCGCCGGGGCGTTACCCGAAGTAGGCGAGCCAGATGATCACGAACACAATAACGATACCGGCAATGCCGAAGCCGAGCACATAACGTACATTGTGCCCGGTCACGCCTTGCCTGGCGCGATCGGTGCGCACCACGGGGTGTGGTTCGAGCGGATGACGGTCGGATTCTATCGGAGAGCTCAAAGCGGTCTCCTTTCTTCCAGTTGTAAAGGACGGATAGTAACAGCCTCTATCCGCCTTCTTGATACGATCGATTGCTTCTGTCGGGGGCACAACGTTTGCGGTCGCACGGTAGTTCCGGCCGAGTTCCTTACCGAGAATGGCGTGAAGCTTATCGGCGCGAAAACGAGCCGAATCAGGAACGCCACACCCGCGAACGAGTTGGGGCGAAGGAAATGCAGTCGTGCGTCGCCGGCGGTTCGCGCATGCGAAGGCCTGCGGGCGCGATTTTGAGGAACAACAGGAGACACCGATGAGAAAATTGTTATTGACCACAGTCGCCGCGGCGGCGCTGACCGGCTACGCCGGCATAGCGTCCGCACAGACCATGCAAAATCCGCCCACCGGCGCCGGAGCGGGCGCCGCCGCCAAATCGGAAAATGCCAAACCCGCGGAATCGAAGGGCGCCTTGAGCGGAGCGATTAAGGGCGACGTGCCGGGTGGCCACGCGCAAAACGTCCGCCCGGATAACGCTAAAGCTGCGGAAGAGGCATCGCCTGCGGCCAAGCCCGACCAAAAGCTCGGTCAAGATCAGACCAAGCCAATGACACCCCAGGGCAACGCCGAGGAAGAGAAACCGGGTGCCACGACGCAAAAGACCGGCGAGGAAAAAAGCGGCGCTGAGCAGCGCGGGGCGCAAGAAGACAACGCCAAAGACAATACCAAATCGGGCATGAATTCCACCGCGCAAAGCTCGGGCAAAGCGGCCGACTCACATGGCTCAATGAAGCTGTCGCAGACGCAGCGCACCAAGATCAAGTCGATCGTGGGACGGAGCAGCAGTGCGCGCGTAACGAATGTCCATTTTGACGTGTCGGTCGGCGTCAAAATTCCGACCGATGTCCACGTCGTGGTGCTGCCCGAGCGGATCGTCGAGGTCGTGCCTGAATTTCGAGGCTACGACTATATCATCGTGGGCGACAACATTCTGATCATCGATCCCGACACGCACGAGATCGTCGACATCATTGCCGCTTAGCCGGCAATGATACTGCTATCGCGTCGATAAGGCCTGTGCCGGGACCCTGGCGCAGGCCTGCGGCTTTGCGTCTCGGCGGGAACTATCATGACGCGGTTGCGTTAGGCATCAGGACCGCTGGCTGGGGCCTACCGTCCCTGGTTCACAAATCTATCCGGACGAACTGTTGGTGAGGAGGGCGGCAAATGCCGCACTTGTTCCGGCCCTATGCCGACACCGTCGCCCGCGCCGTCCTCATCGCTATCCTCGTCGTGCCGTTTGCCGCCATTGCCGCCGGCTATTGGCTCTCCGCGTCGCCCTACGAGACCGAACAGACGATCACGGTCGATCAGCCGGTGCCTTTCAGCCATGAGCATCATGTCGGCGGGCTCGGACTCGATTGCCGCTACTGCCACACCGCGGTGGAGACTTCGCCCGTCGCCAGTCTGCCTCCGACCCACACCTGCATGACTTGCCATTCGCAGCTTTACACCCAGGCCGCAATGCTCGCGCCGGTGCGCGAAAGCCTTGCCGACAACGAGCCAATTCACTGGAACAAGGTGAACCGCTTGCCGGATTATGTTTATTTCGATCATTCCATCCACATCGCCAAAGGCATCGGCTGCACCACGTGTCACGGTCCAGTCGCCACCATGCCGCTGATGCGGCAGGCGGCGCCACTGACGATGGGCTGGTGCTTGAACTGTCATCGCGATCCGGCGCCCTATCTGCGCCCCGCTTCCGAAGTGTTCGATCCCGACTGGCAGGCGCCCGCCGATCAGAGCCAGCGTGGAATTATTCTCGCCCACAAAAATCTCGACAACGCCCATCTCACCGACTGCTCGGTATGCCATCGATGAACAAGCAATTGCGTCTCGATCAAGCCAACATGCGCGGGCCGCCGAACAGCGAAGTCGATCGCCGCGCGGCCTTGAAGCTGTTTGTCAGCGGCGCCGCTCTGGCGCTCGCCTCTTGCGGGCGCCCCGCCGAGCAGATCGTGCCTTATGTCGAGATTCCCGACGGCATGACGCCCGGCCTGCCGATGCGCTTCGCCAGCGCGCTGCCGCTGGCTGGCTACGGCCGTGGCGTCATCGTCACGTCGGTCGAGGGCCGGCCGATCAAAGTCGACGGCAATCCGCGCCACCCGGCAAGCCTCGGCTCGACCGACGTCTTTGCCGAAGCAACCGTGCTGTCGCTGTACGATCCCGACCGTTCCCAGGCGCCGTATAGCGGCGGCCGCGTCCAGGATTGGAGCGCGTTCGAGGCGGCGTTGCAGCCGCGGCTCGACAAGGCACGCGCTCGCCATGGCGCCGGTCTCGCGCTGCTGACGGGACGCATCACCTCGCCGACGCTGATTGCGCAGATCGAGGCGTTCACCAAGGCGCTGCCGCAGGTCAAATGGTATCGCTACGAACCGAGCGAGGATGACGCCATTCGCAATGGCGCGATCCTCGCCTTCAACCGCCCGGCGACATTGCTGCCGCGCTTTGCCGATGCCCGCGTGGTTTTGACGCTCGATGCCGACCCGCTCGGCGCCGGTCCTGAGCAAATCCGCTTCGCGCGCGATATTACGCAGGCGCGGCGGACGCATGTGCCGGATCAATCGCTGCGCCTCTATGCCGTGGAGCCGGCTTGGACCTTGACCGGTGCGCTTGCCGATCACCGTCTGGCCCTGCGGCCGGAGTTGGTCCGTAACGTCGCGATCGAAATTGCGCGCTCGCTTGGCGCCTCGGTGCCGGAACTGAAGGGACCACCCGAAGCCGAGCATTTTGCCAAGGCCGCGGCTGCCGATCTCACGGCGCGGCAAGGCGGCGGATTGGTGCTGGCGGGCCCGCGGCAGCCGCCCGAGGTTCATGCGCTGTGCCATTGGATCAACAACGAATTGAGTGCGCCGGTCGATTTCATCGCGCCGGTCGATCCTCTCAATATCGGCGGCATCGCCTCGCTCAAATCGTTCGTCGCCGATGCTCGTGCCGGAGCGATCGAAACGCTGATGATTCTCGGGGCCAATCCGGTCTATGACGCGCCCGGCGATCTTGCCATTGCGGACTGTGTTGCCGCGGTGCCGTTCTCGGCCCAGCTTGGGCTTTACCGCGACGAAACCGCCGCGCGCTGCACCTGGCATTTGCCGCTGACACACGTTCTCGAAGGCTGGTCCGACATTCGCGCCTTCGACGGTACCGCCAGCATCGTCCAGCCGCTGATCCGCCCTCTCTACGATAGCCGTACGGCGCATCAAATCATGGCGCTGTTGAGTAATGCCACGGGCCCCTCCTCGTTCGACATGGTTCGCGGCTATTGGCAGCAAGCCGGCAAGCACGGCGGCGATTTCGAGGATTGGTGGCGGCAAACATTGCAAGACGGCGTTGTCGCCGACAGTGCAGCAGCCAAGATTTCGCTGCCGGCCCCACAGATGCCGGAGGTGGCGCCAGTCAGCGGCGGCGAGAACTTTACTTTGGCGTTTGCCCCCGACCCGTCGCTGTTCGACGGCAGCTTCGCCAATAATGCCTGGCTGCAGGAATGCCCCAAGCCGTTCACCAAGCAGGTCTGGGGCAACGCGCTGCATCTCGCCGAAAGCGATGCACAGTCACTCGGCGTCGTCGATGGCGACATGGTGCGCCTCGTTGCCGGAAAGGCCGTGCTCGAAGCGCCGGTGCTGGTGCGGCAGGGCCAGGCCTCGCACACCGTCGCAACCACGCTCGGGTACGGACGCGCTGGCGCCGGCAGCCTCGGCACCGCCGTCGGTTTCGATGTCTACCGGCTGAGGCCGTCGGATTCGCCGTGGGCGCTTGCCGATGTCAGCGTCAGCAAAATCGGCGGCCGTCAAAACCTGCTGCTCACGCAGCACTTCTTCGAACTCGAAGGTGAGGCCAAGGATCTGCAGCCGCGTTTCGCGCTTGCCGATCTCGCAAAAAAACCCGATCTCGGTCTTAGCAAGCCCGGCGGCAATCCGGCGACGCTCTATCCGCCGCACGATTATGACACCTATGAATGGGCCATGGTGATCGACACCGCGGCCTGCATCGGCTGCAACGCCTGTGTCGTCGCCTGCCAAGCCGAGAACAACGTGCCGATCGTCGGGCCGGATGAGATCGCGGTGGGCCGCGACATGCATTGGCTGCGCATCGACGATTACGTGATCGGCGGCAAGCCGGGCTTCTCGCCGGTCCCGTGCATGCATTGCGAGCACGCGCCGTGCGAGCCGGTCTGCCCGGTAGCGGCCTCGATCCACGACAGCGAGGGGCTCAACCTGCAGGTTTATAATCGCTGCGTCGGCACACGGTTTTGCCAGTCGAATTGTCCCTACAAAGTGCGCCGCTTCAATTTCTACGGCTATGCCGACGGCGAAGAATACAAAAGCTTTGGCGACGACATCGTCAAAGCCGTCTTCAATCCCGACGTCACGGTGCGCGGCCGCGGCGTCATGGAGAAGTGCACCTATTGCGTTCAGCGCATCAGCCGGGCTCGGCGTGCCGCGGAGAAGGATCACCGCAAAATCCACGACGGCGAGATCGTCACTGCCTGCCAAGCCGCGTGCCCCACTCGCGCGATCGCGTTCGGCGATCTGTCCGATGCCAATTCGCGCATCAACGCGCTGCGTGCTGAGCCGCAGGCCTATGCGCTTCTCGGCGAACTCGGCACGAGGCCGCGCACCACCTATTTGGCGCGCCTGGAGAATCCGAATCCCGACTTCGGAAAGGCGCAGTCATGAGCCTTGCCGCCATCCGCACCGAACCGACGCCGCCCGAAGCGGTGCGCTGGACGCTGCCCGGCGCCCGCAGCCTTGACGCCGTCAACGAACTGGTCACGGCGCCACTCTACGAGCGCCAGTTATGGTCCTGGAAAGCGTGGTGGCTTGCCGCTGCCTTGAGCGGCGCATTGACCGCCGGATTTTTGGTCGCGGTCTACGTGGTGTTCACCCGTGGCATCGGCGTCTGGGGCGTCAACACCAGCACGGTGTGGGGTTTTGCCATCGCCGATTATGTCTGGTGGATCGGCATTGGCAATGCCGGCACGCTGATCTCGTCGATGCTTCTATTGATGCGGCAGAAATGGCGCGCCTCGACCAATCGCTTCGCCGAAGCGATGACATTATTCGCCGCCACCATCGCCGGTATTTTTCCGATCATCCACCTCGGCCGGCCGATGTATTTTTATTGGCTGACCCCCTACCCCAACACGATGACGGTCTGGCCGCAGTGGCGCAGCGCCCTGATCTGGGATTTTTGGGCGATCCTCAGCTACATCCTGTTCTCGCTCATCTTCTGGTATGTCGGGCTCATCCCCGATCTCGCCACCATGCGCGACCGCGCTCGCAGCAAATTTGCCGCAACCGCCTACGGCGCTTTTGCGCTCGGTTGGCGCGGCTCGGCGCGGCATTGGCAGGCCTATGAAACCCTGCATCTGGCGCTCGCCTGCCTCGGCGTGCCGCTCGTCGTGTCCTTGCACAGCGTCGTCGGCATGGATTTCGCCGCAAGCCTGATGCCGGGCTGGCAGGAGACGATCTTTCCGCCCTACTTCGTCGTCGGCGCGATGTATTCCGGCTTTGCCATGGTCGTATGCCTCGCGGCGATGGTGCGCTGGGGATTTCGTCAGGAAGGCCTGATCACGATTGCGCATTTCGACGTCATGGCGAAGGTCATGCTGATGGCCTCGATCGTCATGGGCCTGTCCTATGCGACGGAATGGTTCAACGCCTGGTACGGCGGCGATCGTCCCGACCGCAGTTTGGTGATCTTCGAATTCACCGGCAGCTATGCGCCGATGTTCTGGGCGCTGCTGTTCTGCAACGTCATCGCTCCGCAGGCGTTCTGGATAGCGGCGGTGCGGCGCAGCGTGGTCGCCGTTTTCGTCGTCTCGATCCTCATCAATATCGGGATGTGGCTCGAACGCATTCTGATCGTCTGGAACACGCTGTCGCACGGTTACCTGCCGAGCATGTGGCGGCTGTTCATTCCCACGGTATGGGATTGGCTCACGACGATCGGCTCGCTCGGACTGTTCGTGCTGATGTTCCTCGTTTTCGTGCGTTTCATTCCCGCGATCTCGATGCACGAAGTGCGCAAGCTGGTCGATGAGGAAGGTTCGTGATGACCGCCCTCCTGCTCGCCCAATTCGCCGAGTCCGCACGCTTCGTCGAAGCCGCGCGGCGCGCCAAAAGCGCGGACTACCGGCTGGTCGATGCGTTCACGCCGTTTCCGGTGCAGGCCGTGCACGAACTCCTCGATCAACGCCGCAGCCACATCCGTGTCGTGATGTTCATCGCCGGGATCACGACGGCGGCGCTGGCCTACGGTCTCGAATATTTTTCGGCCGTGATCGACTATCCCTATAACAGCGGCGGGCGGCCGCTCGATGCGTGGCCCGCTTTCATGCTGGTGCCATTCGCGACCGGCATTCTGCTCGCCGCCATCGCCGGCTTCGCGACATTCCTGATCGAGTGCGGCCTGCCCCGGCTGCACTATGCCCTGTTCGCGGTCGAAGGTTTTGAGCACGCCAGCCAGGACCAATTCATTCTCGCGCTGGAGAAGCCGGCGGGCGACGGTGAATTGCAGCGAGCCCTCGACTTCTTCCGCGGCGCCGGCGCCGTGGCGATACGCGAGGTCGATACATGATGCGTCGTCTCCTCGTAACGGGCCTCGCCATCGCTTGCCTCGCGCTTTCGGCGTGCGATCTGTCGATGACACAGCAGCGCAAGCTGACGACTTATGCGCCAACGGCATTGTGGCCGGACGGCTCGTCGGCGCGGCCGCTGCCCGCGCATGTCGTGGCGCAAGGCGACGTCGCGCGCGCAGCCGAAGCCAAGACACCGCCGCCGGTCACCGCCGCGCTCCTCGACCGCGGCCGCGAACGCTTCGGCATATTTTGCAGCCCCTGCCACGGGCTTGCCGGCGACGGCGACGGCATCATCGTCGCGCACGGCTTTCCCGCGCCGCCGTCCTATTACATCGATCGCCTTGAAGCCGCGCCGGCGCAGCATTTCTACGACGTGATGACCAACGGCTACGGCGTGATGTTCTCCTATGCCGACCGCGTCGATCCGCACGACCGCTGGGCGATCGCCGCCTATATCCGCGCGCTGCAGCTCTCGCGCCGCGCCACCATGGCCGAAGTGCCCGACGCCGCGGAGCACATCCGATGAACGGGCTAACTCACCGCCGCGTCGAGTTGCGCAACTCCGCTTACGTCGGCGCCGCGTGGGCGGCCGTGCTCCTGGTGGTTGCCGCTCTACTCGATCCGAAAGCCGCCGGCGCCGGCTGGCTCGTCGGTTTCGTGTTCTGGATGCAAATCCTGGTCGGCAGCCTCACGCTGGTGATGATTCACAGGCTGACCGGCGGGCGCTGGGGCGAGATAGCTGCGCCGATGGTCGAACCCGCCACCGCGGCCGTTCCGTTGCTTATTCCGCTTGCCGTGCCGCTCTTTATCGCCATCCCTGTACTCTATCCATGGTTCGGCCACGCGAGCGCGATCAAGCCGGACGTCGTCTCCTATTATCTGAACGTGCCGTCGTTCATCGTGCGCGCCCTGCTCGCGCTCGGCGGCTGGTCGGCACTGGCGCTGTTATTGCCGCGCGTGAACGGCCGAACCGGCACGCTGTTGGCCGCGCAAGGGCTGGTTTTTCACGCCCTGATCATCTCCAGCGTATCGATCGACTGGTATCTGTCGCTCGAAGCCCCGTTCACCTCCTCATCCTTCGGCGCCAGCGTGGCCATCTCCGCGCTGGTCGGCGCGCTTGGCTTGATCGCGCTGGCAGCACCGATGCCGGAAAACGATCCGGGGATCGGCGATATCGGCGGGCTCTTTCTCGCGACAATTCTCGGCATTACCTACATCGACTTCATGGCCGTGCTGGTGATCTGGTACAGCGATCTGCCGCGTGAAGAAATCTGGTTCGTCGAACGCGATCATTGGCCTTGGTCAGCGTTGGCGGCCGCGGCTTTCGTGCTCACGTCAGTGCTGCCGACGATCGCGCTGCTTGTCGCCAAAGTAAGGCGATCGCGCAGACTGCTGCGCGCGATCGGTGCTTGCGCGCTGCTGGGGCTCGTTTGCTACGACATTTATTTGATAGCGCCGCCGGCCGGCGGCCGCGCCGTTCTCACCGCATTCCTCGCGGTGGCCGGCATCGGGCTCGCATTGTGCGGCCTATTCCTCAGCGGCGTCACCACACTCCTACCGATGCGGGAGCCGGCGAATGCCCGCTGACGAGCACATCCAATATGTCCCGGAATCTTCCGGCGTCGACACCCGGATCGTGTTGTGGTGCGGGGTCGCTGTGTTGGCGCTGCTCAGCGGAGCCATCGGCGGACTTTACGCCATTTACGATTACAGCGTCCCCATCAAGTCTGTTCCGCCGCTGCAAACGTTCCCGCAGCCACGGGTCGTCACCTCCGAAGCCGACCAGGCCGAGCTCCATCGCCTGCGCGCCGGGCAGAGCAAGCGGCTCGAGACCTGGGGCTGGGCGGACGACCGGCACACCCTCATTCAAATCCCGATCGCGCGGGCAATGATGCTTCTGGCGCAGAAGGGCAAGGATGCTTATGCGCCGCTCGTCCCCGCGCAGCCGGCGCTGAGCTCACCGACCGCCGGCGCGCAAAATGCCATCACGCCCGCTCCGCCGCCCGACGCCGGCAATCCGCAACCGGGCAAACAACCATGATGCTTGCGCGCGCCATCATGCTGCCGATAATGCTGGCCGTGGCATCGATCACGCCGGCGCGGGCGAATTTTACCTCCGCTCAGCTTGCGCAAATTGCAGCCACGCCGCCGCCGCATGCCGTGCTGCCGCCAGCCCTGATATTTCAGGACGAAAACGCGCGACCCGTCACCATCAAGCAAGCCATCGGCGGCGTTCCGGCGGTCGTGATCTTCGCCGATTACACCTGCCGCACATTGTGCGGCCCGATCGTCGAGTTTACCGCCGACGGGCTCGGCAAGACCGGCCTCGATCCCGGCAAGGATTTCCGGCTGGTCGTGCTCGGCATCAATCCGCGCGACGGCGTCGACACGGCACGCGCGATGCGCGCACGCCATATCGCGGCCGGCAGTCCGGTGGAGCGCGCAGCCATCTTTCTGAGCGGCGGCGAGCCCGCCATCGCCGCCGCGACCAAGGCGGTCGGGCTGCATTACGCCTACGATTCCGAGCACGACCAATACGCCCACCCGGCTGCGGCCTATATCGTGGATGCCGCCGGCCGCGTCCGCCGGGTGATGTCGCCGATCGGGCTCGATGGCGGAGATTTGCGTCTCGCGCTGGTCGACGCCGGCCACGGCGCAATCGGCGGCATCGCCGACCGGCTGCATCTGCTGTGCTACGGGTTCGATCCCGCCCACGGCATCTACACCGAGCGCATCACCACGCTTCTGACCTTCGCCTGCCTCGGCACGCTCGTGATCATAGCCGGCGGCATATTCACGATGGTGATGCTGCGGCGGCGCCGGGAGGCCGTATGAACATCTCCCAGTTCACCACCGAAGCCTCCAAATATGCCGTCCATGTCGACGACCTGTTTTATCTGCTGTCGATCGTTTCCGGCATCATCGTTTTGTTGGTCAGCGGCGCGATCGTCGTGTTCTTCGCGCTGTATTACCGCGGTTCGCCCACGCCGCGCGGCCTGTTGCCCGAGCGCAAAAGCCGTGAGATCGAAATCGGCTGGACGGTGGCGACCCTGTTCAGCTTCCTGTTCATCTTCTGGTGGGCCGCATCGGTGGAACTCCTGCAAGACTCGCCGCCGAAAGACGCGTTGGAAATTCACGTCGTCGCCAAGCAGTGGATGTGGCGCTTTCAGCATCCGAGCGGGGCGCGCGAAATCGACGAATTGCACGTGCCCGCCTTCACCGACATACGGCTGGCGATGACGTCGCAGGACGTGATTCACGATCTTTATCTGCCGGCGTTGCGCTTAAAGCAGGATATTTTGCCGGATCGCTACACCTATGAATGGTTCAACGCCGACAAGACCGGCGTCTTCCATTTCACCTGTGCGGAATTCTGCGGCACCGATCATTCCGTCATGGCCGGCACGATGTACATCGTAACGCCGCAGGAGTACGCGCGCTGGACCGCGGCGCAGCCGGAAGCCGATGACCTGGCGCATCAAGGCGCGGCGCTGTTTCATTCGCTCGGCTGCTCGGGCTGTCATACTCCGGGCTCGACGGTGCACGCACCCGACCTGCACGGCGTTTACGGTCGCGTGGTGCACCTTGCCGGCGGCCAGACGCGAACTGCCGATGAGGCCTATCTGCGCGACTGCATTCTGGTGCCTGACTCAACGCGCGTCGAAGGCTATCCGCCAATCATGCCGAATTTCACCGGGTCGGTGCAGGAAGGCCAGATCGTCGCGCTGATCGCCTACATCAAATCGCTGACCACCGGCCAAGATCGGGAGACGCCGACCGCGTCGCCGAAATCATCCCCGCAATCCTCGGGAGGGTAGCAATGACCGACGCAACATTGCCTTTCGTGCCGCCGCTCGACAGTTACGGGGAATCCTATCTCGACGACGGTCACACCGTCATGTCGTGGCTGACGACGACCGATCATAAGCGCATCGCCATCCTCTATGCGCTGTCGATCACGGTGTTCTTTTTCATCGGCGGTATCGCCATCGGCATGGTGCGGCTGGAACTGATCAGTCCGACCGGCCTGTTCCTCACCTCCGACGAATACAATCGCCTGTTCACCATGCACGGCATCATCATGGTGTGGTTCTTTCTGGTGCCGTCGATCCCGGCAACGATGGGCAATTTCATTCTGCCGATGATGATCGGCGCTCCGGACGTGGCGTTTCCGCGGCTCAATCTGATGTCCTGGTATCTCTATGTCGGCGGCGCCGCCTTCACCGTCTATGTGCTGTTTTCCGGCGGGGTCGATACCGGCTGGACCTTTTATCCGCCGTTTTCGTCGCAATATTCGCATTCCGACGTCATCGGCGCCGCGGCCGGGGTGTTCGTGGTCGGATTTTCCTCGATCGCGACCGGCATCAATTTCCTCGCTACGATCCACATGCTGCGCTGCCCCGGAATGACCTGGTTCCGGCTGCCGCTATTTGCCTGGTCCATGTATGTGGTGAGCTTTGTGATGGTGCTGGCAACGCCGGTGCTGGCGATGTCGCTATTGCTCATTTCGGCGGAGCGTTATTTCGGATTGCCGATTTTCGACCCCAGCGCCGGCGGCGACCCTTTGCTGTTCCAGCACTTGTTCTGGTTCTATAGCCACCCCGCCGTCTACATCATGATCTTGCCGGCGATGGGCGTGGTCTCCGAAGTGTTCGCTTGCTTCGCCCGCCGCCGCGTCTTCGGTTATGCCTTCATGGTGTATTCGATGATGACAATCGGCGTGATCGGCTTCATGGTTTGGGGCCATCACATGTTCGTCGCCGGGCAGTCGCAACTTGCCAATCTGGTGTTCTCATTCTTGTCGTTCATCGTCGCGGTGCCGTCCGCCATCAAAGTTTTCAATTGGACCGGCACGCTGTATCGCGGTCACATCGGCTTCGAAGCGCCGATGATCTATGCGCTTGGCTTTCTCGGCCTGTTCACCATCGGCGGCCTGACCGGCTTGTTTTTGGCTTCGGTGCCGATCGATATCGCCACGACGGACAGTTATTTCGTCGTCGCTCACTTCCACACCATCATGGTCGGCGGCAGCGTCTCGGCGTTCATGGCCGGAATCCATTATTGGTGGCCGAAGATCACCGGCAAGCTCTACAACGAATTCTGGGCGCAATTCGCCGCGATCACCATGTTTCTCGGCTTCAACGTGACCTTCCTGCCGCAGTTCATCATGGGCTGGCTCGGCATGCCGCGGCGCTATCACTATTACCCCGCGGTCTTCCAGGTCTGGCACGTGCTGTCGAGTGGCGGTGCTGTGATTCTCGCTACCGCCTATTTGATGCCGCTGGTTTATCTGACCTGGTCGCTTTTCTATGGCGAGAAGGCGGGCGACAATCCGTGGCATGCCACCGGACTTGAATGGCAGACCCCCTCGCCGCCGCCGAGGACGAATTTTCTGCGGCCGCCGCGCGTCGACGTCGATCCGTACGACTATCACGACTTTGGCCGCTCGGCGGAAACCGGCGACGAAGCTCAAGCTCGGCCGCAGGGTGAGCCGACATGAGCGACACCGCCGGCGCATTGCAGCACCCGTGGCCGAATCTGCGCCTGCAACGCGAAGGCGTAGGCCTGGGCATGTGGCTCTTTCTGGCCAGCGAAGTGCTATTTTTTGGCGCCTTGTTCGTCGGCTTCGCCGTGTATCGCAGCTTCAACGAAGACGCCTTCCGCATCGCCGGCGCGCATACCGAAATCGTCTACGGCTCAATCAATACCGCGTTGCTTTTGACCTCCAGTCTCACGATGACCGTCGCGCTTCGTGCCGCCACCACGAACATGCGCGATCTCACGCTCGTTTGCCTTGCCGTGACCGCCGCACTTGGGGTCGCGTTTCTTATCTGCAAAGGCCTCGAATACCGCGAGGATCTAAAAGAACACCTGTTTCCGGGTCCGCATTTTCCGCTGTCGCCGCCAGCGACCCAGATGTTCTGGGGCTTTTATTGGATCATGACCGCAATCCACGCCGTCCACCTCACCGGCGGGATTGCCGTCGTGACAGTCGTTTTTGTCCTGTTCAAGCGCCGGATCATTCCGGTGCAAGGCTCGACCATGGAAGGCGTCGCCATCTACTGGCACTTTGTCGATTCGGTCTGGCTCGTGCTCTATCCCCTCATCTATCTCGCAGGCCGCTCATGACCGACCCATCCAATCCGCAATCCGGCGCCCGCGAGCGCGATGCGCGAAGTGAGCAAGCCTGGTGGCTATGGAAAGGCCCGGCTTTGGTCTGGCTCGCGCTGATCGTCCTATTTGGGATCAGTTTCGGCGTTGCCTATCTGCCGCTCGGCGGCGCCAACCTCGCGGCTCATCTGGCAATTGCCGCCGTCATGATCGTGCTGCTGGTGACGTTCCTGATGGATATGCGAAACGCAACCGCGATCGTGCGCCTGATCGGCGGCGCCGGGCTGTTTTGGCTGATCCTCATGTTCAGCCTGACATTCAACGACTACTTGTCGCGACACTATTGATGTATTCCCCCGGATGACCGCAAAACCGCACAAGCCTCAATCCAAAGCGCATCGCCGTTCTGAAAAGCCCAGCGACGATCACGGCGGTGTGCACAAGATCACCGAGCAAGAAGTCGAAGACGTCAAAGAACTGTCCTCGCCGCGCACGCCGGTCATCTACGAGATCGTCCGCCGGCAAGGCGAGGAGGAAATGGCGCGGCCGCTCGTCTCGCTATGGTGGTCGGGCGTCGCCGCCGGTCTTTCGATCAGCTTCTCGCTGCTGGCGCAGGCTATCCTGCAGACGCATCTGCCGGACGCGCCGTGGCGCCCGCTCGTCGCCGATTTGGGCTATTCCGCCGGCTTCATCATGGTGGTGATGTCGCGCCAGCAATTGTTCACGGAAAGCACGATCACGGCGGTCCTGCCGGTCATGGCCGCATTGAGCTGGAACAGTCTCGGCAGGCTTGGGCGAATGTGGAGCGTGGTGCTGATCGCGAACTTCGCCGGCACCCTGTTTGCCGCGCTGTTCTGCAGATTTACCCCGGTGCTCACGCCCGAGCTTTTTAACGGCATGCTCGACATCAGCCGTCATATCCTCGGCCACAGCCTGCCCGAAATGTTTTTCCGCGGTATCGCCGCGGGATTTTTGATGGCCGCTCTGGTCTGGCTGATACCGAGCGCGGAATCGGCGCAGTTCTACGTCATCGTGCTCATGACATATCTGATTTCCGCCGGAAGTTTCATGCACATCGTCGCCGGCAGCGTCGAGGCTTTCCTGCTGGTGCTCGTCGGCCAACTGGGTTGGCTGGCCATGCTCGGGCATTTCGTTGTTCCAACCCTCCTCGGCAACATCGTCGGCGGCACCGCTTTGTTCGCCCTGATCGCCTATGCGCAGGTCATGAAGGAAATCTAGCCCGCCGCGCCGCGATAAATCGCGGCAGCCAGCCCCCACGGCGGCGCCGCCTCCGCCAAAAGCCCGCTGCTTTGTCGCAGAGGGAACCGCAATGGGGCGCCGCCGTTCACCTATCAGGACCCCTAACAACATTTGGCTGGAACCCGTCGCGGCGTTCAGCCGGAGCGGGAGAGCATGGCCAAGACTGTGGGCGACTTCGTCGTCGAGAGGCTCCACGCCTGGGGCGTGCGCAAAATATTCGGCTATCCCGGCGACGGAATCAATGGCGTGTTGGGCGCGCTCAATCGCGCCGACGGCAAGATCGAATTCATCCAGGTCAGACACGAGGAAATGGCCGCCTTCATGGCTTCGGCCTATGCCAAGTTCACCGGAGAGCTCGGCGTCTGCCTGGCCACTTCGGGTCCGGGCGCTTCGCATTTGATCACCGGCCTCTACGATGCCCGCCTTGATCACATGCCGGTACTGGCCATTGCCGGCCAGCAATCGCGCAATGCGCTGGGCGGACACTACCAGCAGGAGGTCGATCTCGTTTCGCTGTACAAGGACGTCGCCGGCGCTTTCGTGCAACAGGCCTCGACGGCTCCACAGGTACGCCACCTGATCGATCGCGCCACCCGCATCGCGGTCGGCGAGCGGCGCGTGACGGCGGTCATTCTACCGAACGATCTTCAGGACGCACCCTATCACGATCCGCCGCGCATTCACGGCACCGTGCATTCCGGCATCGGCTTTTCCAAGCCAAAGACAATTCCCTACGAGGCCGACCTGCGCCGGGCGGCCGACGTACTCAACAGTGGTGAAAAGGTCGCGATGCTGGTTGGCGCCGGCGCCCTGCGCGCGACCGACGAAGTGATCGCGGTGGCCGACCGCCTCGGCGCCGGCGCGGCAAAAGCGCTTTTAGGCAAGGCGGCCCTGCCCGACGACCTGCCGTGGGTCACCGGCTCGATCGGCATGTTGGGGACCAAGCCAAGCTATGAATTGATGATGGAGTGCGACACGCTGTTGATGATCGGCTCCGGCTTTCCTTATTCGGAGTTCTTGCCGAAGGAGGGCAAAGCCCGCGGCGTGCAAATCGATCTCGCGCCCGACATGCTGTCGTTGCGCTATCCGATGGAAGTCAATCTGGTCGGCGATGCCGCCGAAACTTTGCGTGTTTTATTGCCGATGCTCAAGCAAAAGTCCGACCGCAAGTGGCGCGATGGCATCGGCAAGAATGTCACCGAATGGTGGAAAGTACTCGAAGCCCGCGCCAAGGAACCGGCCGAGCCGGTCAATCCGCAACGCGTCACCTGGGAGCTGTCGCCGCGGCTACCCGACCGGGTCATCATCACCAGCGACTCCGGCTCGTGCGCCAACTGGTTCGCGCGCGACCTGAAAATGCGACGCGGCATGATGGCATCGCTGTCCGGCGGATTGGCCTCGATGGGCGCCGCGGTGCCCTATGCCATTGCCGCCAAATTCGCTCATCCCGACCGGCCCGTCGTCGCTCTCGTCGGCGATGGCGCGATGCAGATGAACAACATGGCCGAGCTGATCACGGTCGCAAAATACTGGCGGCAATGGTCCGATCACCGCTGGATCGTCTGTGTCTTCAACAATGAAGACCTCAATCAAGTGACATGGGAACAGCGGGTGATGGAGGGCGATCCCAAATTCAATGCATCGCAGCAGATTCCCAACGTGCCGTATCACAAGTTCGCCGAGTTGATCGGACTGAAGGGCCTGTATGTCGATCGGCCCGATGCCATGGCTCCCGCCTGGGAGCAAGCCTTCGCGGCCGACCGGCCGGTGGTGCTTGAGGTCAAGACCGATCCCGAAGTGCCGCCGCTGCCCCCGCATATCACTTTTGCTGATGCCAGGCATCTGACCGAGACCCTGATCAAGGGCGACCCTCGCGAAGGCAGCATGATCAGGGAAACCGCGCGCCAGGTCATTGCTTCGCTCGTGCCTGGGAAGTGAGACGTGGCAACCTCGAATTCCGGCGGTCCGCCGATCGAGACCGTTCAGGCAAGCGCCTATCGGATTCCGACGGACAGCCCGGAGGCCGACGGCACGATAAGCTGGGACGCAACCACACTGATCGTGGTTCATGTCACCGCCGGTGACGACGAAGGCTTGGGCTATACCTATGCCGACGCCACGGTCGCCTCGCTGGCGAAAGACTTTCTCGGCAAGGCCGTCGCGCGTCACGACAGCTTCGACACTCCCGGCTGCTGGATGGCCATGCAGCGCAGCGTGCGCAATCTTGGCCGTTCCGGATTGGCCGCCTGCGCAATCTCCGCGGTCGATAATGCGCTTTGGGATCTCAAGGCGAAGGCGCTGGATTTGCCGCTGGCGGTTTTGCTCGGCCGGTGCCGGGACCGGGTGCCTATCTATGGCAGCGGCGGCTTTACCAGCTACTCGAGCCGCCAGTTGCGCGACCAGCTTTCCGGCTGGGTGGAAAAAGACGGCTGCCGCTTCGTCAAGATGAAAATCGGCAGCAATCCCGAGCGCGATCCGGAACGGGTCATGGATGCCAAGGACGCCATCGGCGCGCATGAATTGTTCGTCGATGCCAACGGCGCCTTTTCGGTGAAAGAGGCGCTGGCTTTTGCCGACGCCTGCGCGGACGCCGATATTCGCTGGTTTGAAGAACCGGTGACGTCGGACGATTTACCGGGCTTGCGCTTGATGCGCGAACGCGCGCCTAGCGAAATCGAAATCGCCGCCGGCGAATACACTTACACCTTGGACGACGCGCGCCGCATGCTGGAGGCCAACGCCGTCGACGTTTTGCAAGCCGACGCCACACGCTGCGGCGGCATCACCGGTTTCCTGCAGATCGGAGCGCTGTGCGAAGCCCATCACATCGACCTGTCGGCCCATTGCGCCCCGTCGATGCATCGTCATGTCGGTTGCGCTGTGCCGCGGCTGCGCCACCTCGAGTGGTTCCACGATCATGTGCGCATCGAGCAGATGCTGTTCGACGGCGCCCCCGTCGCGCATGACGGCACCATTGACATCGACGTGAGCCGGCCGGGGCACGGTTTGACCTTCAAGTCGCCGGACGCCGAGCGCTATCGCGTTAACGGTAGTCCGTCATGACCCGCCCGATTCCCGCGCTCGATTTGGCGGCAAACCTGGCGCTGGCCGGCGTCGCGGCGCTGATTGTCGTGCGTCCGCGCCACGTCACGCAAATCGCAGCATCGCCGCTGCTCAAGCGCGCCATCGCCAATCGATTGGCGCCGGCGCCCGCTCCGCCGCCATCTCCGCTAACGAAGCTCCGCGAATTGCGAAGACTGGCCCGGCGTTATGCACCGACCGTGCAAGCGAAACACCGCCGATTAACCCGCGCTACCGGACGTAAGCTAAACGGCAGTGCGGCACTGCTGGCATTTTCCGTCCTCACCGACAGCGCCGTCGAGCACTACCGCGGCTCGTTTCAAAATCGCGCCATGTACACGCCGTTAATCGCCGCCGCCGTGACGCTCGGCGCGAGTCTGTTTGGCCTTGGCGACACGCGCGGGCAAAAGCACACCGTGCGGGACGTCGTGTATGGCTCGGCGGCGGCCACCGGTTTCACCGGTCTGGGCTTTCATCTCTACAATATACTCAAGCGGCCCGGCGGGTGGTCGTGGCTCAATCTGTTCTACGCAGCGCCCGTGGGCGCACCGATGGCGCTCGCTTTGGCAGGATTGATCGGCCGCGGCGCGGAGCGGGTCCGCGACACGGCGCCGCTCGACGATGCGACGGTGCTTGGAATGCCGGCGGGGCGAATGCTGGCCGCCGTGACCGCCGCCGGACTTGCCGGCACCGTCGGCGAAGCCGGCCTCCTGCATTTTCGCGGCGCCTATCACGATCCCGCCATGCTGCTGCCAGTCACCATTCCGCCGCTTGCGTCCGCCGCCCTTGCGGCAGCAGCGCTTCGTCCGGGCCGGACGATCAACCGGCTGGCGCGCTGGTGGCTGCGCATGACGGCGGTGCTTGGCTTCGCCGGCGTCGGATTTCATGCCTATGGCGTGTCCCGCAACATGGGCGGCTGGCGCAACTGGTCGCAGAACCTGCTGAACGGCCCGCCGTTGCCGGCGCCCCCGAGCTTCACCGGTCTGGCGCTGGCCGGCCTCGCCGCTCTTACGCTGATCGAGGAGGCGGAAACCGATGTCTGAGCGCTATCCGGGTTACGACGTTCTCAGTAAGCGCAATTCAATGTCGTGGAACGAGCAGACCCGAGAGGTCATCGATCAACGGCTGGCGCTCGATCCCGACCGGCACCTGTTCTTTTCCGACGACGAATGGCCGACGCTGCGCGCTCTCTGCGATCGTATTGTGCCGCAAACGACAGTGCGCCCGCACCCTATCCCGGTCGCCGCCATGGTTGACGAAAAAATGTACACCAATGCCGGCGATGGCTACCGCTATGCCAGCTTGCCTGCGATGCGTGAAACTTGGCGGCGTGGTCTTGCCGCGCTCGACGCCGAGTCTCGCGACCATCACCGCCAGCGATTCCATGAGCTCGAGCCGCTGCAGCAGGACGCCGTTCTTAAGGCCGTTCAGGACGGTCAGGTGACCAATCGCGCCTGGCGCGATCTGCCGCCAAAAAGCTTCTTCACCAAACGGGTCCTGCACGACATCGTCAGCTCGTATTACGCGCATCCGACGTCGTGGAATGAAATCGGCTTTGGCGGTCCCGCCTCTCCGCGCGGCTATGTGCGGATGAATTTCGACCGGCGCGATCCCTGGGAAGCATCGGAGGCGCGGCCCGGCCGCGAACAGCGCGCGCGGCGGGAGAACGAGCGTGTCGGATAACGCGCAAGAAACGCCGCGCGCCATTCGCGGACGAGCGCCGGATGTTTTTCATCCCGGCGGCTGGGTGCCGATGCGCCAGCACTCCGACGACGAAGTCGTGGACTTTGCCATCGTCGGCACCGGCGCCGGTGGCGGTACGCTCGCCTGCAAACTCGCCGAATACGGCTTCTCCGTCGTGGCGCTTGACGCCGGGCCTTATTGGCGGCCGCTGGAAGACTTTGCCTCCGACGAGCACCATCAGGCGAAACTGTACTGGACCGATGAGAGGATCACCGACGGCGACGATCCGATCCAGCTCGGCTCCAACAATTGCGGCAAGTCGGTCGGCGGCTCGACGGTGCATTTCGCCATGGTGTCGCTGCGCTTTCGGCCCGAATGGTTCAAGTGCAGGAGCAAGCTCGGCTATGGCGCCGATTGGCCGCTCGATTGGCGCGAGATGTGGACATATTACGCCGAGGTGGAAGCGGCCTTGAAAATTTCCGGGCCGGTGAACTACCCCTGGGGTCCGCAACGGCCTCGCTATCCCTACAGGCCGCACGAGCTTAACGCTGCGGCCCTGGTTCTCGCCGAGGGCGCCGAAGCGCTCGGCATCGGCTGGTCGCCGACGCCGCTCGCAACCGTCTCGGCGCCGCGCGGGCATTCGCCGCCCTGCATCTATCGCGGCATGTGCGTGATCGGCTGCTCGACCAACGCCAAACAGAGCGTGCTGATCACCTGGCTGCCGCGCGCGCTCGCCGCCGGCGCGGAAATCCGCGATCTCGCCATGGTGGGCCGCATCGAGCACGACGACAATGGCCGGGCGACGGGCGTTCATTATATGCGCGAAGGCGTCTGGCGATTTCAGCGCGCCCGCAATGTCGTGGTCGCCGGCTATGCGATCGAAACACCGCGGCTTCTGTTGCATTCGGCATCAAGCCGGTTCCCCGATGGCTTGGCCAACTCGTCCGGTCTCGTCGGCAAGAATCTAATGGTGCAGGCGAACCAGGCGGTATGGGGCATCATGGAGCGCGAGATCCGTAGCTACAAGGGTCCGCCCTCGCTCGCCATCACCGAGCACTGGAATTACACCGATACGGGGAAAGATTTCTTCGGCGGTTACGCTTACATGAGCCAAGGCCCGCTTCCGATCACATGGTCCGGCACGCAAGCCGGTAAGCGCGGTCTGTGGGGCCAGCGCCTGCTCGATGAAATGGAGAAATATAACCACCAGGTGGGTCTCAAGATCGTCGGAGAATGCCAGCCGCAGGAGCGCAACCGGGTGACGCTGACCGACCAGAAGGACCAATACGGTCTGCCCGTGCCGCGGATCAGTCATTCCTATTGCGACAACGACAAGAGATTGATCGCCCATTCGCTCGGCTTCATGCGCCGCGCCCTCGATGCCACGGGCGCTACCGAAATCTGGGACGAAACCGACGACACCTGCCATCTCAATGGCACCGCCCGCATGGGCGACGATCCGGATTCAAGTGTCGTCAACGCCGATTGCCGCTCCTGGGACGTTCCTAATTTATGGATTTGCGACGGCTCGGTGTTTCCGACCGTGGGCGGCGTCAATCCGTCGCTGACCATCCAGGCCATTGCCTGCCGCACCGCGGACCGCATCCGATCCATGGCCGCAAGAGGCGAGCTTTAGTTGCCAGATGACGTAGCGGCTTAGCGCGCGCTGCTGGAACCGAACGATTTGCTTGCTGTTGTCCTTGTGGGGCCAACCTTCGGCGTGGAGCGCTGCGCACATGAAGGTAGGAAATGCACTTTTCTGGCTAACAACGTTTTTCGCCGCGATGATCCTTTTATGGGCCGCTGCGGACTACGCCTATAACCTAAGCAACAGCTTTCCGGTCTTGAACGTCACTGCGGTGGCTCTCGCCGGTGCCATCTGGCTCGTCGGTTTGTTCTGCCGCCATGCCCTGTAGCTTGCCCCAGCCTCAAGCGCTGCCGCGCATCCGATAGACATTCGAGGACGGAGCGGCTTCCGGTACGAGGACGCCATCCTCGATGTGCAAAACTTTATCTGCGAAGCCGGTCAGCCGCGCATCGTGGGTGACGACCAAGACGGCGCGATCGGGCTCGCGGGCGATCGCCGATAACAGCGCCATGATGGCTTGTCCGTTGACCCCATCCAGCGCCGCGGTCGGCTCATCGGCGAGGATAACCGCCGGCTCGGCGACGACCGCGCGCGCGATCGCGACGCGCTGCTGCTCGCCGCCGCTGAGCTGGCGCGGAAAGGATTCGGCCTTGCGAACCAGATCCACCTTGGTCAGAACTTCGCGGGTCCGGGCGCGCGCCATCGCGCCGCGCTCGCCACGCACGTCGAGCGCAAGCTGAACATTTTCGGCGGCGGTCAAGGTCGGAAACAGATGAAAGGTCTGGAACACAAAGCCAATATAGCGGCGGCGGATTTCCGCAAGCTCCTCGGCGTCTGCGCCTTCGGTCGAATGGCCGCAAATCTCGACCGTGCCTTCGCTCGGCGTCAGCATGCCGCCAAGAAGCGATAATAAGGTTGTCTTGCCGCTGCCGGACGGTCCCATCAGGAGCGTCATGCCGCCGCCGTCGAGCGACAAATCGACATGCTTGAGCGCCTGCACCTGCGCGGCACCGGTGCCAAGGGTTTTACCGACGTTCGTTGCGTGGATGATGGATTTTGTCATCGCGCCATCACCATCACCGGTTCGAGCCGCACGACACGGCTGATGGCAACCATCGCCGAGCCGACGCACATCGCCACGGTGAGCAGAAACAGCGCCGCCAGCAGCGACGGCGTGATCACGATCGGCAATGAGGTCTTGGCAGTGGCGGCGACGATGGCAAACCCGATCACCGCAGCGATGACGAAGCCGAGCACGGCGCTGATCAGCGCTTGCAGGACAATGACGGTGTAAATATAGCCCTTGGAGCAGCCGATCGCCCGCAGCGTGGCGAATTCGTAAAGGTGATCCTTGGTGCTCGAGTAGAGCGTCTGGGCGACGATGACGGTGCCGACAATGACGCCGAGCAATGCTCCGGCGAACAACGCCGCGCCCGCCCCAGTACCGAACAGCCAGAACGAGCGGCTCCGGGTGCGGAACTGCGCCGGCGTAAGCGCCTCGACATTTGGGACCGCTGCTTGAATGGCGCTTTGCACTTGTCCAATATCGGCGCCGGGCTTCAGCCGCACCAGAAGATGGCTCGCACTGCTTGCCGGCAGCCCGATATAGGACCGTGCGCTGTTGAGATCGGCAAACACATATGGCGTCGTGGTGAACGACCGAATGCCGTCGGTGACCGCTGCGACTTGTGCGGGCAGACCGCGAATTTCGGTCTTGGCTCCGATGCCCGTCACGTCGAGCCGGCCGAAATAAGTTCTATCGACCGCGACATGACCGGCGGCGGAGAGCGCCTGAACCGAGCCGTTGACAATATCCCACGGCGCGATGCCGCCGGCGGCGATATTCGAGCCGACGACAAAAATCGGCGTCATTCCACCTCCGGGCAGCTGCCAAGCGGAAAAGCCGATGACGACCGGAACGACGGCGGCTACTCCGGCAAGCGTGCGCACACGGTCGCCTATCCGCGTATCCAATAGCGAGAGGTCTTCAAAGCTCTTTGTTCCGCGCGAGACGATCCACAAGTCAGCCGGAGCGTGATCGATCATTGTCGTCACCATGCGCCCAAAGCCGAGATAGAGACCCATCTGCACCATCACAAGAACGACGGAGAACACGATGCCGATCAATGTCGCGACAAAACGTAGCCGGTCTTGAAGCAGATTCCGCGAGGCAAGCGTTGCAACAAGCGCCATCGTTCGAGATTCCCTCGGTCGCGTCGATCAATTCCGGCAAAATCGCGGCGCGGTTCGACCCGCACGGCAACCCGGGACAATTGTCGTCGTGGCGCAACGCTTTGGCACCCGGTTGCGTTCCGGCAAGCCGTCGCGACCGGGTTTGGCGCTCGCGGGAAAATTCTGCGGTTCGACGCCGCTTTCGCGACGCGTTTCGCCAAATCCGTAGTGCTGAAGTAAGCAGTGCTGAAGTAAAATGGCTGCGATGGCTCGCCAGCCCATTTGAGGATCGGCGATGAGATCGGCCGCAGGTGAAGAATGGAATTGCCGCCTTTGTTGCGCCGAGCCGTCGATCGCGCGCTGAGCGGCGTGCCGACGGCTGAGCTCGCCACGGCGTCTGCGGCCTTGTCACAGCGCTACCGCGACGAGCGGCGCGACGGAAAGCTTTACGTTCAAAGCCGCCAAGACGCGCTCGCTTATCTGGCCGTGCGGTTGCCGGCGACTTATGCGGCGGCCCGCGCAAGTTTTGCCGCGGTTACCGAAGCGCGCCCGGATTTCATGCCGAAATCCGTGCTCGACGCCGGCGCCGGCCCCGGCACCGCGGTTTGGGCTGCGGCCGACTGCTGGCCGGGCCTCGATGCGGCGTGGCTTGTCGAAGCAAGCCCGGCTTTTCGCGCCTGCGGGGAAACGCTTGTGGCCGAGATCGAGCTGCCGCGGGTGTCCTGGCGGATCATCGATATCGGCGCCCAACCGGTCGACTGCCCGCCTTGCGATCTGGTGATCATGGCTTACACGCTGAACGAACTTGCCGCCGAGGTTCGCCAAGACGTGCTGCGGCAACTGTGGGAACTGACCGCGGGTGTCCTGGTCATTGTCGAGCCGGGAACGCCGGCCGGCTGGCAACGCATCGTCGCCGCGCGGCGCGTCCTGATCGAGAGCGGCGCGCATGTGATCGCGCCATGCCCTCACGCCTGCGCCTGCCCGCTGCAGCTTCCGGACTGGTGCCATTTCGCCGAGCGCGTCGCCCGCTCGCGCCTGCATCGGCAGGTCAAGAACACCCAGATCGCTTGGGAGGACGAAAAATTCAGTTACGTCGCGGTCTCGCACACGCCCACATCGGCCACGGCGCCGCGGGTGATCGCCCGGCCGCGAAAAGCCGGTGGCCGCGTCACCCTGAAACTATGCCGGCCCGACGGTTCGGCGAGCGAGCAACTGTTCTCCCGACGCGACGGCGCGCTATTCAAGCTTGCGCGGCGAAAGCACTGGGGCTCGGCGTTTTGACACGGCGACGCGGCCCGCGGCGTGCCGTTATTTCTTCGAGAGCGCCTCGAACGCCGGGGCAAACCCGTTGAATGACAACGGAACGGCGACGTCATGGCCGCCGGCATCGGCGAACGAAAGCTTGCCCACGCCGGCTGCTTCCCGCAGCTTTTTGAGAATGTCGTCCTTCAGATCGAATTCGGCGAAGCATCCATTCGGATTGCAATTGGCAAACGGCGCGATGATGCCGGGATCCTGATCGCCGGTCTGAATGTGAACCTGGGTGCCGAATGAGGCATTGACCGGCACCTGAACGATCAGCTTGATCGGCTGGCCCTTCTCTGGGCGCGCCACGGCAACGCGTGAAAACGGCAGGTTCTTGCCCTTGATCTGTGTCACCTGCGCCATATCGCAGACCGGTTCGGAAGGCGGTGAGCCGTTGGCGACGCATTGGACGACCCAGTCGCCATAGCTCGCCGTGGTCTGTTGAGGCGTTTCGCCATTTGGCGCCGCCGCTGGCGCCGGGCGAGCCGCAGACGCCGCCGGCCGCGGCGGTTGCTGCGCGTGCGCTGCGGCGAACGACGACACCGCCAGCGCCACGGCCGCGGTGGCGGCGTATTCTGCTATTGTTTTCATCGGCTTAGAGTTTTCCGAGGTTTCGATAGGCGATATTCTGGCCTGCTGTGAAGCGGCTTGGCAAGGGACGGTTTGTCTTCGCCAGCTATTAGTCCATCCGATTCGCTGCGGGGCGACCCCCGCGAGCATGGGCGATCGCCTTGGCCGCGTGCATGAACGCGTGCTAATCGACACTTTCATGGCGACACCGCAGGCCAAACAGACAGTGATGCCGCTCGGCGACGCTCTGATGCACGCCGAACGCTGCCGCAGCGAGGGCAAGCTGATGGAAGCGGAGGCCGTTTGCCGCCAAATTCTCCAGGCGCAGCCGAATGTGCCCGAAGCCGAACACCTGCTCGGGGTCATTGCTCACCAAAACGGCCGGCTCGGCGACGCCATAGAGCACGTGAAGCGGGCGACCAAGCTTGCGCCAAAGGTCCCGCTGTTTCATGCCAATCTTGGCGAAATGCTGCGCCTCGCCGGCCGGCCCAAACTGGCGGCCGAAGCCGCGCGCGCGGCGCTCGAGATCGACCCGAAAATGCCGGCGGCGCTGAGCAATCTCGGCGTCGCGTTATACGAGCTCAAAGCCTACGAAGACGCGGCGCAGGCCCAGCGCAAAGCGATCGAAGCCAAACCCGATTTTGCCGAGGCGCACA
Organism: Xanthobacteraceae bacterium; assembly: GCA_036267435.1. Lineage (GTDB taxonomy): Bacteria > Pseudomonadota > Alphaproteobacteria > Rhizobiales > Xanthobacteraceae > BOG-931. The sequence continues at coordinate 9,264 of DATAWA010000187.1, read as the reverse complement.
GTAATCTCGGCAACGCGCTGCACGCGCTGCGGCGCTTCGACGATGCCATCCCGGCCTATCGCCGCGCCATCGAGATCAATCCGAACTACGCCGACGGTTGGGCCAATCTCGGTACCACTTTGCATCACAGCGGCAATTTCGAAGAGGGCATATCGGCGCTGCGCCGTGCCGTGGCGCTGGCGCCGCATCATGCCAATGCCCGCTCGGGGCTTGGCATTCTTCTGCTCATGCGCGGCGACATGGCCGAAGGGTGGGAGGAATATGAATGGCGCTTGCGCTCGACCGAGCGGAAAGGGCCGAAGTTTCCCGAAATCCCCTGGCAGGGCGAAACCCTCGCCGGCAAACATATTTATGTCCAGGCCGAGCAAGGTTTCGGCGACACTCTCCAATTCGCGCGCTACATGCCGATGCTGACCGTTCGCGGCGCCAAAGTCACTTTGCGCGTGCACCAGCAGCTCGTGACGCTGATCCGGGAGAGCTTGCCCGACATCACCGTCCTCGGCGACCGCGGCGATCCGGCGCCATACCAATGCGATGCGGTGCTCTTGAGCCTGCCGCGCGTCTTCAAAACGCGGCTGGAAACCATTCCGGCGCAGGTGCCTTACCTGCGCGCGCCGGCGGAAGCCCAATCGCGCTGGAATGCTCGGCTCGGCAAATTGAAGGGGCTGCGCATCGGCATCGTTTGGGCGGGCAATCCCGAACACGTCAACGATACCCGGCGCTCGATCGATCTCGACAAGCTTGCGCCCTTGTTCGCGGTGCGCGGCACAAGCTTCGTCAGCCTGCAATTCGGCCCGCGGGCGGCCGATTTAAAAAAACTGAAACGCAAGCCGCCGATCGAGGACCTTGCCGGCGGCTTTAAGGATTTCGTCGACACCGCCGCCGCCATCAGCGCGCTCGATCTCGTCATCACCGTCGATACCTCGGTCGCCCATGTCGCCGGTGCGCTGGGCAAGCCGGTTTGGGTGCTGCTGCCGTGGGTGACCGATTGGCGATGGCTGCTCAATCGCGAGGATAATCCGTGGTACCCGACCATGCGGCTGTTCCGCCAGAAAAGGGGCCAGGACTGGTCGGACGTCATCGAGCGCGTTGCCAGCGAACTTGACACCGCCGCACAGGGCACGGACGAAACGGCGCTGACGCCGTTCAAGGCCGAAGGTGAGCGCCGCGCCGCCGATGCGGCCGCCATTATCGCGGCGGAAACCGCGCAAGCCGCGCGCCCGCCAACTCCGCCGGTGCAAGCGGCCTCACCGGGACAAGCCCTCATTCTCGCCGAACAGAAGCGCCGCCACGGATTCTTGGCCGACGCCGAGGAACTGGCGCGGCGCGCGGCCGCCGGCGACCCGGCCAATGCCGAAGCGGCGCACATGCTCGGCATCATTGCGCACCAGTCGGGCAAAACCGCCGAAGCGATCGAGCACCTGCGCAGCGCCATTGCCATCAAGCCGGATGTGGCGCTGTACCACGCCAATCTCGGCGAAATGTGCCGGCTTGCAGGCCGCGTCGACGAAGCCGTCGCCGCCGGCCGCCGCGCCATTGAACTTAACCCCAATTACGCCGGAGCGTTGAGCAATCTCGGCATTGCGCTGTTCGACCAGGGAAAGTTCGAGGACGCACTCGAGCTTTACAATCGCGCCATCGCGCTGGAAGGCACTTTCGCCCAAGCCTACAGCAATCGCGGTAACGCACTGCAACGCCTCAAGCGTTTCGCCGAGGCGGAAAAGGACTATCGCCGCGCGGTGGAATTGCAGCCGAATTTCGCCGACGCCTGGAATAATCTCGGCACCTGCCTGCGCGAGCTTAAACGTTCCGAGGAAGCGGAGTCCGTCTACCGCAAGGCGCTTGAATTCGCACCGAACAATCCGGACACGCTCGACAATCTGGCGCTCGCGCTCAAGGACCTCGAGCGGCTCGACGAAGCCGCCGACCTTATGCGCCGCGCGATCACGATTGAATCGCGCGACGAAAAGCTGTTCGTGCATTACGCAACCGTGCTGCTCGATCAGCACAAAGTCGAAGAGGCCGGCGCCGCCGACGAACGCGCGCTCGCACTCAACGCCAATAACCACGACGCGGTCAATCTGGCGGGCCGCATCGCCTTTGAGCGCGGCGATCTTGCCACAGCGCTGTCGAATTACCGCCGCGCGCTGACCCTTAAGCCGGACCTTGCCGACGCCTACAACAATATGGGCAACGTGCTCAAAGAGCTCGGCCAGTTGCAGGAAGCGCAAGACGCTTATCTGCAAGCGATCGCGCTCGATCCGGAAATTGCCGGCGTCTATGTCAATCTCGCCGACTCCAAGAAATTCGCGCCGGGCGACCCGCATCTTGAGACGATGGAAAGGCTGGCGGGCAAGACCGATGGCCTGTCGAAGACCGACCGGCTGCAGCTCGATTTCGCCCTTGGCAAGGCTTACGCCGATCTTAAAGACTACCGCCGTTCGTTCGGGCGTTTTCTCGCCGGCAACGCGGCAAAGCGCGCCGGCATTACCTACGACGAGGCGGCGGTCTTCGGTCTGTTTGATCGGATCGAAACGATCTTCAGCCCCGAAGTGATCGCAAAACAAGCGGGCGGCGGCGATCCCTCCGCCATGCCGATTTTCGTCATTGGCATGCCTCGCTCGGGAACAACGCTGGTCGAGCAGATCATCGCCAGTCATCCGATGGTGCACGGCGCCGGCGAATTGCAGACGTTCAATGACGTGATTCTCAATGTCCGCGCTCCGGATGGCAGCACGTTGCGCTATCCCGATTTCGTTCCGGCCCTCGACACCGCGGCGCTGCGGCAGATCGGCGCGCGCTACGTTGCCGAGGTCCGCAAGCTTGCTCCCTCCGGCGAGCGCGTCACCGACAAGATGCCGTCAAATTATTATTTCGCCGGGCTGATCCGTCTCGCGTTGCCGAATGCCAAGATCATTCACTCGCTACGTGATCCGATCGACACCTGTATTTCCTGCTTTTCCAAGCTGTTTACCGCCGAGCAGAACCACACATACGATCTCGCCGAGCTCGGCCGCTATTACAAGCGCTACCAGCGCCTGATGGCGCATTGGCACCGCGTGCTGCAGTCACGCAGCATTCTCGACGTGCGTTACGAAAACGTCGTCGCCGACCTCGAAGGCCAGGCGCGCCGTATCATCGCCTATTGCGGCCTGCCTTGGGATGAGCGCTGCCTTTCGTTTCACCAAACCGAGCGGCCGGTGCGCACCGCGAGCGCCACTCAGGTGCGTCAGCCGATCTATAAGAGCGCCGTCGGCCGCTGGCGGGTTTATGAAACCCAACTCGCGCCATTGCTGAGCGCGCTTGGCATTTCCGAGGAAGAACGCGCCTGACGGCCCGCAGAGTTGCCGCTCGGTCCGGCCGACTTAACCCGCGATAAGAACTTCCCGCGCCGATGGCGCAGCATTTTCACTGTTTTGGTAACGCGTCTCCCATTGTGCATTGCACATCATGGTGCGGTGCATGATTGCGACAATCTGCAAAATAGACAGGCAGTCGCCTGCGATGCTGAAACTTCGTGCAGATAGCCGATTCTCGCTTTTCCTTTTCGGTGAAATCGGCCAGATACGGCGAAGCTGGGAACGGTCATGGCTGGGTCATCTCGTCGTAACAAAGAACGCGGCGTCGCCGCGGCGCTGCCGCTAGCACTCTTCACAGCGGCGTGCGTCAGTGCTGCGTTGCTGTCGCCGTCAGCCGCGCAAGCGACCGACCTAAAATCCGATAAAGTGTCCTTTTACTTTGCCGCGCATGAAGACGACTGGCAGCTCTTCATGGACCCGACCGCGTTCGAGGATGTGCTCGGCGGCGCCGCCAAGACCGTTTTTGTTTATGTTACGGCGGGCGACGACGGTCTCGGCATGGGCACCGGAGGCCGCAAATATCCCTACTACTTGGCGCGCGAGAACGGCGCCGTGAATGCGATGCGCTTTATGGCCGACGCCGACCGCACCCCGATCACGGAGGCCGCCGGTCCGGTGACGTTCAATGGTCATCCCATCTACCGCACCAGTTACCGCAACACGATCGGCTATTTTCTGCGGTTGCCCGACGGCGACGCCTTGGGCACCGGCTTTGCCGGCACCGGCAACCAATCGCTCAAAAAGCTTGCCGACGGCGACATCGCAACGCTGGCGGCGATCGACGGCTCGACGGTTTATCGCGGCTGGAGCGATCTGGTGGCGACCGTGCAGGACATCATCGATTATGAGCGCGGCCGTGCGCCGCTCATTCAGCTCAACGTCGCCGATCCCGATGCCCGCATCAATCCGGCGGATCACTCCGATCATTTGATGACGGGAAAAGCCGCGCTCGATGCCGCCGCGGACATGAGTTGCGTTCGCCGGGTCTATTACGTCGATTACGCCAGTTCGAAGCTGCCGGAAAACCTCGATGCGCGCGAGCGCGATATGGAGAGCGCGGTTTTTGCGGTTACGCTGGCCGGCGTCATCGCCTTCGATCAAAGCACCGCCTGGCAGCATTACGATCAGTCGTTTGTCGGCCGCAATTATTTTCGCGTGCAAGAGCCCGCCGGCCGTTGCGTTGCCGCTCCGGCCGTCGTAGCGGCCAAGCATTGAAATAGTCCCGGTCCTCCCTCTGGCGGAAGTTCCGGATACGCGCGTTGACCTTGCTCAAGGCGCAATTGTGGTCTCTTTGACAGTACCCCGCATGGTGCCGGATCGGTCCGGCACCGGATTTGCTTCCTAAAGGCGTGTCCCGCAAAATGCCTGCCTTCGGACCTGATCCGAAGGCGAAATACGTTTCTGCGAGTTAGGACATGCTAAAAGCAGAGACAGCCCAAGCTTATCCGATGCGCTACATCGAGTTGCCCACCGTCCTGCAACCGCCCCGCGTCGTTTCAGTCGACGCGTTGCGCGGCCTCAACATGTTTTGGATCATGGGCTTCGACGGCGCGATGGAGGCGCTGGGGCAAATGACCGGCGGCAAGGGCCCGGCAGTGGGTGCTATCGGCGGCTTCTTCGGCACCCAGTTCGAGCACGTCGACTGGGAAGGGGTGCATTTCTACGATCTGATCTTTCCGCTGTTCATCTTCTTGACCGGCGTCGCGATCGTGCTGTCTTTGCCGCGCCTGGTGGAACGCGAGGGCCTCGCGAAGGCGCACATTCGCATCATTCGGCGGTCGCTCTTGCTTTACGTCATGGGGCTGATCGCCTATGGCGGCATTAGCGCGCACTGGACCGATGTTCGCCTGCTCGGTATTTTGCAGCGGATCGCGATTTGTTACTTTTTCACCGCCTTGATGTTCCTGCACTTCAACCGCCGCAGCTTGATGGCCGCGACCGTCGTTTTACTGGTTGGTTATTGGGCGCTGATGACGTTCGTTCCGGTGCCCGGCATCGGCGCCGGCTCCTATGCGCCCGATGCCAATCTCGCCAACTGGATCGATCGCAATTATCTGCCCGGTAGGCTTTGGGACACCACCCGCGATCCCGAAGGCCTGCTGAGTACGCTGCCGGCGATCGGCACTTGCCTCCTAGGCGTGTTCGCCGGGCTTTTGTTGCGCGACAATCGCCTGTCCGAGACGCAAAAGACATTGTGGCTTGGCGCCGCCGGCGTTGCTCTGCTCGCCGCGGGCTATCTGTGGGCGCTGCAATTTCCAATTATCAAGGCAATCTGGACGTCGTCCTTTGTCCTGGTCGCGGCGGGATACAGCGCGCTTATGCTAGCGGCGATGCATCAGATCGTCGACGTCTGGCAGTGGCGCCGCTGGGCGACCATCTTTATCTGGATCGGCGCCAACGCATTGGCGCTCTACTTCCTCAATGACATCGCCAACTTCTACTCGACCGCCGCGCGTTTGGTCGGTGGCGATTTCGCCGGTGCTCTCAACCGCCTGATTGCCCCAGGGACCGGCGGTTTCGCCATCCACCTGGTCATGCTCGCTTTGGCGGTCGCGCTCGCCGGCTTTCTCTATCGGCACAAGATTTTCATCCGCGTCTAACGTTTTCCGGCATTCAATCCAACCCCGCTTCCCCAACCGGCAATAAACCTCCGATGACCCAACACATCGAACTCGGCTTGGACACGTTCGGCGATATCACCGCCGCCGCCGACGGCACTCTCAAATCGCATGCGCAAGTCATTCGCGACGTAATCGAGGAAGGCGTCCTGGCCGACCAGGCCGGGGTCGACGCCATCGGCCTCGGCGAGCATCACCGGCCGGATTTCGCCATATCCGAGCCGGACGTTGTGCTAGCGGCGATTGCCGCGCGCACCAACCGCATCTGGCTCGGCTCGGCCGTCACAGTGCTGTCCTCCGACGACCCGGTGCGCGTGTTCGAGCGCTTCTCGACGCTCAATGCCGCCTCGAACGGCCGTGCCGAAGTCACAATCGGCCGCGGCTCGTTCATCGAATCGTTTCCGCTGTTCGGTTTCGCATTGTCCGACTATGAAAAACTGTTCGAGGAGAAGATCGATCTGTTCGCCGCGCTTCTGCGCAACGAACCGGTGACTTGGCAGGGCACGACGCGCGCGCCGCTTGCCAACCAGCGCGTCTATCCGCCGATCGAAAAGGGCTCTTTGCGGACCTGGGTCGGCGTCGGCGGCTCGCCGGAATCGGTGGTGCGCGCGGCGCATTACGATTTGCCGCTGATGCTGGCCATCATCGGCGGCGATCCGAAGCGGTTCCGGCCCTATGTCGACCTCTACCACCGCGCCTTCGCGCAGTCCGGCAAACCGGCGCAACCCGTCGGCGTTCACTCGCACGGCTATGTCGCCGACACCGACGAAGCGGCGCGCGAGGAATACTGGCCGCACTACAAATCCTCGCGCGATCGGCTTGGCGCCGAGCGCGGCTGGCCGCCGGCGACACGCGCGGCCTTCGATCAGGAGGTTTCCGGCGGCGCGCTGCATCTCGGCGCGCCGGAAACGGTGGCGCGGCGCATCGCCACGACGATGAAGGATCTCGGCGCCGTGCGCTTCGACATGAAATATTCGGCCGGCACCCTGCCGCATGATAAGGTCATGCGCTGCATCGAGCTTTACGGGACGAAGGTGATGCCGATGGTGCGCCAGTTACTAGAAACTGGCGCCGCCGGCGCTTGACCGCGGAAGGCACTTGTGTCTACATTGTATCATCCTAATAATGAAGGCCGTTGATACTATGAAGGTTGAATTTCTAAAATGGGGCAACAGCCTTGCGCTGCGTGTTCCGAAGGCGTTCGCAGAAGAGATTGGCGCGACGGAAGGAAAACCCGCCGAGATGACGGCTGAGAACGGTGTTCTCGTCGTCAAGGTTGCAAAGCGACGGAAGCGGCGCCGTTATGATTTGGAGAGCCTTTTAAATGCCATCACCGAGGAGAACCGGCACCCCGAAATCGAGTGGGGACCGCCCGTCGGCAACGAAGTCTGGTAGCGCCTACTGCCCTGACGCGGGCGACTTCATTTGGATCGATCTCGATCCGGTAAAAGGGCATGAACAGCGCGGGCACCGGCCTGCCCTCGTCCTGAGCACGCGCGCTTATAACGAACGCACCGGACTGTTTGTCGGTTGCCCGATCACCAGCCGGACCAAGGGTTATCCTTTCGAGGTTGCAATTAGAAGCGGCCACGGCATCAGTGGAGTAGTGCTTGCAGATCAGATGCGAAGCCTTTCGTGGGTAGAACGGAACGCCGAATTGATCGACCGGACCGGTTCGGATTTGCTCGAAGACGTAAGAGAGAAGATCGCGGCGCTGATCGAAATTACGTAAGCGTGCGACCGGCGAAATAGTCGTCACGTCCCGACCAGCCCGAATTGCGGGCTCGATGGCTCGGCGTGGGATTTTTTGGCGATCCTGCCGGCAAGCCGCGACAGCCGCCCGGCTTCGACCGCGGCGCGCAGGCTTTGCGCCATCAGCACCGGACTTTGCGCTTTCGACACCGCGGTGTTGACGAGCACCGCCGCGCAGCCGAGCTCCAGCGCGAGCGTCGCGTCCGAGGCCGTACCGATCCCGGCATCGAGCACCACCGGCACCGGCGAGCGCGCGCAGACAAGCTCGATGAGATGCGGATTGCAAATGCCCAGGCCCGAGCCGATCGGCGCGCCGAGCGGCATCACCGCAGCGGCGCCGGCGTCGGCGAGCTTGCGGCACGTCACCGGATCCTCGGTGCAATAAGGCAGCACGATAAAGCCTTTGCCGACAAGTTCGGCAGTGGCGCGAATGAGCTCCTCGACGTCGGGATAAAGCAATTCGCGGTCGCCGATGACTTCGAGTTTGATCCAGTTGGTGTCGAGCGCCTCGCGCGCCAGCTCCGCGGTCAGCACCGCGTCTTTCGCGGTCTGGCAGCCCGCGGTGTTGGGCAGAAATTTCACCCGGCCGGCCAACAGGTCGACCATGCTCTCCTCCTCGCCGGCGAGGCTGATGCGGCGGATCGAGGCGGTGACCATGTCGGTGCCGCTCGCCGCGATGGAATCGAGCATCAGCTTGCGGTTCGGATAGCCGGCCGAGCCGAGAAACAGCCGCGAGCCGAATTGGTGGCCGGCAATGATCAGAGGATCGGACATCATCAACCTCCTTTTCACCCGCCTTGCCGCGCGCGCACGATCTCGACGCTGTCGCCGGCTTTGAGCACCGTAGCGCGCCACGCCGCGCGCGGCACCACCGCGCCGTTGACGGCGACCGCAATGCCGCGCTGCTGCGTGTCGACGGCCCTTTCCGCGAGCAGCGCATCGAGCGTCGCTGCCACAAGCGCCTCGCTCTCGCCGTTGACGCGGATTGTCTTTTCCAGAGTTTGCGGCGCCATCACCGCTACTCCGCCGCCCGCGCCGGCAGAAACCGCTCCAGCCCGAACGGTTTTATCGCCGGCTCGACGACATCGTCGAGGATGAGCTTGGCCATCGCGTCCGCGGTCACCGGCGCCAGCAAGATGCCGTTGCGATGATGGCCTGTCGCATAAAACAGATTGTCCAGCGGCGCGCGGCCGAGGATCGGCGCGTCGTCGCGGCTGCCCGGCCGGTGGCCGACCCATATCTCGTCGATCGGTAATTCCTCGATCGCGGGGATGGCGCGCCAGGCGGCTTCCAAAAGCGTCAGCACCCCGCCGGCGGTGACGGTCTCGTCAAAACCTTTCTCTTCAACGGTTGCGCCGATGATGAGCCGCCCGTCGCGGCGCGGCACCAGATAAGCGCCCGGCGGCCACAGCACGTGATTGAGCAACGGCGCATCGGCATCCATGCGCAGCGCCAGCATCTGGCCCTTCACCGGGCGCACCGGCGGCCGGCGGTCCGGCGGCAGGCCGGCGATGCCGCGCGACCACGCGCCGGCG
>DATAWA010000186.1:0-17249 GCA_036267435.1 Xanthobacteraceae bacterium | reverse complement strand
AGATAGACATGTTCGTAGAATGGCATGACTGCCCTTTCCTCATTTGCCAAGCTCGGCCCGGGCGCGAAGCCCCTCGAACCCTTCGGGAAAGGCTCGAATGCTCTGAAGGCGGGAACACCGGACGCCGGATCGCGGGATTACGTGGCCCGGACCCTGCCGCACCGAAGAGAGGTACAGCCGTCCGTTCAGCCCCCGGCCGGGGTCGAGCGGAAAGCGGCCTTATACGCGGCAGTGGCGAAAAAGCAAGGTCGGCGAGCCGCGCTGGGGCGATGCTCAAGGTAAGGGTGCGCGGCCGTCTACATTCTGGATCAATTCGGCGAGCTTGACCGCGAGTTCCACGCCCTCGCGCAGCCGTTTGGCCTCGGCCCCAGCCGGCGCTGCCAAACCACGCAGCTTCTTCATGCCCATCAGCAGCGCCTCCATATTTCGCTCCAGCAGCCGCTGCCGGAATAGCGGGTCGGTGCGCGCGCGCGCCAGATCGGCGTCGGTAACCGGCGAAAAGGGGCTCATGACGATGCGCTCTGGCCGATCAGGCTCTCACGTCCGCTAGTCTACCAATCCGCGGTTGTCGTTTTATTACGGCCCCCGCATCCTTGACACAGCCAACGAGGCGGTATCTTTCGCCCCTTCGCGGCCGGGCGCGGCGGCTATCAAGCGGGCATTAAGCATATGGCGACGGCGTACGTTTTTCCCGGCCAGGGCAGTCAGGCCGTCGGCATGGGCAAGAGTCTCGCCGATGCCTACCCTGCGGCACGCCGGGTTTTCGACGAGGTCGATGCCGCGCTGAGCGAGAAGCTGAGCGACATCATTTGGACCGGACCGGCGGATAAGCTGACGCTGACAGAGAATGCGCAACCGGCCTTGATGGCGGTGTCGCTCGCCGCCATGCGGGTTTTGGAGACGGAAGCCGGAGTCGATCTCAAGCGCGACGCCGCCTTTGTCGCCGGGCACTCGCTCGGGGAATACTCGGCCCTTGCCGCTGCCGGTGCCCTGCCGATCGCCGACGCCGCACGGCTGTTGCGGATCCGCGGCCGCGCCATGCAGAAGGCCGTGCCGGTCGGGGCAGGCGCCATGGCGGCGATGATCGGCCTCGAACTCGCGGACGTCCGAGCGATCGCGTCCGAAATCGCAGACGTCGGAATCTGCGCTGCGGCCAATGACAATGGCGGCGGACAGGTTGTCATGTCGGGAGCGAAGGCGGCGGTCGAGCGAGCGGTGGAACTTGCCAAGCTGCGTGGCGTAAAGCGGGCAATGCTGCTTCCAGTGTCCGCGCCTTTCCATTGTCCGCTGATGCAGCCCGCGGCCGATGCCATGGCGGAAGCCTTGGCCAAGGTCCCGGTCAAAGCTCCGGTCGTTCCGTTGGTGGCAAACGTGCTGGCACAGCCGATCAGCGAACCTTCGCAGATCGTGCGGTCTCTGATCGAGCAGGTCACCGGCACGGTGCGCTGGCGGGAATCCGTCCTGTTCATGGCGCAAGCGGGGGTGACCGTGTTTTACGAAGTTGGCGCCGGCAAAGTCCTGACTGGCTTGATTAAGCGGATTGCGGAGACCGCAACGGCTTCGGCCATCGGTACACCCGAGGACGTCGCACGGTTCAACGCCGGGCGCGCTTAAGCTATGGCTATGGCTCAGGCGTTGGGCCAGGAGATCGCATGTTCGAACTGACCGGGAAAAATGCCCTGGTGACCGGGGCTACCGGCCCCATCGGGGGCGCCATTGTCCGCACGCTCCACGGCCAAGGCGCGACCGTCGCCATCTCCGGCACGCGGCGGGAGGTGCTCGATCAACTCGCGGCGGAACTCAGCGTGCGAATCCACGTCGTGCCCTGCAATCTTGCCGATACGGCGGAAACCGAAGCACTGGTGCCGCGGGCCGAGGAAGTCATGGGGCAGCTCGATATTCTCGTCGCCAATGCCGGGGTGACCAGAGATAATCTCCTGGTGCAATTGCGCGACGAAGACTGGGATCAGGTGATTGCCGTCAATCTATCGGCCACGTTCCGTTTGGCCCGCGCGGCAGTGCGCGGCATGATGCGCCGGCGTTTTGGCCGCTTCATCGCGATCACCTCGGTGGTCGGGGCGACCGGCAATCCCGGGCAGTCCAATTATGTCGCGGCCAAGGCTGGGATAACCGGCATGATCAAGGCGATGGCGCAGGAATATGCCAAACGCGGGGTGACCGCGAATTGCGTCGCGCCGGGGTTCATCGTCACCCCGATGACGCAGAAACTCAACGACAAGCAGCGTGAAACAATTCTTGCGAAAATTCCCGCCAGTCGCGCCGGCACTCCCGAAGATGTAGCGGCCGCGGTGGCGTTTCTCGCTTCGAACGAGGCGGCTTACGTGACCGGGCAGACATTGCATGTGAATGGCGGAATGGCCATGATTTGAATGCGATATGTTGGCCACGGCGGCGGCCGCCCGCGCTGGTCAACTCATTTGAAGTGTGGTAACCGAACCGAAATTGGGCTGGGGAGCCGGAATGCCGGAGCGCGGGGCGAGATGTCCGCCTCTGATCGGTGTCGACCCAAACGGACTTGCCGATCCCTGTCGGCAGGTTCAGTGCAGAACTTGGACCGGATCAAATAGGCCGCTTGGGTCGCGTTGAAAAATGAGGTCGGAACGATGAGTGATATTGGCGAGCGGGTGAAGAAAATCGTCGTGGAGCATCTCGGCGTCGAACCTGACAAGGTCACCGACAACGCCAGTTTTATAGACGATCTCGGCGCCGACAGCCTCGATACGGTCGAGCTCGTTATGGCCTTCGAGGAAGAGTTCGGTTGCGAAATTCCCGATGATGCGGCCGAGACCATTTTAACGGTCGGCGACGCGATCAAGTTTCTCGAAAAGAACGCGAAGAGCTGATTCTTCGGCGGCGTCCGGCGGCGTTGCGTGTATTGCGCGCGCTGCGAGAGCTGCACATCATTGTGTGCGGGCAGGCTGCGGTCGGCCAAACTCTTTGGGCCTGACGCGGCCCGAGATTGGTGTGTTTGCCGGGAGCGTTCTTGATGCGGCGGGTCGTCGTCACAGGCCTCGGATTGGTTACCCCGCTCGGTTGCGGGGTGGAAGAGACGTGGCAGCGCCTGCTGCGTGGCGAGAGCGGCATCAAGCACATCGAAAAATTCGAGGTCGCGGACCTTGCCTGCAGGATAGCCGGCCAAGTGCCGCGCGGCGACGGCTCCGCAGGCAGTTTCAATCCCGACAACTGGATGGAACCGAAGGAGCAACGCAAAGTCGATGACTTCATCGTCTTTGCCATGGGTGCAGCAACACAGGCGCTCAACGACGCCGACTGGCACCCGCGCGAGTACGATGACCAGATCGTCAGCGGCGTGCTGATCGGCTCCGGAATAGGCGGCGTCGAAGGCATCGCCGAGACCGCGCTGGTGCTGCGCGACCGCGGACCGCGCCGCGTATCGCCGTTCTTCATTCCCGGACGCCTGATCAATCTGGCGTCGGGATATGTATCGATCGCGCACGGGCTCAAGGGGCCGAACCATGCCGTGGTCACCGCCTGCTCGACCGGGGCGCATGCCGTCGGCGACGCCGGGCGGCTCATTGCGCTTGGCGATGCCGACGTGATGGTGGCCGGCGGCACCGAATCGCCGGTCAATCGCATTTCGCTGGCCGGTTTCGCCGCGTGCCGCGCGCTGTCGACGGGATTCAACGATACGCCGGAGCGCGCCTCGCGGCCCTACGATCGCGATCGCGACGGCTTCGTTATGGGCGAGGGCGCGGGCGCAGTCGTGCTCGAGGAATACGAGCACGCCAAGCGCCGCGGCGCGCGCATCTATGCCGAGCTCATCGGCTACGGATTATCGGGCGACGCCTATCACATCACGGCCCCGGCCGAGGACGGCGACGGTGCGTTTCGCTGCATGACCGCCGCGACCCGCCGCGCCGGCATTTCCGTCGGCGACATCGATTACATCAATGCCCACGGCACCTCGACGCCGCTCGGCGACGAGATCGAGCTGAAGGCGGTCGAGCGTTTGGTCGGCAACGCCGCCGGTCGTATCGCCATGTCGTCGACCAAGTCCGCTATCGGGCATCTGCTCGGAGCAGCCGGAGCGGTCGAGGCGATTTTCTGCGTGCTGGCGATGCGCGATCAAATATTGCCGCCGACCATCAACCTCGACAATCCGTCGGTGGCGACCACGATTGATCTCGTGCCGCATAAGGCGCAAAAGCGCAAAGTCGATGTCGTACTGTCGAATTCGTTTGGCTTCGGTGGAACGAATGCGTCACTAGTCTTCCGCAAGGCGCAATAGTGCGCTCTATCGCGTTTTCGCCATATTTGCTCCGCACTCGGCTGCGATTCACTGACATTCCTGCTTATAGTCGCCACCGGATGCTCGCTCAGTGAGGTCTCGGGGTTGCGGCCTGGAGGCCGACTTTCACTCATGCCGATGATGCAGTTTGCCAATGCGGATATGTCGCCGTGACAGCGTCTGATGCACCGCCCGGCGGCGATAAGCCGGCGCCAAAACCGCAACCATCGGCAAGCCGCGCCACTGACCAGCCTACGGCGCAACCGGCGCGAGCCGGCGTACCCCTGTCGGCGATGGCGCCCAAAGTCGCGGCTGCGCGTGCGACCAACGGTGCGACGCCGGCCCAGCCGCCCGGAGTGAAGGCGACCCCGTCGCGCTCGATCGCCGAAGCACTCCTCGGTCCGGCTGCAGCAGTTGCGCCCACAGCGCCGGCTGCAGCGCCGAAACCGGCGCCGGCGAGCCGGTCAGCGGCGTCTGGCGCGGAGCGGGTGACAAATAGCGCCGGCGCCGTGCCACCAAACCCCGGCAGGCCCGATTCCAGGCGGATCATGCCGCGCAGTCCGCGCCTTGCGATCGAACCCGATACCGTTGCAATGCCGCCCAAGCGTTCCGCAACCGCCCGGCATCCGCTGGTCGTCATCGGCAATGCCATTATCAGCATTTTTGTCTTGGTCGCGGTCTTGGCGGGCATCGTGCTGTTTGTCGGCAAACAGCACTTTGACCAGCCGGGACCGCTGGCGGCGGACCGCGTCGTCAACATTCCGCACGGGTCCGGCATTCGCGATATCGCCGACGTGCTGACGCGCGAAGGTGTCATCGACCAGCCTTGGGTATTTATCGGCGGCGTGATGGTCCTGAAGGCGCGCGAGGGACTCAAGGCCGGCGAATATGAATTTCGAGCCCACTCCAGCCTGCGCGATGTGATTGCAACCATCGTCGAAGGCAAGGTGGTGCCGCACCAGATCAGCGTGCCGGAAGGCCTCACGTCGCAGCAGATCGTGGCGCGATTGCTGGCCGACGACGTCTTGACCGGCGATGTCAAAGAGATACCGCCCGAGGGCAGCCTCTTGCCCGACACCTATAATTTCACGCGCGGCATGACGCGCGAGCAAATGATCCATCGCATGCAGGAAGCCCAGCAGCGTATTGTCCAGGAAATCTGGGACCATCGCGCCGCCGATCTGCCGCTGCGGACGCCGGAACAACTTGTTACGCTAGCATCGCTGGTCGAGAAGGAAACCGGAAAGGCCGACGAGCGCACGCGCGTGGCCGCCGTGTTTGTCAACCGGCTCAAACAGAATATGCGTCTGCAATCCGATCCCACCATCATTTACGGGCTGGTCGGCGGCAAAGGCACGCTTGGCCGGCCGATCATGAAGAGCGAGATCACGCAGCCGACGCCGTACAACACCTATGTCATCAACGGGCTGCCACCCGGTCCGATCACCAATCCGGGCCGCGCTTCGCTTGAGGCGGCCGCCAATCCGGCGCGCACGCGCGAACTCTATTTCGTTGCCGATGGCACCGGCGGCCATGTCTTCGCCGAAACCTACGAGCAGCAACTGCACAATGTCGCGCGGTTGCGGGCGATGCAGACGGATCAGACGCAGAAGGATCAGGTCCCGTTCGACGACCAGGTGAATACGCCGCCGCCGGGGCAGGGCGCCACGGCGTCGTCGACGGCGCCGGCGGCCCCGCCACCGTTGCGAGGAACGGCAAAGCCGTCTCACATTCCAGCAAGCCATTAAGCGCGAAGGTCCGCGCTCGCACCGCGGCGGCTTGCGGCGGCGGCGCGCTTGCCGGAACTTGTGACTGCAGTCGGTCGCCGGTAAGTTGGCCCGATTCTTTTTGCTATTTTCGTCCCGGGGATCGCAATTCATGGCTCTTTCCAGCATGACCGGATTCGCGCGCGGCCATGGCGTGAGCGGACCGTATGGCTGGGCTTGGGAGATCAAATCGGTCAATGGCAAGGGTCTCGATCTTCGGCTGCGCCTGCCGCCCGGATGGGACGCGATCGAAGTGCCGGTGCGAGCACGAGCTGCTGAAGCGCTCAGCCGCGGATCGGTCCAAGCCAATCTCACCGTCGAGCGCAGCGGCGCCCAGCCGGTGGTCCGCGTCAATGCCGCGGTGCTCGATGCACTGTTGACGACGATGCGACAGATCGCGCCCAAGATCGACGCGTCGCCGCCATCGCTCGACGGCTTGCTGGCGCTCAAGGGCGTCATCGAAGTCGCCGAGTCCGAGGAGAGCGAAGAGGCGCGGCGCAGTGCGGAGACGGCAGTCACCGCCGGATTTACCGAGGTGATCGGTGCGCTCGGCGAGATGCGCCGGCATGAGGGCGAGGCGCTCGGCCGCGTGCTGGCGGCGCGCTTGAGCGAAATTGCCGCGCTGGCGGGGCGCGCCGAGCAGGCGCCGGGCCGCCGGCCGGAAGCCATCCGGGCGCGGCTTGCCGAGCAGGTTGCGGCGCTGCTTGAGCAATCCGAGCGCTTCGATCCAGACCGCCTGCATCAGGAGGCGATTATGATCGCCAGCAAGGCCGACGTACGCGAAGAACTCGACCGCCTCGCCGCACATGTCGCTCAGGCGCAGCATTTGATCGCGCAGGGCGGTGCGATCGGCCGGCGGCTCGATTTCCTCGCCCAGGAGCTCAATCGCGAAGCCAACACGCTCTGCGCCAAGGCCAACGATGTCGAACTCACCAATATCGGACTTGAGCTGAAAGCCGCGGTGGAGCAGTTCCGCGAGCAAGTGCAGAACGTGGAATAGGCGGGCTTGGCGGATATCGGATGGCGCGCGCAAGGCAAAATCGAAAGCTGGGTCGCCGGACCGTCGCCCGCCGCGGCTTGATGTTTGTTCTGTCCTCGCCGTCAGGCGCCGGCAAGACCACGTTATCGCGGCTGCTATTGCGCGCCGATCGGCGGATCCGGCTGTCGGTATCGGTGACGACGCGGCCGAAACGTCCCGGCGAAACCGACGGGCGCGACTACCATTTCATCGATCGCCATCGCTTCGATGCCATGGTCAAAAAGGGCGAGCTCTTGGAGTGGGCCGAAGTGTTCGGCCATTGCTACGGCACGCCGCGCCGGCCGGTCAGCGAAGCCTTGCGCGATGGTCATGACGTTTTGTTCGATATCGATTGGCAAGGCACGCAGCAACTGCGCGAAAAAGCGCGTGACGATCTCGTGAGCCTCTTCATCTTGCCGCCGACCGTGGGCGAACTGGAGCGTCGGCTCAAGCGCCGTGCCCAGGATAGCAAGTCCGTCATTCACGCTCGCATGGCAAAGGCCGCCGGCGAGATGAGTCATTGGCCGGAATACGACTACGTCATCGTCAATCGCGACAAGGCTCAGGCCTTTGACGAGGTGCGCGCGATCCTGGCCGCGGAACGGCTCAAGCGCGAACGGCAAATCGGATTGTCCGATTTCGTGCGCGGCTTGCAGGCGAAGCTTTAAACTAAGCCTTCCGGCGACAGCACGGCCCGGCCAACCACGCGCCCGGCGCGAAGATCCTCGAGTGCCGCTTGTGCTTGACCGAGTGGACGCTCGTGCGTCGGGATCGTGTGCAGCTTACCGCTCTTCGCAAGATCGATGAGTTCGCGCGCTTCGGCGAGCGTTCCGGTCAGGGTGCCTTCGATGGTCATGGCTTTGATGGGGATCATCGCGGCCGGGATCGAGAAACTGCCGCCGAGGAGCCCGGTTACGACCACCTTGCCGCCGCGGCCCAGCACGCCGGTTGCGAATTGCAGAGATTTGTCCGACCCGACGAAATCGCAAACGGCCATCACGCCGCCAGTCGCCTTTAAAATGTCGCGGCGCGACTGCGGATCGGACGGATCGAACGCCTGGGCCGCGCCGGCGGCGAGCGCCGCGTCGCGTTTGGCCGCATCGATGTCGGCGACCATGAGCGGCTCGTGGAACAGTGTTCGCGCAATCGCCAAGCCCATCATGCCGACGCCGCCCATGCCCACGAGCAGTACCGGTCCGCGCTCGGTGCGGTTGCCGAGATGCCGAAGCGCCGAAAAAGCGGTGAGGCCGGAGCACATCAGCGGTCCGGCGAAATCAGGCGACAGCGGGGCATAATCGATCAGATAGCGCGGATGCGGCACCAATACATGCGTGGCATAGCCGCCATCGACCGCGATGCCGAGATGCCGGTGCAAGCCGCACAGATTCTCCTCGCCGGCGCGACAGGCGGCGCAGGCGCCGCAACCGATCCACGGATAGACCGCAATGCGATGTCCGATCGCGGTACCTTCGGCCGCCGGCCCTGCCGCCTCAACGACGCCGGCGATTTCGTGACCGAGCGTAAAAGGAAGGGTGCGGTCCTTGGTGATGTCGAGGCGCTTGTCACCCCCCAGAGCGAAATAGCCATCCTGCAAATGCAAATCAGAGTGGCAGACGCCGCAGCATTCGACGCGCACCAGAACCTCGGTGCCGCGCGGCGTCGGAAGATCGGCAACGGTCTCGCACAGCGGTTGACCATAAGCGACGAGGGACTGGCGGTGGAATTGGGTCATGCGGCGGGTCTCTCCAAAAACAAAGCCATCATGCCCGATGAGGAGGGGTGGCGGCGAGAGCCCGCGCGAGCGCCACAAAACCGGCAACGGAAATATCCTCGGCCCGCGCCGTGGGATCGAGACCGGCTTGCGCGATCAAGTCCGGCATATCGGCTCCGAGCGGCCGCAGGCTTTGCCGCAGCATTTTGCGTCGTTGGCCGAAGGCGGCCCGCGTCACCCGCTCGAGCAGCGTGCGTTCGCAGGCAAGCGGCGCCGGACGGGGCACAATCCGGACCAGCGAGGAGGTCACCTTCGGCGGTGGCACGAAGGCCGCGGCATTCACGTCGAACATGATCCGTGCCTCGCAGCGCCATTGCACAAGAACCGACAGCCTCCCGTAGCTCTTCGCGCCGGGCGCGGCGACGATGCGTTCGGCGACCTCGCGCTGGAACATCAGGACTGCGGCCTCATACCACGGCGGCCATGGCTCAATCGTGAGCCAGCGAACGAGCAACGCAGTGGCGATATTGTAGGGCAGATTGGCGACGATCCGCACCGGACTGGACGGCAGATGCGGCGTGGGGTCGAACGTCAGCGCGTCGGCGGCGACGATATCGAGCCGGCCGGGATAATGCGTCGCGATTTCCTGCAAAGCTGCAATCGCCCGATCGTCACGCTCGACCGCGATAACCTTGGCGGCGCCAAGCGCCAACAATGCGCGGGTCAGGCCGCCCGGTCCGGGGCCGATTTCGACGATGCCGACGCCCGCGAGCGGTCCTGCCGCCCGCGCGATGCGTGACGCCAGATTAAGATCGAAGAGAAAATTCTGTCCGAGCGATTTTTTGGCGGCGAGCCCGTGCCGGCGGATAACCTCACGCAATGGCGGCAGGCTGTCGAGGGCGTCGCTCACGATGCGGCAAGCGGGACCGGGCGCTCGACGGCGGTCGCTGACCCTTCGGCGAGCCGTGCCGCCAATCGCATCGCCGCAATCAGGCTTGTCGGGTCGGCGGTGCCGGTGCCGGCGATGTCGAATGCGGTGCCGTGATCCGGTGAGGTGCGCACGAATGGCAGACCGAGCGTGACGTTGACGGCGTGATCGAAGGCGAGCGTCTTGATCGGGATCAGCGCCTGATCGTGATACATGCACAGTGCCGCGTCGTAGCTCGCGCGCGCCTGGGCATGAAACATGGAATCCGCTGGCAGCGGCCCCCTGGCGTCGATGCCCTGGGCGATCAGCCGCGCCACCGCCGGCGCAACAATGGCGCGGTCCTCTTCGCCCAGCGCGCCCTCCTCGCCGGCATGCGGATTAAGTCCGGAGATCGCGAGGCGCGGAGCTTTGAGCTTGAATCGCGTGATCAGATCGTGCGCGACGATGCGTGCTGTATCGACGATAAGTTCGCTCGATAGTTCCGAGAAGATCTTACGCAGCGGCAAGTGAATCGTGACCGGGACGACCGCCAGTTCCGGCGACCACAGCATCATCACCGGCCGCAGCGATTTGCCGGTTGCCTCGTGCACCAGAGCGGCCAGAAACTCGGTGTGGCCGGGTTCGGCAAAGCCCCAATTGTAGAGAATATTCTTGGCGATCGGATTGGTCACGACAGCCGCCGCCTTGCCCGCCATGACATCGGCGACGGCGCATCGGATCGAAGCCACGGCCGCGGGGGCGCTGGTGTCGTCGGGTTGCCCCGGTTGCGCGGTGACGGCTATGTCGAGCGGCAGCACCGGGAGCGCCTCGTGAAACTCCAATGGCGCCGACGTTGACGATACGGCGGCGATCGGAACGTCGAGCTTGAGCGCCTCGGCGCGCCGGCGCAGGAAAGCCGGGTCGGCGACAACATAAAACGGCGGCAGTTCGAGCTCGGCGCGCCTAATCCAAACCGCGAGCGTGAGGTCGGGGCCGATGCCGGCGGGCTCGCCCAGCGTTAATGCCAAAGGCTGCACGATCTTTGCTTCCATGCATGATCAGAAAACGTCCGCGGCGTTGAGGCAAGCCCGAAGCCGACGGCGACCGGTTCTACCAGATCATGCTTCAATTAATAACTATTTGTATTCGATCATCGCTTGGCGCCGCAAATCGGCCAGGTAGCGTTTAGCTTTGGCGCCGAACTTTTTATCGAACATTTCGTCGCGTAATTTCTTGGCTTCGGGTGTGTCGGTCGTCGATTCCTTTTTGGAGCACACGGCGAACATCTCAATGCCTTCGCTGGTTTGCTCGGGCGGCGTGAGATGCCCGAGTTCCGTATTGTCGAGGATGTCCCGCAGTTGCTGCGGCAAATCTGCCGACGATTTGTAGACGACGTCGCGGACCGCGACTTCAGGCAGCCCCTGGGCAAAGGAGACGCCGGACGTGCAGTCGGAAAAACGCCCGCGCAGCAGTTCCGCATCGTGCTTGCGGGCGACAAATGCGGAATCCGGCGAACCGCGCGGCACCACCATAATGATCGGGCGCAAGATGTATTCGTAGCCAACCCCGGTCTTTTGCCCGTGCAGTTTCAATTCGGCTTCAATGTCGGTGTCCGGAATCTCGAGGCTCGCTTTGTATCGTCCGCGAACCAAGTTCGTCCAAGCCATCTGCGCCTTCAGTTGCAGCTTGAGGGTTCCCGCGCTGGCACCCCCGCTCGTCAGCATCTGCGAAAGCTTTTGCGTGTCCACTCCCATGTTGCTCGCAACATGGTTGAAGGCATCGTTCACGTCGGTGTCGGTTGGATTGATCCCGTAACGCGCGGCCTCGTGCAATTCCAGAATCTGATCGATAAGGCTGTCGATCGCCTGCTGCCGGCTCGGCGGCTTATGAGTACTCATCTCGACGAATTTCGCTCGCTGCTGGACGTCGAGCGATGTAATCGGCTCGCCATCGACGAGCACCACGACCTCTTCCTGGCAGTGGGCCTGGGACGCAACGGCAACCACGGCCGCGACTGCGAGTGTCGCGGCCATGAAAACGCGGCGCCATGCGCTGTTTGCGATCTGCGACGTCACCAGTCTGGGGTCTCCCTCCGCCGGCCGTGGCGCTTGTCCAAGCCGCTCGATCCGTCCTTGCAATTCCAACGATAGCAAACATGAAGTCACGGCAAAATTTAGAACGACGAGCCCACCGGCGCCAGCACGTCCGGCCCCAGGGTGCGTAAGCTGAATTGCAACATGACGCTGCTGTCTTTGACCGGAGCCGAGGTCGTCGTATAGGTGTAACCGGTAAGCCAGTTCAGCGACAACATGAAGCAGTCATCGACATAACCGACGCCAAGCCGCGATTGGTCGATCTGGTCATTGGCGATGTCATAACGGGCCGATCCAAGAAGGACCCAATTCTCGTTCACCTTGAAGGAGGCGCCGGCCAAGATGCCTTCGCGCCGGGTCAATAGGCCGAGCAAAGGCTGCGGCGCATAGTCGCCATAGAGCGCTTGCAGCGTCCAGCGGTCAAAGTTGGCCCGGGTTTCGAGTTCCAGCCGTTCCGGCGTGAATGTGGCCTGATCGAACCGGCCACGCGCAGTGAACGAATACACTTGGTTGGGTTGGTAGGTCACGCTGCCGACGTAGTCCGAAATCGGCTTGTCGAGGCCGCTATCCAGGCCGGTGTTGGTGATGTCGGGGACCGCGAACGAGTTTTGGCCGAACAAGGCATACGACTGCCCGAACACGATATTGAGCGATCCGGCGCGGTTGACTTGCGCGGTATATTGCAAGCCGGCATTGACCCGGCTGCCGCCCTCAACGCGGTCCCAACCGGAGTACTTGTCGATCGAGAACAGGTTCGAGGTGTCAAACACCAGGCTCTGCGAATCTTCATTGGGGAACGCCCCGATGTCGGTCTCGTTCGGACGCAGGATGAGTTGGGCGATCGGCTGGATCGTCTGCGTGCCCCACGGCTCCACGTCGACGAAGGGATAGCGATATTCGACGCCCGCGGCCGGCATGGCACGCGCGAGTTCGCTTTGCCCGGTGGCGATGAAATTCGACACGCTGGGTTCGTTATTGACCTCGAGCTGCGCCACGTCGGCACGCATCTCGAAGAACGGCGTGATCATCTGACCGTTGTCGGTGACCACGGTCCGCCGCCAGTCGGCCTGTCCGGAAAACCGCGTATAGTCGCCTGGTATGCTGCGAAGGATGCAGCTTCCGGGTACTGCGGTATCGGCACCGCTGTTGCAGATGCCGGAGGCAGAGGCGCTCTGGGTGATGGCGTCGAACTCCGCCTGTTGCCGGCTCAGGCTCGTGCCATTGAATTTGTAGCTGAACTCTCCGCCAAGGATCGGTTGCGCCAGGACGTTCGAATAGTCGAGCACCGGATGGATGATCGGAATCTGGCTCTGCACGTCGTATTGCGAGAAGCCGTAATAGTAGATCGAGCGCACGTCGAAATAGCTGCGCACGCCGGCGCCGCTCAGATACAACTGCGAGACGCCTTGTGAGGCGACCCCGGTTTGAAACGGATCGAACGCGTTGCTGAATTGGTGAAGCTGATAGTCGTTCAGAAATTGGGTGTCGGTCACCAGTAGACCGGTCCAGCCCCATACCCAGTTGTTGTTGATGGCAAACTGTCCGGCGGTCTGGATCGAGCCGCGGAACGTGCTCGCCGTCGGGCTGTCGGGCCCGTCGCGGCTGGCGAAGTAGCCTGGATCTGCCTGAAAGATACCGGCGGCTCGGATCGAATAGGCGCCGTCAAGCAAACGGTGCCGCCATTCCCCTTCGAGCAGTGCGCCCTGCTTCGTCGACAGCATGGTTCCCAGTGTCAGGTCGTAATTCGGCGCCAGCGCCCAGAAGTATTTCGGCTCGATCGCGTAGCCGAATTGCGAGCTCTCACTGAGGTTCGGAAACAGAAATCCGCTCTTACGTTTCACCGTCGGATCTGGCGCCGACATGAAGGGGATGTAAGCGAGCGGAACGCCGAAAAACTCGACGCGGGCGTCCTCGAAATAGAGCATCTTCTCGCCTTCGTCGTGGATGATCCGCGCCGCCTGGACCTGCCAGAGCGGCGGTTTCGTCGGATCGTCCCGGCACGGCTCGCAAGCCGTGTAGACACCGTTTTGTAGGACCGTGTAGTTGCCTTTCGCGCGATCGGCGCGGGACGCGGCAAAGCGGGTATCGTCGGGTGTTTCGAGGCGCAGCGAATCGACGAAGCCGTCGCGGAAATCGTCGCTGAGATCCATCGACTGTCCGTAGGTGATCTTGCCGTCCGGCTCGGTCAGCCTGACATTGCCTTGCGCGCGCAGGCGCTTGGTCTTTTGGTCGTAGATGACCTGGTCGGCTTCGATGGTGGCGCCGCCATAGTAGATCTGCACATTTCCGACCGCGGCGACGGTATTGTTGGTGTAGTCGTATCTGATTTCCGTGGCCTGCACGAGCATCGGCCCGTTCGCTGGCGGCCCCGGCTTTTTGGGCGGCGGGGGCGGCTGACGCGGAAAATGCATGAGGTTGCCGGCCTGCTGCGCCCGTAGCGGTTGCGGCAGCAGGGTGGATGCCAAAACGAGAGCGAGCAGCGTAACGATCGCCGTTACGCCGACACTGACATCACCACGCAAACGCGCACAGAAGAGGCTACGCGAACTCGCCACTAGCCGTCCTCCTGGAACAACAACGCGACGAATCCAGAGAGCCCGCCGACGACAACTGGAATCCATGCGGCGGCGAGCGGCGGCATGAGCTCTGCCCGGCTCATATCGTCAGTTATTTTCTGCAGTACGAACAAAAGGAATCCGGCCGTGATGCCGCTCAAGACCATCTTCTGCACGCCACCGAAGCGGAAAAAGCGCAAGCTCACCGAGGCCGCCAGCAAGACCATGGCGGCGAGCAAGAACGGCCGCGCCAGCAACTGGTCATATTGCAGGCGATACCCGGCGGCGCCGAGGCCGGCACGGTCTGCCATCGCGATGTAAGTCGGCAGTTCCCAGAACGGAACGGTCTCCGGCGTCGCAAAGCTTTCACGGACCTGCTCGAGCGTCAGATTGCTCGCCACGCGATAGCTGGCCTGGATGTCGGGCGCCGCACCACTCGCATAAATGCGTGCCTCCTGGAGCTGCCAATAGCCGGGCTCCAGTGTCGCGCTCTGCGCTTCGATGCGCTGCTTGAAAGCGCCGTTGACGTCGAACGTGTAGATGGTCACGCCGCCGAGCTGCGCTCCTTGTTCACGGCTGGTGGTGGCATTGATGATGGCCGCGCCGTCGGGGCTTTTCTGGCGGACCCAGAAGCCGCTGGTGTTTTCCTGCAATGCCGACATGTTCTCCCCCAACATGTCGGCTTCGAGCCGCTTCGATTTCTCGTGCAGTATCGCGGCCACCGGATTGTAGACAGTGGTTGCAACGGTGCCGAACATGAAGGCACCAATCATGGCCGGCGCCACAAATTGCCAAGCCGAAACTCCCGCCGAGCGCGCCACCACAAGTTCCAGACGTCGCGAGAGGCCCAGGTAGCAGGACATCGCCCCGACAAGCACCGAAAACGGCATGATCCGCTCGGTCAACTGGGGCACGCGGTAGAGCGAAATCTTGGCCAGCACCAACGCCGTGGCATTCGGCCAGTCGGCGCCGCGGCGCATCAGCTCGACATAGTCGATCATCGCCGCGAGCACGACGACGCCGATAAAAGAGCCGACGACGGACGTCAGAAACCGCATTCCGAAGTAGCGCGAGAGCGTACCAGTGATCGTGGTTCGCATCGTCAGCTCGTTGCCCGTGCGATGCGTTCGCCGATCGCGGAGGCAAACCTGGAAACGGCGGCGGCGGGCTCAACCGCCCGGCCACGCGATATTTGCCACAGGCCGGCGGCCATCGTGCCAAACAGCGCGATATATTGGACGGCAAGCACGCCGGGCACCTTGACGCCAACAATGACGCTGACGAAGCCGATGAGCCGCAGCAGCGAAACCGCTCCGATCATTCCGAGCAGCGCCAATGTGCGGCTCTGCCGGGTGGTTTGCGGCGGACCGAGGAAGGTGAACGCCAGGATTACGAAAGCGAAGGGATAAAGCGGCGTCGTCAGCCGGTCATGCAGCTCGGATCGGTATTGATCGGGCTGCGTGGCATACAGGGTATCGTCCGGCTGCGGCCACAACAGTTGCCAGATGTATTTTTCGCGCACCGTATAGACGACGTTCTGCGGACCGGTGGCGAATTGCGAGAGATCGAACGGGTAGCGGTCGAAGGTGACGATGCGCGGATCGCGCTGTCCAGCTTCCAGGCGTTGGATGCTGCCGCCCTGCAGCACCAGAAACGACGCCTTGTCGTTTTTTACGATCTCGCCCTGCTGGGCAAGATAGGTCGAGTGCACATTGGGATCGCGCCGGTCGTCGACGAAGATGCCGACTAAAAGACCGTTAGGACGCCGGTCCGCGATGTGGAACGTCAGATTGCCGCCGACCGTGGTGAAGCGGCCGGGCTGCACGATATTGGTCAGGATGTCGGCGCGGACCTGCGCACCCCAATCGCGCAATTCGCGCAACGCCCGCGGTGACACATAAGCGGCGATGACGGCGACCAGGACCGAGACCACCGCGGCCGCGGCTAGAAACGGCCGGAGCAGGCGCCAGGGCGATACCCCGGCGGCGTTCATCACGATGATCTCGGAGTCGGACGACAGCTTGTTGAGAACATGGGCGGCGGCCATCACGAGCGCGATCGGCGCCAGCATCATGACCAGGAGGGGGATGATCATGCCGGTGATGCCGATGAAAACGAGGAGGGTCTGGCGCTGGCTCGTGATCAGGTCGAAATCCCGCATTGCCTGCGTGAACCAGATCACGACGGTCAGACTGACGAGAATGATCAGGAACGCGCCCATGGTGGCGCGAAATATGTAGCCGCCGATCGACCCCATCGGACCGAATATCCCCACTCACGGCTCTTCCGACTGCCGCATCGGCCCTCCGACGCCGCACCGTTAGATCCGACTCCCCATAGCTGCCATTTTCATGCTTTCACAAAGTGGCTTCGCCAAGGCAAACCTATTGAACATGCACACTAAAGCGTTAATACGGGCGTTTGATAAAGGCAGGCCCGCCGAAGCCCGGCTTTGACGCTCCCGGACGGCTTTGCACCGGCGGCGGTCCGGTTCATAACTTGGATACCGTAACGCTGTGCCGGTCAGCCGCCGCATTGCGCCAAGCCCATAAGGAATGCTTCATGGCCGCCGCCCTCAAATTCAGCTTCACCGGCTACGCTCATCCGCGCGGTGTTCTCGTTGTGTTCAGCGAGGAAAACCTCAAACTCGGGCCGGCCACCCAGCGTGCGCTGGGGCCGGTGGGAGATCTTCTTCGCCGCGCCGCCGCCGCAGACCGTTTCACCGGGAAAAACGGCTCGGTTCTCGATATCATCGCGCCGGCCGGCCTGAACCTGCCGCGTCTGGTTGTGGTCGGCGTCGGCAAGGAAAGCGACCTCAAACCTCGCGATATCGTCAAACTTGGCGGCATCGCCATGGGCAGAGTGCCGCCGGCGGCGGCGGTTGCGACGATCTTCGCTGAATTTGGCTCCGGCGCACTCAAGGCTGACC
>DATAWA010000185.1:0-5091 GCA_036267435.1 Xanthobacteraceae bacterium | reverse complement strand
CCGTCATCTTGTCATCGGCGGCGACCTGCCGGCGCGCGAGGAAGCCGGCGACGTTTACGATGCCGCCGTGATCGAAGGCGTCAAACGCTTCCAATTGCGCCACGGCCTCGACCCGACCGGCGCGGTCGGTGCGCAGACGCTCAAGGCGCTCAATGTGCCGGTCGGCGACCGTATCAAGCAGCTCGAGGCCTCGCTGGAGCGGCTCCTTGGCACCGATTTCATCTTCGCCGAGCGCTACGTGGTGGTGAACATCCCGGCGGCTTTCGTCGAGGCGGTCGGCAACGGCAAGGTCGAGCGGCGCTACCGCGTCATCGTCGGCAAGATCGACAAGCCGTCGCCGACCCTGTCGGTTTACATCACCGCGATCGATCTCAATCCGACCTGGACCGTGCCGCTGTCGATCACCAAGAACGAAATCTTCGCCCGCATGCGCCGCGATCCGTCCTATCTCGCGCGCATGCATATGCGGCTTATCGGCGCCCAGAACGAGGACCTCGATCCGGCGAGCGTCGATTGGTCATCCGACCGCTCGCCGAACTTTGTCGTGCGTCAGGACGCCGGCAACTGGAACGCACTCGGCAATCTCAAGATCGATATGCCGAACCCGTACTCGGTCTACATGCACGACACCGACACGCGCAAGCTGTTCGCCGCCGATTACCGCTTCGACTCCCACGGCTGCACACGGGTCGACAATGTGCGCGATCTTGCCGCCTGGATCCTGCAGGACGGCCCGCCGGGCTGGGACCGCGCCGCGATCGATGCCGGCATTGCCGCCGGCCAGACCAAGATCATCAATCTGCCGCACAAAATTCCGGTGGCCTGGGTCTATCTGACCGGCTGGGTGACGCGCGACGGCACCGTCGAATTCCGCGACGACGTCTATAAGCACGACGAACAGCTCGACCGCGCCGGCCTCGCCGATGCCGCCGCCGGCGGTTTCGTCGCGCCGGTGCCGACCGAGAATCTCAAGCGGGTCTCGATCGACAATCAGTAGACGCTCGTCATTGCGAGCGTAGCGAAGCAATCCAGTTTGTTGCAAAATCGAACGCTGGATTGCTTCGTCGCTTCGCTCCTCGCAATGACGGTAAGCACATGCGCCAGATGATTTTGGTCGGCTTCTTGCAGGCGCAGAACTGCAGCAATCTTGCGAGTTCGTGGCGGCACCCCGCCTCGCGCACCGACAGCTGGTCGCCGGATTTTTACCGGCACATCGGCCGCGTGCTGGAAGAGGGCAAGTTTCACTTGGGCTTCTTCGACGACCGGCTGTCGATGCCGGACATGTACGGGCGCGATCACGGCCACGCCGTCGCTCACGGTATTCGCTGCGTGAAGCTCGACGCCGTCACCGTGCTCACGGTCATGGGCATGGAAACCGAACGGCTCGGTCTCGGCGCCACCTATTCGACCAGCTATTACGAGCCCTTCCATGTGGCGCGCCTGTTCGCCACGCTCGATCTGATGACCGGCGGTCGCGCGGCGTGGAACGTCGTCACCTCGCTCAACGACGGCGAGGCGCAGAACATGGGCCGCGACGAGGTGATCGGCCACGATCTGCGCTACGACCGCGCCGACGAGTTCATGGAGATCGTGCTCGGTCATTGGGACGCCTGGGAGGACGACGCCATCGTCCAGGACAAGGCGTCGGGCCGGTTCGCCCGACCCGAGAAGGTGCATCGCCTCGATTACCAGGGACGTTATTTCCGCTCGCGCGGACCATTCACGGTGCCGCGTTCGGCGCAAGGCCATCCCGTCATCATCCAGGCCGGATCGAGCGGCCGCGGCAAGATCTTCGGCGCGCGCTGGGGCGAGGTGATCTTCGTCACCTATCCGAATATCGACATCGGCAAGCGCGACTATGCGGACTTCAAGGTCGAGGTGGCGCGCTGCGGCCGCGACCCGGCGTCCGTGAAGATCACGCATCTCGTCAACACCGTGGCGGCGGCGAGCAAAGCCGAGGCCGAGGACAGATGGGCCGAGATCGAAAAGCTGCCACTTGAGATCGACGCGCTGTCACTGCTCTCGGAGGCGCTCAATTTCGACTTTGCGCGAAAGGCCATGGACGAGCCGTTCACGCCGGCTGAGCTCGACGCGATGTCCGGCCTGCAGGGCATCCGCGATCGCGTCGTGGCCGTGAAGAAAAATCCGACGGTGCGGGATTTTATCCGCATCAGCGGGCGCGGCCGTGTGCACAATCCGATCGTCGGCGGGCCGAAGGAGGTGGCGGACCGGCTCGAACAATGGTTCACGGCCCCGGCCTGCGACGGCTTCGTCCTCTCCGCGACGCATGTGCCCGGCACTTACGAGGATTTCGTCCGCTTTATCGTCCCTGAGCTGCAGCGCCGCGGGCTTTTCCGCAAAGATTTCGCCGGCGTAAATCGCAACGATCGAATGTGAATTCGTCGCCTGGAACGAGCGATGGGTTCAAGACGCCCTGGCAGATTAAGCGAGGGGCGTCGGGTTGGCGGCCGGCGGCTCGATGCCGAACGTGCCGGCGGTCATGCAGGTCATCGAGAAACTGCCGATCGAAGCGACCAGCGCCACCAGGCTTTCGAGCCCCATGGCCTTTTCCGCCGCGGCATAGGTTTCGTCGCTCAAGCCCTTGTTGGCGAGTAATTCGCGCGCCACCGTGGAGCAGGTTTTCTCGCGCGTATCGGTCAGGTTCGGCGCTTTGTGCGCGTTGATCGCATCGATAACGGCCTGATCGATGCCGACCGACAGCGAGCGGCGCACTTGCGCGAACCACGGGTAGCGCGCGTTCCAGTGCCGCGCCACGATCAGATTGACGATCTGCTGCTCGCGCTGCGAGAGCGGGCCGCCCGACAGCGACTCGCGCAAGCTCTGCGCCGCCTCGAACAATTTCGGCAACCGGATATAGGCGTAATACGGCCCGCCGACGATGCCGGCTCCCGCTTTGGCGGCGTCGTAGACGCGCCCCTGTTCGGCATTCATATCGGCGCGCTCGATGATCGGTATCCGCGGCATGCGTTTCCTCGTAGGTGGTTTTTGACTTGCAAAAGCGAGGTTATCATCCACTTGGGCCTTATGCGACCCATCCATGCGCTCGCCGGACGAGTTATGCCGCTGCAAAATCGTGTCGATGATGGGAATCTGTTCGCCGCGCCGGTCACTTGGCCATTACTCGGTCTTGCCGCAGAAGTCGCCGGGCGTCTTCTGATTGACCACCTTGATGACGGCGTCGCCCTTGATCACGAATTCGCTGACTCCGTAGTGATCGCGCGACGAGGTAGCCCAATCGTAGGTCCAGCCCATGCCGGTGAAGGGATAGCCCGTAAATGGGTAGTCCTTTTCCGATGGCGGATTGCGGTAAAAATCGACGCGGTAAGATTGCCACATCTGGTTGGTCACAAACCGCATCTGATCGTAGGCGTCTCTCAGCGTCTTGGGGTCGGCGTCCGCCGGCAGTTCGGAAGGAAGGTCGAACGTGCAGGTGGGCGGCGGACCGTCATTCACGGCGCGGAGGCATGGCCGGAACAAGCCGTCTTTTGCGACCTCGATCTCTTTCACGACGTAGTCTGGCGCCGGTCCCGGCGGAAGCCCGAGGAGCTGCTCCAGCTTGAGCACCGGATCGACCGCGCCCATGCATGCGTTCTGAAGCTCGGTTCGCGGCGCCACCCAGATTGCAAAGGTCCGGTTTTGCACCGGGAGTTCTCTGCTGTCGCCGAAGTTAGCGACATCGACGGTGCCGGAGGAGTCCGCTTCGAGCGCCGCCAGGTGTCTTTGGTATTTCGGCCGCTTGACGGCGGCGCCGGCGATCGAGTGACGATAGGCGCTAAAGGAGCGCGACGCCACGAGCCGAGAGAGCCATTGCACCGGGGAAACAGTGGCCGGCGCCGCGCAAACCACTGTCGCCAGCACAAAGCCCGCTATCAGCAGGACCGCGTCCCAGTCGAGCGACCGCAGCGTGCCGGTAAGGCCGGCCTCCAATCGCCGCAGCTCGGTCACGGTCCGCTCCATGCGTCAGCTCACTTGCGACGCCTTGATAAGATCGACATTGCTAAGCCAGCCCAGCATGGGATCGGTGGCTTTGCCGGTCGCGGTGACGATGATGTCCTGCGCGCCGGGCACCTGGTCGAGCGCCGCCTTGGCGTCGGCAAGCGTGGTGGTGCCCGAGACGAAGATCACCAGCTTTGAGATTTGATTGAGAACGTCCGGGTCGAGCAACATGTCGGCGAACGTCAGTTGGGCCGCATTGCCGTCCTTGCCGACCAGGAAGGCATTCAGCGTGCCAACGTGCAAGATATATTTGAACACGCCATTCTCAATGAACAGAATGCGTGTGACAAAGTCATTGAAAGTACTCTTCAAGGTCGCGATTGAAATTTTGGCTGGGGTGTTGGTGTCGTCGAGCTTCTGGACGGCCGCGATCTTCGACAGTGGAATCATTTGATCCGACACCAATGTCGATTGATCCGCGCCGCCGCCGGACTGGGCGATCGCCTTGTCCAGCGTCGCGCTGGTCCGCTCCAGTGAGGCGGAGGAAAAGTAGAATGCCAGCACCGTGCCGACCCAGCCGGCGAGCACGGGCAGGATCGAATTGAGCGCCGTCTTGGCGGCGTCGCTGGCGCCGGTATTGCTGGTCTCCGCCAGCCCGACGACCGCAATGATGAGGAGGAACAGCGTCAGGAACGAGCCGAGCACGACGGTGCGGGCAATCCGGTTGCGTCCGCGTAAACTCAATTGCTCCGTGTTCGGCGCCGGTGTCGTCTACGCCACGCTGTTGGCAGCAGCCATGGGTGAGCCCCTATGTCGTTTGTCGTTTCCTTAAAGCCGGCGGTGCGGCGAAGCCGGCGGGTTTCTATGAATACTACAATCTATACGTGTTACTAGTCAATATTACAACGATTAGGCGATCTAATCGCCGGCCATCCGAAAGCAGGAAATGGCTTTAAGCCTGTGGTTTGATGCGCCATGCCGCTGCAAAATCGCGTCGATCCGTTCGGAAATCTGTTTGCCGCGCCGGCGCGCGGGTTGTTCATGGGCAACCGCGGCGGGCGCTTCCATACCGACGCCAAAACGCTCACCGCGCGGCGTTGGGCATCGCGGCAATGGATCTGCTGCGAGCTCGAA
>DATAWA010000184.1:0-3410 GCA_036267435.1 Xanthobacteraceae bacterium | reverse complement strand
TTTCGGCCGCAAGCTCATGTTTATCGCCGAGATGATCATCTTCTGCCTGTTCCTGGCGCTGCTGATCATGGTGGGGGGTTTTCTATCGCTCGTGATCTGTCTGTTCGGCATCGGCATGGCGCTCGGCTGTGACTACCCGACCGCGCACATGATCATCTCGGAGAGCATTCCCAGCGCATCGCGTGGCCGCCTGGTGCTCGGCGCCTTCGCCTTCCAGGCCGTGGGCGCCATGAGCGGCATCGCGGTCGGCGCCTTCGTGCTCATGCTCGACCCGAGCATCGATGCCTGGCGGTGGATGTACGCGACCGCGCTGGCGCCGGCCGTGGTCATCACCGTCGGCCGTTTCTTCATCCCGGAAAGCGCGAACTGGCTGATCGTGCGCGGCGCGCACGAGCACGCCGAAAAAGCCGTGACGCGCCTGCTCGCCCGTAAGCCGACTTATCCGCAGAAAGTGGAGTTGACGCGCCATGTCGCCGATGAGGAGAGCGCGTCGAAACAGAGCTTCTTCGCGCTTTTCAACGCGAAGAATCTCCGCGCCACCATCTTCTCCTCCGCGCCGTGGCTGTTCCAGGATCTCGGCACTTACGGCATCGGCGTCTTCACGCCGACCCTGATCGCCGCCGCTCTCGGCAGCGGGCCGGACAAGATCCGCAGCCCCGCCGACCTGATTGCGAGCGGAATCCACTCGGCCGAGGCCGCGGCCCTCACCACGTCGCTGCTCATCGTCGGCATCGTGTTTGCCATCGCGCTGTCGGACAGCTGGGGACGTATCAAATTGCAGATCTTCGGTTTCCTCGGCTGCGCGGTGGGGCTGGGTATCGCCTCCCTATCCCTCGACGCCGACGGCGCGACCAGGCTGTACCTCATCATGGCCGGCGTGATGCTGTTCAACTTCATGACCAATATCGGTCCTAACGCGCAAACTTACCTCCTCGCGGGCGAGGTGTTCCCGACTGAGGTACGCGGCATGGGCGCCGGCTTCGCGGCGATGATCGGCAAGGTCGGCGCGGTCGCCACCACCTATGGCTTCCCGATCCTGCTGGTCAGCATCGGGACTCGCGCCCTGCTTTACGCGCTTGTCGTCAGCTCGGTGTTGGGCGCCATTGTGACCTGGGTGTACCGCATCGAGACCACCGGCGTGAACCTCGATCGCATCGGCCGCTGAGCGGACAAGAGTAAAGAACAGGAAACGCAGTCATGAAAAACAGACTTCGCCACATGCTCGGCGGCGGCGCCATCGTCTTGGCCCTCGGCATCCCGACGGCGCACGCGGCCGGCAGCATTACACTCACGGAAACCGGCTCGACCTTGCTGTATCCGCTGTTCCAGTCCTGGATCGCCGGCTACAAAAGCGTCGCGCCCGATATCGATCTAAGCGCGGCGGCGACCGGCTCCGGCGCCGGCGAGAAAGCCGCGCTTGCGGGCAACGCCAGCATCGGCGCTTCCGATGCCTACCTCTCCGACGCGATCGCGGCGCATAATCCGGATGTTCTTGATATCCCGCTCGCGATCTCGGCCCAGACGATCAACTACAACCTTCCGGGTCTCAACGGCGCGAATATCAAAATCGACGGTGCGACGCTGGCCGCGATCTATTCCGGCGCCGTCACGCAGAGGGACGATCCCGCGATCAAAGCGATGAATCCGGGCGTGGCACTGCCGCACCAGACCATCATTCCGGTTCGCCGCGCCGAGGGGTCGGGTGACACCTTCATCTTCACCCAGTTCCTGGATTTCTCCGCGGACAAGTGGGAAAATAATCCAGGCTACGGCAGCACCGTCACTTGGCCCAATGTTGCCGCGGAAAAGACCGCGACTGGAAATGACGGTCTCGTTTCGGCGCTCGCCGCCAACCCCTACTCGATCGGTTACGTGGGTATCAGCTACGGCGCAGAAATCGCCAAAACCGGTCTCGGCACTGCCATGGTCGAGAACCAAAACGGCAAGTTCTTGCTGCCTACGCCGGCATCAATCGCCGATGCCGCCGCCCAGCTCGATCCACGCACGCCGCCCTATGAGCGCATCAGCCTCGTTTATGCTCCCGGCGACAACAGCTACCCACTGATCAACTACGAATACGCCGTCGTCTCGAAATCGCAGCCCAATGCGGCGACGGCCGATGCGCTGCGCTCGTTCTTGCGCTGGAGCATCTCCGAAACCGGTGGTAACGCCGCAGACTATCTCAAGCCTGTCGGTTTCATCCCGCTGCCTGATTTCATCCGCGGGCTGAGCGAGGCTCAGATAAGAGAGATCAAAGAACTGAAGTCAGGCACCGATTGAACTTGCCAGGCTCGTTGTCGCCGGCTGATTTTCGCGGCTTGCGGAATGTCATGCCTGCACAAACAAAAACCCCGGCGCCTTGGCGCCGGGGTTTGTACAAACGCGACTACGCTACAAATTGAAGTAGAGCTCAGAGCTGGCCGTATTTGCGCAAAACCGCCCGGCATTCGTCTCCGACGCGCCAGCTGTGAGCGGCGAGCGTCGCGCCGCAGCGCATCAGGTTATTCCAGGTCATGCCGCCCTCACGGTCACAAAATCTCGCCGCGGCCGGCCGGCACGGCGCCAATTCGGCGAGATCGACAGCATTGGCGGCGGTGGCGGAAACACTGAGAACACCCAAAACGAAACCGGCTGCTAAAACTAGCTTCATTCCCTCATCCCTCGATTGTCGGCTGATACCGGATACATAACGGCTCAATGACGAAAAAGCCAGCATTTTGTGCATCGCACAACCATCGGCAACGGATTGATAAATAGACGCAATTTGTAACGTTTGAAACGGCGTCCGGTTCCATGCCCCGCTTGTGCCGCAATTGACGGCGGAAGCCGCCGAATCCACATGTGGCGGAGATAATAAAAATGCCCGGCGCGAGCCGGGCATTCGGAGTGAAGGGCTGTTTTCGCGCCGCGGTTAGGCCGCCACCGCGGTGAGATTGCCGAAGCGCTTGAGATTATCTTTCTGCTTGTCGTTGCGCGGCGGCAGCTTGAACAGCCGCGCCGCGGTGCCGCCGAGGATGTTGTGCTTCGCCTTCTCCGACAGGAACGGCAAGTCGTAAATCGTCGCCGGCAGGTCGAAATCCCAATGCGGATAGTCCGACGAGTACAGGAGCTGCGTCTCGGCATTGATCATGCGGAAGGTGCACTCCAGCGCGCCCATGTCCTGAATTTCCATCGGCTGCGAGGAATAGTACATGTCGCGCATGTAGTCTGACGGCTTCTTTTTCAGGAGCGGGGCTTCCGACGGCCGCAGCATGAATTCGTGATCGAGTTTCTGCATCAGGAACGGCACCCAGGCGAGGCCGGACTCGATCCACACCACCGGCAGCTTGGGGAAGCGCTCGCCCATGCCGTTGACCACCCAGTTGGTGCAGTGGAGCACGTTGTACCAGGTGAAGCCGAGCGCGTGCGCC
>DATAWA010000183.1:0-9195 GCA_036267435.1 Xanthobacteraceae bacterium | reverse complement strand
TTCATCGGGTCCTTGACGTTGGGAAACGTCTCGAACTCCATGGCCCAGAGCTGTCCGTCGACCTTTTGGACCTTGCGCATATAGATGTTGCTGACGATGTCGCGGGTCGCCGGATCGATCGAGATCGGGCCGCGGGGGCTTTCCCAGGCCATGCCCTTCATGGCGGAGACCAATTTGTCGCCATCGGCGTCGCCGTCGGTCTTCTTCAGCGCCTCGTAGACCATATGCAGCCCGTCATAGGCGCCGAGTGATGCAAAGTCCGGGCGTTCGCCGACCGTCTTTTGGAAATCGGCGACATAGGTCTTGTTCAGCGCCGAATTATGCGCCGCCGAATACGGTCCGGCGGTGATAAGCCCGATCATCTGATCGCCAGCGTTGTTGAGACTGTCGTCGTCGCAGAGGTCGCCCGGGCCGATCACCTTGATGCCCGATTTGTCCAGCCCCCGCTCCTGGAACTGCCGGGTGAAGATCGGCGCCTGTGGCCCGGGGAAATAAATGAACGCGGTGTCCGGCTTGAGGTCGGCGATGCGCTGCAGCGACGGCGCGAAGTCGGGACTGGCCAACGGAATGCGGATCGAGTCCAGGACCGTGCCGCCGACCTGGCCGAACCGGGTCTTGAAGGCGTTTTCGGCCTCGGTCCCGGGCGCCCAGTCATTGACCAAGGTGACGACGCGCTTGGAGCCGTTCTTGATCGCCCACTCGGCGAGCGTCCAGGCCTGCGGCGCGATGATGAAGCCGGCACGCACGAAATACGGCGACTTGGTCGTCGTGATCGAAGCGCCGGAGCTCATGCAGAAGGTCGCCTTCTTGGCCTCGGTCACGAGTTGCGCGATCGATAACGTGCAGGGCGTGATGCCGGCGCCGACGATATCGACCTTGTCGTTGACGATCATCTCCTGCACCAGGCGCCGCGCGTTGTCGGCAACGCCGGCGTCGTCGCGGATGATGAGTTCGATCTTGCGGCCGGCGACGGTATCGCCATGCTGCTGCATATAGACTTTTAGCGCGCCGGTGAGTTCGCGGCCGACCGCGGTGAAGCCGGCCCCGGTCAGCGGCAGGCTGCAGCCGATCTTCAGCGGCGCATTGG
Source organism: Xanthobacteraceae bacterium (assembly GCA_036267435.1). Classification (GTDB taxonomy): domain Bacteria; phylum Pseudomonadota; class Alphaproteobacteria; order Rhizobiales; family Xanthobacteraceae; genus BOG-931. The sequence goes on along the minus strand of DATAWA010000183.1, from coordinate 8,108 downwards.
CGGCAATGGCGGGACGGGCCAACAAGCCGCCCGCCGCGGTCGCGGCGATGCCTTTGAGCAGCGTTCTTCGCTTCATGATTCTATCCTCCCGTTCTTGGTTCTTGTTGTCCGTCGCCGGCGCCGGCGACGTCACTCACACCGCTTCGAGATGCGGGATCTCCGGCCGTTCGCCTTGCGCCTTGCCGGTGATCGGCGGCCGCGGCAGCTTCGCCGCTCCGCCTTCCATGACGAAACTATGCTCGATCGAGTACCACGGCGCCTTGACGTCGGGTGCGCGGGTGCAGGCTTCTTCGTGTTTGACGTAGTTGCCGATCAGGTGGCGGGTGACGCCGAATTGCACGTCGGTCTCGATGTTCTTGTCTTCCGGATCGTAGATCTGCGAGACTAGCGTCTTGAAGCCCGGCTTATACGTCAGAAAATGCAGATGCGCCGGCCGCATATTGTGCCGTCCGGCGGCGCGCAACAGCTCACCAACGGGGCCGTCGATCGGGATCGGGTAGCCCGCTGGCTTGACGCTGCGGAAGCTGATATGACCGTCCTTGTCGGTGGTGAATTTGCCGCGCAGATTCATGTCGGCCTGGACCGGGTCCTGGTTCTCGTAAAACCCTTCGGTCGAGGAATGCCAAATGTCGACTTCCGCGCCGGCGATCGGGGCGCCCTTGGTGTCGCGGAACCAGGCATCGACAAACAGCACCGGCCCTGGCGTCGGCGAGCGGATGATGGTGTCGCCATTCTTGGTGGGCGGCGAATTCATGCGCCAGAACGGGCCGAGCAGATTGGCGTCGGTCTCGGTCTGGCCGCGATTGCCGTTGTTGAGAAGGCAAATCAAGCTGGAGAAGCCGAGCGATCCGGACATCAAGACCGCCTCATTATGGGTCTCGGTGGTGTGTTTGCCGAGTCCGACGATATAGGCCATGGCGGCCTGAAACTCTTCTTCGGTCAGCTTCACCTCGCGCGCGAAGGCATGCATATGACGCACCAGCGCCGCAATTACCTCGCGCAACCGCGGATTTTTGATGCGCTCATATTCCTTGAGCACCGCAGGGGTGATGTCCTTCTCGCTGCCGATAATCATTCTTCTTGCTCCGCAAGCCTATTTCAGGATGGTGCCGGATGTTACGCGATCGCTGCGCGCAGCGCCATGCGCCATGGGTGTTACATCAGTCCGAGTTCGCGCAGCTCGCGACGCAACTCCTCCGGCATGGCGGTCGCGCCTTTCGCCACTTTGTCGAGGTCGCGCGGCGCGTCTGCCGCGGCAAGATAGCGCCAGCCCTGAAAGGCCCGGTATGGGCGCGGCTCGACCAGCACCACTTTGTGATCGAGCACGAGACCGCAGCGTCCGATGCCGTCCTTGTCGCGGAACGGTCGCACCGCGCGAATGCGCTGGCGGCACGTCACTTCGCCGCGGATGACCCAAAACAGCGAGCCGCCCTCGGTCAGTTCCGAGGCGCGCTTCGGCACCATCCGCGTCCGGTGGATGTGCTCGGCCTTCTCGCCGGCCTTACGCTTGGCCTTGAGCTTTTGCTTGATCCAGTCTTCGAGGTCCGACACCGAGTCGCAACCGACGCAGAGCTTGATGAGATGAAGCGGCATTGTCCTACTTGGCATTGTCCTACTTTATGTCGGCCGGTCGCCATCGGGGACCGGCTCTAGCACCATGATCGGCGCGCTTTCCACAACTTGGGCGCCGCTACTCACAGGAACTTCACGGACCACACCGGCGAACGGCGCGCGCAGCGTATGTTCCATCTTCATCGCCTCGATAACGGCAAGACGTTGACCCAGGGCAACGCGCTCGCCGACGGCAGCAAGAAGCTCCAGTACGCGGCCGTGCATCGGTGCCCTGATGACGCCATCGCCGGCGGCCGCGGCCGTGATCGCGGCGGAAAAATCCTTCAGCCGCACCCGGGTCTGGCGGCCGCCGCGCAACACATAAACCTCTCGGACCTCCCGCCACGCCTCGAACACCTTGGCGTCCGCCGCCGGAGCGCGGCCGCCGACGCTGACCTGCATACCGTCCTTGCCGTAAATGACGGCGGCATCGGCGCCATCGCCGTCGATGACAACCGGGACGGTGACGGCGCGGACGCCGCCAAACTGGAAGCCGTCGCGAGCGTCCCAGGGCGAAAGCGTATCCGTTGCCGAGATCTCGCCGGCGTCCGGGGCGGCTGCGCCATCGAGAATATGCGTGACGCCGAGCGCGGCAGCGGCATCGTCGCGCGGTTGCGGCGCTGCGCCGAGCTTTTCGAGATGACCGTCGATGTAGCCGGTATCGACCGCGCCGCGCTTGAATTCGTCGGCACGGCATAAATTGGCCAGGAACCCGACATTGTTACGCACGCCCGCGATCAGCGTCCGGTCGAGCGCGTCGGCCAAACGATGCAGGGCGGCTTCGCGCGTCGGCGCGTGCGCGATCAGCTTGGCGACCATCGCATCGTAGTAGGGCGAGACTTGCCCGCCCGCCGCGACGCCGGCGTCGACGCGCACATCGTCCGGCAATTGGAGAGCTACCACCGGACCGGTTGACGGCAAAAAATCGTGTTCGGGATCCTCGGCATAAATCCGCGCTTCCACGGCATGGCCGTTGAAGCGGACGCGCTGTTGCGTCAACGGCAGCTTCTCGCCAGCCGCGATCCGCAACTGCCATTCCACGAGATCGAGCCCCGTGATCCTTTCGGTGACTGGATGCTCGACCTGAAGCCTGGTGTTCATTTCGATGAACCAGATGGCGTCGGCGCACAGTCCATTGCCGCCGTCGGCGACAAATTCGATAGTGCCGGCGCCGCAATAGTCGACCGCTTTGGCCGCCGCGATTGCGGCAGCGCCGATCTGCGCCCGCAAATCCGCGGTCATGCCGGGCGCCGGAGCTTCTTCGATCACTTTTTGATGCCGACGTTGCAGCGAGCAGTCACGCTCGCCGAGATGAATAGTATTGCCGTAGCGATCGGCAAAAATTTGAAATTCGATATGCCGCGGCGCGACGATATATTTCTCGATCAGAATTCGGCCCGATCCGAACGCCGACTGGCTTTCCCGGATCGCGCCATCGAGCGCGGTTTCGAAATCGGCGTGCTTGTCGACACGGCGCATGCCACGGCCGCCGCCGCCGGCGGCCGGTTTGATCAGCACGGGATAGCCGATCTCGTAAGCCTTTTCCTTGAGGAATTTCGCGTCCTGGCGCTCGCCGTGATAACCCGGCACGATCGGCACACGCGCTTTCTCCATGAGTGCCTTGGCGCGGTCCTTCAGCCCCATGGCGCGAATGGCCGCCGCCGGCGGCCCGACAAAGACTATTCCGGCTTCGGCACAGGCCGCCGCGAAGTCGGCATTTTCGGACAGAAAGCCATAACCCGGGTGAATGCACTCGGCTTTGGCTTGCCGGGCGGCCGCGATCACCCGTTCAATCGAGAGATAGCTTTCGCGCGGCTCGGCGCCGCCGATGCAATAGGCCTCGTCGCATAAATGTACGTGCAGCGCATCGGCGTCGGCGCCGGAATAGACGGCGACCGTGCGCAAACCGAGGCGCTTGGCGGTCCGCGCGATGCGGCAAGCGATTTCCCCGCGATTGGCTATTAGAACGGAGCGGAGCATGGCGGGAGCATAGAACATGATCCCGAGCTGCGCTCAGCGGTTTTCGGGAACGTCCGCCAGTGGAATGCCAGACCGCTGTCAGACCCCTCGCGTGCGTTATTACACGACCCGGGTGATCCCGCCTTCGACGGAATAGGTCCTGTCATTGTGTTTTAGGCGGCGCAGCTCCTGCCAGCGGCGACGGCGGAAACGGATAGAGCTGGACCGGCCCGGCGACCTGGGGCGCGGCGTTTGCCGCAGGCGACGCAGTGGCGGCCGATGCCGGAACGACCGGAGCGGCAGCGGCCGTCGCAGGAGCGGCGGGGACGCCCGGTGCGGCTCGTGGATTCCACACTGGATCGACGGCCGGTCCTTCCTCGGCGGCTTGCGGCGGTGGAGGACTGGCCGGCGACGGCTTACGCTGGGTCCGCCGTGGCGCCGGTTGCGCGTCATGCCCCTTTGGTTCGCCGGCCGTGGCAGCGGCGACGGCGGCGACCGCCGGCGGCCCGGGCGGCTCCGGGTTCATGATGCTGACCGCCGGAATCGACGCCGCGCTCGGAAAGTCGATATCGACGAATTTGTGCGGCGGGGCTGGCGGGCCGGCGGCTGGCGCACTCGCATCAGCGAGCGGGGTTCCGGGCGCCTGGGCCCAGACCGTGAGATAGCGGTCGAGATAGCGTTCGAGGGTCTGGCCACTCAAATTCGCGCGCACCCGGCCCGGATTGTCGAGAAGAGCCAGCGCCGCGCAATGATCGCTGGTGCAGCGGTCGGCGACTGCCAGCGTATGGGCGACGAAGCCGAAGCGGTCGGCCTCCAGCGAGTGGCGCAACGGCAGCAACACGCTGTTGATGTTGCCGCCGCCGCGCTTGGTATAGGCGATGATGTCGGCAAGCAGTGAAAAACGGGCCGCGACGTAAGACGTGGCGCTGGCGACGGTTGACGGCGATGCAAACAGAGCTTTTTCACAAGCCGCTTCGACTTCATCACCGGCAAGTCCATTGAGGCAGGCAAGCGGCGACCCCGGCGCCAGGCTCTCGGTATTGAGTTCGGCCGCGCGCGCCTCCAGCGCGCGGCGTTCGGCGCTGCGATCACGTACCGAGGCGGCATCGAGAAAAGCCCAGGCCAAGGTTGCGCCCAGCACGGCGCCGAGGATGACGACGCCAACGCGGGCGACCGTTCTGGTCCGCGTCCAGTCGAACGCCAGCGCACAAATGAAAACGAGCAACGCCGCCGAGCCGGCGGAGACCCACAGGCGCAACGCCGAGCTCCCGACGTCGGGATCAACACCGAACATCTAGCACCCCAAAACGGAACTACCGTGCCGATTGCCGCGGCGGAAATATGGCGCAGCGGCCTAAGCGGCGCCGCCGCTCAAATGGACCGTCAGGACTCGATTTCGAGTTGGCTTTCCTTGGCGACGCGCTCGAAGGCTTCGCCGGCATTCTTGATCCGGTACTGATAATCCTCGCCGTCGGACGGCAGCAAACGGACAACTTTGTAGCTGCCGCTCGCGCCGGGCCGGCTGATCGGGCTCGACGTATAAAACACAGTCTGGCCAACGCGATATTTGTGCGTCTTCAAAGACGGAGCGATCGCGGCCACCTGCGCGACGGTGATCGTTGCCGCCGCGGGAACGGCAATTCGCACCGCCGAATGCACATCCAACTCAAGTGCCGATCGCCGCGTTGCTGCGGGCTTGCGCGCAGCCGCCGCCGATCGAGCAGGGGCCTTGCGAGCCGCTGTGCCGCGGCTCGTAGTGGCACTCGACTTTACGCTCGCCTTCACACTCGCCTTGGCGGGACGTTTCTTTTTCACTGAATTTTTGTTCATGGAACAAACTATAGCATCCAAGTAAGCAACTGAGCAAAAAATATAGTGCCAAAGACTGACGGTTGAACCGGGCTCGATGACTTATAATTAAATCGCAAAAACATATTTGTAATCAATTAGATATGGTTTATTCTTACGGCAGTATCAGAATTGCGGCGAAGTCAACCTTGGCGACGCCAGCGACCTTGCTCGTCGGACTGCCAATAGGTGACTTCAATTCCCTCGGCTTTGGCCGTCGTCCAACGCGCGCGCGCGGCATCGACCGCGTCCGGATCCTCGCCGTTGAAGAGCACCACAATACGGTCATAACCGCCACCACCGCCCGGCATGGTTGCGCCGTCGACAAGGAAACGAACCGCCGCGCCATTCGGATTGCCGTCATTGACCGTAAGCACGATCGGCTGCTTGGCCGCTTCAGCATCGCGCCACGTGCCGTGCGGCAGGAATGCGTCGTCCCGCCATGTCCATAGATGCGCATCGAGCGCCTCGACACGTTCCTCTGAGGAGGCCTGAACCACGACACGCCAGCCGCGTTTAAGCGATTTCTGAAGCAGCGCTGGCAACACCTGTTCCGGCGTCTGGCCTTTGAGATGGTAGAAGAGCATTTCCGTCATGCGGAGGCCCTCACCGCTCGTAATGGTCTTCCACGAGTTGATCGAGCAGGCGCACGCCCCAGCCCGACGCCCAGCTCCTGTTGATATCGTTCTGCGGCGAATCCATCCCGGTGCCGGCGATATCGAGATGAGCCCACGGTGTCTTGCCGACAAAACGCTGCAGCAATTGCGCCGCGGTAATCGCGCCGCCCCAGCGGCCGCCGGTATTTTTCATATCGGCAAACTTCGAGTCGATCATCTTGTCGTATTCCGGGCCCAACGGCATGCGCCAGACGCGCTCGCCCGTGGCTTCGCCGGCCTTGCTCAGCCGCTCGGCGAGCTTATCGTCATTGCAGAACATGCCGGCATATTCATGCCCCAAGGCGACGATGATGGCGCCGGTCAATGTCGCCAAGTTGACCATGAATTTGGGTTTGAAGCGCTTATTGACGTAATGCAGCACGTCGGCGAGGACGAGACGGCCTTCGGCATCGGTATTGATGATCTCGATGGTTTGCCCAGACATAGTCTTGACGATGTCGCCGGGCCGCTGCGCCTTGCCGTCAGGCATGTTTTCGACAAGGCCAATGGCGCCAACCGCATTGACCTTGGCCTTGCGCACCGCAAGCGCCCGGATCAAGCCGACGACGCAGGCGGCGCCCGCCATATCGCCTTTCATGTCTTCCATGCCGGCCGCCGGCTTGATCGAGATGCCGCCGGTATCGAAGCAAACGCCCTTGCCGATGAAGGCGACCGGATCGGTCCCGCGCTTGCCGCCGTTCCAGCGCATGACGACAAGCTTGGAATCATGCGCGGAGCCCTGCCCGACGCCAAGCAGCGCGCCCATGCCGAGCTTTTTCATCGCCGCGACGTCGAGAACCTCGACATTGACGCCGAGCTTGGTTAGCGCTGCGGCGCGGCGTGCGAATTCTGCCGGATAAAGCACGTTCGCCGGCTCGTTGACGAGATCGCGGGCCAACAGGACGCCATTGGCGATCGCGTCTTTCGCCGCCCAGGCCTTCCCGGCCGAGGCCGAATTGGAACAGGCGAAATTCACCTCCACTTTGTTGGGCCGCTCTTCGCCTTCCTTGCGCTTGGTCTTGTAGAGATCGAAAGTGTAGGCGCGAAGCCGCGCGCCCAGCGCCAGATTGGCGACTTGGTCAGCCTTGAGTGCGCCAGAGCCGAATTCAGCGAATATCGTCGCGACTGTCGCCGCCGATGGCACTCTGCCCATGGCAATGCCGCCAAGTTTGACGATGTCGCGAGGCTTGAGATCGGTCTCTTTGCCGATGCCGACCACGACCAGCCGCGGCAGATTCAGGCCGCCGGGTGCAATGATATCGAGAATCGAGCCGTTTTTCCCTGTGAAGCGGTCGGCGGCCGCCGCGCGGCGAAGAAGATCTCCCACCGGCGCCAGCGCGCGCTGGGTGGCCGCCCCGAGTTTGAGATTCTCCTCGCAGAACACAACGAGAACACCGCGCGGATGAGCGAAGCCGGTGAAGTTGAATTTGAGAGCGGCGGCCATGAGGCATTCCTTGTGAGCTTGGCGCAATGCGGCCGACTGACCGGCGCAGCGTTACGGTTTCCAAGTTATGAACCGGACGGCCGGTTGTGCAAAGCCGTCTGAGGCGTCAAAGCCGGGCGGCGGCGGGCCTGCCTTTATCAAACGGCCGTATTAACGCTTTAGTGTGCATGTTCAATAGCTTTGCCTTGGCGAAGCCACTTTGTCCCCGCATGAAAATAGCCGCTCTGGGGAGTTCGGTCCGCGGGGCGATAATGGCGCCGGGGATTGGCGCCGTAATCGCGCGGACCGATTGTGGGGAAGTGGAGTCCGATGGGGTCGATCGGCCGCTACATGTTTCGCGCCACGATGGGCGCGTTCTTGATTACCCTTGTCAGTCTGACCGTCGTGATCTGGTTCACGCAGGCGATGCGCGAATTCGATCTGATCACGAGTCAGCGGCAGACCCTGCTCGTCTTCGTCGGCATCACCGGGCTGATCATCCCGCTCCTGGTCATGATGATCGCGCCGATCGCGCTGGTGATGGCGTCGGCGCATGTCATCAACAAGCTGAGCTCGGATTCCGAAATCATCGTGATGAACGCCGCCGGCAT
>DATAWA010000182.1:0-4312 GCA_036267435.1 Xanthobacteraceae bacterium | reverse complement strand
CCAGGCCGGATCGCGCGATTTGACATGCGCGGCAAGCTCGTACGGCGCGTCGGTGTAGCGTTCCAGATAATCCCAGTCGGCCTTGCCGTCGCGGAACAGGCAATGCATCACCGCGCAGGCCAGCGCGCCGTCGGTGCCGGGCCGCAGGAGCACCGCGAGATCGGCCTGCTTCATCGTCGAATTCATGTAGACGTCGACGGCGACGATCTGGGCGCCGCGCTCTTTGCGCGCGCGCGTCGCGTGCGTCATCACATTGACCTGGGTGTTCACCGCATTGGTGCCCCAGATCACGACGAGATCGGACTTCGCCATTTCGCGCGGATCGGCGCCGGCGAGTTTTCCGGTGCCGGCGATGAAGCCGGTCCAGGCCGGATTAACGCAGATGGTGGAGAAGAAGCCGGAATAGTTCTTGGCGTAGCGCAGGCGGTGGATGCCGTCGCGCTGCACATAACCCATGGTGCCGGCGTAAAAATACGGCCATACCGTTTCCGAGCCGTGACGCGCCTCGGCGCGGGTGAAGGCTTCCGCGACGAGATCGAGCGCGTCGTCCCAGGACACCGACGCGAACTCGCCCGAGCCTTTCGGGCCGACGCGGCGCAGCGGCGCCAGCAAACGGTCGGGATGATGCACGCGCTCGGCGTAGCGCGCGACCTTGGCGCAGATCACGCCGGCGGTATAGGCGTTGTCGGGCGCGCCGCGGATGCGGCCGATGGTGCGGGCGTCGAACACTTCGACTTCGAGCGCGCAGGTCGACGGGCAATCGTGCGGACAGACCGAAGCGGCGATTCGTTGCGGGCGGACGGCCTGGTTCATGGCGCCAATCTAGCGGATGTCGGGGCGCGGCTCCATCGGAACCCGGCCGTCCCGGTTGAACTTCGCACCGATGAACGATAGCACAGGCCTTAAAAGCAAAACCGGAGGAAGCGTCATGAAAGCAGCCGTGGTCGGCGAACAGGGAGCGGAAGTCCGCGACCTGCCCACACCCGAGCCGAAGCCGAACGAAGTCCTGATCAAGGTACGGGCGTCGAGCCTCAACCGCGCCGACCTTCTGGTCGCTTCGGGCGTTCAGCACGGCAGCGTCGGCGGCATCGGCGCGCGGCTTGGCCTCGAATGCTCCGGTGAGGTGGCCGCGGTCGGCAGCGAGGTCAAGGATTTCAAACCCGGCGACCGCGTCATGGCCTCGGCGCCGGGCGGCTTCGCCGAATACGTCACCACCGACGCCGGCCGCGCCCATAAGATTCCCGCCAACAACATGACCTTCGAGCAGGCAGCGTGCTTTCCGGTGGCGCTGCAGACCATGCACAACGCGGTCGTCACCGCCGGCCGCTTGCAACGCGGCGAGAGCTTTTTGATGCAGGGCGCCAGCGCCGGCATGGGGCTAATGGGCATGCAGATCGCCAAAGCCATGGGCGCCGCGCTGGTCATTGGCACCTCGACCAATGCCGCGCGCCGGGCGCGGCTCAAAGAGTACGGCGCCGATCTCGCGCTCGACACCGCCGTGCCGAACTGGCCCTTCGAAGTGAACAAGGCGACCGGCGGCAAAGGGGTCGACCTCGTCGTCGATCTGATTTCCGGCGGCGTGATGAACGGCAATCTCGAAGCAACCAAAATCCTCGGCCGCATCGTCAATGTCGGCCGGCTCGGCGGCAACACCGGCGAATTCGATTTCGACAAGCATGCGCTCAAGCGCATCGACTATATCGGCGTCACCTTCCGCACCCGCAGCGCCGAAGAGGTCCGCGAGATCAATCGGCGCTGGCGCGCCGACCTGTGGCCGGCGATGGAAGCCGGCAAGCTCTCCTTACCGATCTACAAGAGCTACCCGCTCGCCGAGATCGCGCCGGCGCTTGGCGTCATGCGCGCCAACGCGCATTTCGGCAAGATCGTCATCACGATGTCATAAACACCATCGGGCAATTCCCGGCTTGCGGGGCACGAGCGCGTTCGGCATAAATTTGCCATGACTGATTCGGCGAAGGGCACCGCGCCGATCCTGGCGGCGGGCGGCATCGTGCTTCGCGGAGACGCTCGGCCGCGCATCGCGGTGGTACGGATGCGCCGGGAAAAGGCGTGGGTGCTGCCGAAGGGCAAACTCCTGGCGCGCGAGCGCGCCCATATCGCGGCCAAGCGCGAGGTCCTCGAAGAGACCGGCTACGACACCTCGGTCCACGAGTTCCTCGGCTCGATGTCCTACATGGCCGAAGGCCGGCTCAAGATCGTGCAGTTCTGGCTGATGCGGGTGATCGGGCCGCCGACGCACGAGCTGATGGGCGACGTCAAGGCGGTGAAATTCCTGCCGCTGAAGAAAGCCATCGAAACACTGACCCGGCCGCATGAGAAAGTGTTTCTCACCCATGTCGGCCCGATCGCGCTGAAGCACGCCAAGAAGTTCAGCGTCAAATCGCGGCGCGCCCGCAATGGCGGCAAGCGCGGCCGCTCCCTACCTCCGGCTCCGGTCGAGCACGTCATCGCGCTCGACTACGGCAAGACCTCGCCGCGCACGGTCAAGGCGCTCGGCAATTGGGTCGGCCGTGCGCGGCAACGCCTGCGCGCCGTAGGCTAGCCGAGCGCACGACGCTTACGCCTCGTCCGGCGTGACCTCGTGAAACAGGCCGTAATCGATCAACAGCCTGCCGTCGTCCGAGTGGGCGAGGATGTCGCGGTAATGGTGGTTCCAGCGGATGTCCTTGTGCGAATAGATCTGCCGCGCGAAAAGATGCTGCGCCGAATTGTCGTCGACGCCGCTGAGATTGAGCACGAGCGCGCCGTCCGTCTGCGCCAGATCGTTCGCGGTGACGCCGTGCAGCGGGCTCGCCTTGTCGATGGCGTGAAAAATCGTCCAGCTCAGCGCGAACATCGGATGTTCGCTGCGCTCGAGCTTCAGCTCGTAAAAGCGCCGGAGCTGGGCGCCGGCGTCGGTTTCTTCGATCCGCAACAGCCACAGCCGCGCCGTGGCCTGCGAGATGGTGTTGTGCCGTTCGTTGGCGACCCGGATCATGAGTGTCTTTTTGCCGAAATGCTGACCGACAATCGGATGGCGGGCAAAAATGAATCTGGCGCGCGGTCGCGAGAACCGCGCAAAAATGAGCCCAGTCATCACCGCCAGGAACGACATCCCGGTGAAGATTTCGACCGTGGCGACGAGATGACCGTAATCGGTCTGCGGATGCATGTCGCCGTAGCCGACGGTGGCAAGCGTCTCGATCGAGAAATAGAAAAGATTAAGCGGCAGCGGGATCGCGGGATTGGTATTGGCGATCGGCTCATGGCCAAGCCAGAATAAGAACGCGAATACCGCGTTAAGCGCGATGAAGATCGCCGCCGCGGTGCCGAAGAAGACCGGCCAGTAGACGATGAGCGCGCGGTGATAGAGGTCGGTCCAGAAACCTTCGGCCAGCCCCCGGGTCTCGATTTCGCGCGCGCCGACGCGGACGACATGCTTGCGCGTTTGTGCCCGCAGCTCGGTCCGTTTTTTCGCCGTCTTGACCAATGCCGGTTTCGCCTATGCGAGCGCCTTCACCGCCGCCGCGTCTTTAAGCCTTCCGTACACCTTCAGCGCATTGCCGGCGAAAATCTTGTTGCGGTCGGCATCGCTGATCGGCGCCTTGTCGACATAGCGCTTGGTATCGTCGAAGCCGAAGCCGGTCCGCGGATCGTTGCCCTTCACCGCGCCGACCATCTCCGAGGCGAACAGGATGTTGTCGACCGGCACCACGTTGGTCAAAAGATCGATGCCGGGCTGATGGTAGACGCAGGTGTCGAAGAAGATGTTCTCGCCCATGATCTCGGCGAGCTCCGGCTTGCCGTTGTTGAGCGCGATGCCGCGGAAGCGGCCCCAATGGAACGGCACCGCGCCGCCGCCGTGCGGAATGATGAATTTCAGCTTGGGGTAAGTCTTGAACAGGTCGGACAGAAGCACCTGCATGAACACCATGGTGTCGGCGTTTAGATAATATGAGCCGGTGGTGTGCATCGCCGGGTTGCAGCAGCCGGAGACATGAATCATGCAGGGCACGTCAAGTTCGATCATCTTCTCGTATAGCGGGAACCAGGATTTGTCGGTCATCGGCGGCGAATTGAAATAGCCGCCCGACGGATCCGGATTGAGATTGCAGCCGACGAAACCCATCTTCACGCAGCGCTCGAGCTCGGCGGCGGAGTGCGCGGGATCGGCGCCCGGCGATTGCGGCAATTGGCACACGCCGATGAAGTTTTTGGGGAACAGCGAGACCACCCGGGCGATCAGGTCGTTGCAAATCTGCGACCATTCCATGCTGACGCTCTCGTCGCCGATGTGATGGCCCATGCCCGA
>DATAWA010000181.1:0-20651 GCA_036267435.1 Xanthobacteraceae bacterium | reverse complement strand
GGCCAATGGGCCGGCGTGCCGGTGCCGGTGGGCGCCGGCCTTCTCGACGTTGCCGGCGCCGCGAGCGCCAATGATTTTCGCAAGACCGGCCGCACTCTGGCGTCGCTGGGGCTTGCCGAGGAGACCCGGGACAGCCTGCGGGCACTGCTGCGCGACGGGTTTCGATGACGCAAGTGCAGCGCCCCATTATTGCCTGTGTCGGTGCCGGCCGCATGGGCCGCGGCATCGCCCACGCGTTTGCCTATGCCGGCCATGCGGTGCGCTTGGTCGACGGCAAACCGCGCGACGACGCAAAGCAAGAGCAATTCTTTGCCGAGGCCGGCAATGAGATCCGCGGTTCACTGGGGACGATTGCCGAGCTCGGCGGCTTTGACCCGAGAGCCGTCGATCCGATCATGCAGCGGGTGGCGTTATATCCCTGCAGCCAAGCGGCCGCTGCGCTGCAAGGTGTGACTTTCGTTTTCGAGGCGGTGCCGGAAACTCTCGAGGCAAAAACGTCGGCCTTGGCCCTGATCGATCGGCTCGCGGATCCCGAATCAATTGTCGCGTCAACCACATCGACATTTCTTTCGACCCAACTCGCCGACTTGTCAGGCCGGCCGCGCTTTTTCCTCAACGTGCACTGGCTCAACCCGGCATTCCTTGTGCCATTGGTCGAGGTCAGCCCGACGAAATCCACGGAGCGGCACGTGGTCGAAACCGTGATGAATTTGTTGATGTCAATCGGCAAAGTGCCGGTCGAGTGTGCGGCTTCACCAGGCTATATCGTGCCCCGCATCCAAGCCTTAGCGATGAATGAAGCGGCCCGGTTGGTGGAGGAGGGCGTGGCGACAGCCGAGGATGTCGACAAAGCTGTCCGCTATGGCTTCGGTTTCCGATTTGCCGTGCTCGGGCTGCTCGAATTCATCGATTGGGGCGGTGGCGATATTCTCTATTACGCCAGTCATTATCTTTCCGGTGCACTGAAAAGCGACCGCTTCGCCGCGCCGGAGATCATTCAGACGAATATGGCCGAAAGCCGCAACGGTTTGCGCGATGGCAAAGGCTTCTACGATTACAGCAATAGAGACCTGCGGGCTTATCGCCTCAGCCGCCTTTCCGAATTCCTGCGCATGCTGCAGCAAGCCGGTTTGGCGCGGCCGCCAGCCGATCTCTGAACCATTCCAGCGGAATCTAGGCCTTCGCCGATGTGTTGCCGCCCAAGTAGGTGGCGATCAGGCGTGGATCATTGATCAGAGCGGCCGACGAGCCGGAATGGACAATTTCCCCGGCCTCCATGACGTAACCGAAATCGGCCGTTTCCAAAGCTGCGCGCGCGTTTTGCTCGACCAGCAATATTGAAACGCCAAGATCGCGCAACGACGCGATAATCTGGAAAATCTCCCGGGTGACGAGTGGTGCGAGGCCGAGGCTTGGCTCGTCGAGCATCAGAAGCTGCGGCTTCGCCATCAGCGCGCGTCCAAGCGCCAGCATCTGCCGCTCGCCGCCCGACAGCGTGCCGGCCCGTTGCGCGCGCCGTTCGTCCAGACGCGGGAAGCGTGCGAACACTTCCGCCATCGACTGCTTTATGGCGGCGGTGCCATCGCGCCGGCTGTAGGCGCCGAGCCGCAGGTTGTCCTCGACCGACATGCGGGAGAACAGTTCACGCCGCTCCGGCACGAGGCAGAAGCCCATTTCGATCCGGCTCTCGGTATCGAGCGCGGTGACATCGCGGCCGTCGAAGTAAACGCGGCCGCTGCAAGTCAGGAGACCGATCGCGGTCGTCAATAGGCTGGTCTTGCCCGCTCCGTTTGGGCCGATGACGGTGACGGTCTGCCCGCGCCCAACCTCAAGCGAAACGTCGCGCACGGCTTCGGCCTTGCCGTAGCGGACACTGACCTTCTCGATGGCGAGCAGGCCGGTCACGCCACGCCTCCGAGATAGGCTTCCTGCACGCGCGCGTCAGCACGCACCGCTTCGGGGGTGCCTTCGCACAGCTTGCAGCCGAAATCCATTACCACGACGCGGTCGACGAGCGTCATGACGAAGTCCATGTCGTGCTCGACCAGCAGGACGCTCAGGCCCTCGGCTCGCAAGGTGCGCAAGAGCCCGGCGAGCTTAAGCTTCTCCGGACGGCGCAGCCCCGCGGCCGGCTCGTCAAGCACGAGGAGCACAGGGTCGGCGGCGAGCGCGCGGGCGATCTCGAGCAGACGCTGATTGCCGAGCGGCAGATTGCCGGCGAGCTCGTAGGGCCGGGCGTCTAGCCCGACGCGCTCAAGCTGGTACATGGCGTCGCTGCGCGCGCGATCCTCCTCGGCCCGGTCGAGCCGCAGAGCGCCGGCGAAGAAGCCGGCGCGGGTGCGGCTGTAGGCGCCGAGCAGCACGTTATCGATAAGCGACATTTTCGGCCGCAGCTTGACGTGCTGGAAGGTGCGGGCGATGCCTGCCCGTGCGATCGTGCAGGCCGACGCCCGGGTGATGTCCTTGCCGTTGAAGACGATGCGGCCGGCGCTTGCACGCAATGCGCCCGTGATGAGGTTGAACATCGTCGTCTTGCCGGCGCCGTTCGGGCCGATCAAAGCCAGAATCTCATCGGCGCGCACCTCGAAGGAGACCGCGTTGACGGCGGTGAGGCCGCCGAAGTTGCGACTCGCCGCCTCGACGGTCATCAGCGCGCCGCCCTTTTCCGGCTGTGCACGGCGCGCCAACGCTTCGGCCGCGACCGGCTTCTCATGCTGCGGCTCCGGCAGCCATTGCGCCACATAAGGTACGATGCCGTCACGGGCCCGCTGCAGGAAAATGATGAACAGCACCGAGAATACGACGATCTCAAGTTGGCCCGATGCGCTTGGCGCGATCAGCGGCAGGATGTCCTGGATCCAGTTCTTCAGCAGCGTGATCAGCGCCGCGCCGACCAGCGCGCCGAGCAGGTAGCCGGAACCGCCGACCATTGCCATCATCAGAAAGATGATGCTCATCGTCACGTCGAACGGCGTCGGACTGACGAAACGGGTCATATGCGCGTAGAGCCAGCCGGACAAAGCCGCCAACAGCGCCGCGATGACGAAGGTCGCCAGGCGGATCTGCAAGGCATTAATGCCAAGCGATTCGACCAGTGTGTTGCCACCGCGCAGCGCCCGCATCGCGCGGCCCGCGCGCGAGCCGAGAAGATTGTGCGCGGCAACAAGCGTCAAGAGCAGCGCACCCCAGATGAGATAGAAGATCTGGCTTGAACCGACGAGCGGTAACGCGCCGATCGACACCGGCGGAATCGAACCGATGCCGTTATAGGCGCCGAGGCCGGCGATGTTGCCGAAGGTGAAATAAAGCGCGAGGCCCCAGGCAATAGTGCTCAGCGACAAAAAGTGCCCCTGTAACCTGAGGGTCACCAGGCCGACGATCGCGGCGACAGCGCATGTGACGACGATGGCGAGCAGCAAGCCGAGCCAAGGCGAGTAGCCCATCAGCCCCGAAGCCCAGGCGGTGGCATAGGCGGCAATGCCCATGAACGAGGCCTGGCCGAACGAGACCATGCCGGCAATGCCGGTCAAGAGCACAAGGCCGAGGGCCACGAACGAATAGACACCGATGTAATTCAAAAGCGTGATCGTGAACGGCGCCATGTAGAACGGCGCGGCGAGCAACGCCAGAACGGCAGCCAGAACGGCGAGCCTGGTCATGCGCGCGCTCATTCCTCGGTCTCGTCCTCGGCTTCCACGACGGAGTAGGAGCGCCACAACAGCACGGGGATCAGGATCGAAAAGACGATCACTTCCTTGAACGGGCTGCTCAGAAAGGCGGCAAAGCTCTCGAGGATGCCGATGAAGACCGAGCCGATCGCGGTCACCGGGAAGCTTACGAGGCCGCCGATGATGGCGCCGACGAAGGCTTTCAGGCCGATGAGAAAGCCGGAGTCATAGAAGATGGTGTTGACCGGTGCGATCAGCACGCCGGAGACGGCGGCGAGCAGCGACCCAAGCAGGAAAGCCATGGTACCGGCCCGCAGCGGCCGGATACCCATCAGCCGCGCGCCGGTGCGGTTCATGGCCGTCGCGTGCAGTGCCTTGCCGTAAAGCGTCAAATTGAAAAACAGGTACAGGAGCAAGCTGAAGAAGGCGGCGGAGCCGACGATCAGCAATGTATCGCCGGACACCGGAATGCCAGCGATATCGGTCGAGAAGTCGACGAGGCTTTGCGTGCGCACGCCCTCCGGCCCGAAGAACAGCAGGCCCATGCCCACTAAGGCAAAGTGGAGCGCCACCGAGACTATGAGCAATAACAGCACCGAGGCGTCGGCGATTGGCCAGAACACAATGCGGTAGAGCAACGGCGCGAGCGGCAGGATCAATGCGATGGTGATAAGGATTCGCAGCGGTGCCGGTAAAAGGATGCCGGCCGTCGCCCACACGATTGCGACGGGCACAAGCGGCAGCACGAGATAATAAAGAAGCGCACGCGGGACGCGGTTGGCGGCGCCGGTGCGCAGGAGGACCGCGATCTGCATCAGGCTCGCGACGAGGGCCAGCACCGCGATCATCGAGGCGGTGCCCGGCAGGCGCTTGGCCTCGAGATCGGCCAAAGTCAGCGCGGTGAAGGCCGTGATGTCGCCGAAGGGAACAAAGATGATGCGCGTGACGGCGAAAATGAGAACGAATCCGAGCGCGATCAGGACATAGATGGCGCCGGTGGCGATGCCATCCATAGTAAGTATCGCGGCGATCTGAGAATTCATGGTGTCGTGTTCAGATCGCCGCGAGAGCTACGATGGGTCAGGGCTGGTACACCCATTTGCCGTCGACGAGCTTGACTACGACGAGACTGCGTGCGTCGACGCCGTAATACGACTTCGGCGTAAAGTTATAGACGGCGTGCACGCCGGCGAGATCCTTGTCCGCGTAGATCGCCTGCATCAGCGCTTCATGGAACTCCGGCGTGCCGGGCTTCGCCGTTTTCAGAGCTTCCTTGACGGCGTTCAAGAAGATCAGCCAGCCGTCGAAGGAATAGCCTGAGAAGCCGTCGTCGGCTTCGGTGTTGTTGACCTTCTTGAAGACATCGTGGAAATCGGTCCCGATCTTCTTGGAGAAATGCGAGTCGGGAAGCTGCGCGGTGACGATCACCGGGCCGGCCGAGACCTGGACGCCTTCCGCCGCCTTGCCGCCGATGCGGACGAAATCGCGGTTGAGCAGCGCCGGCGTGCCGTAGAAGTTGCCCTTAAAGCCGAGCTTGCGCATCTCGAGCAGTGGCAGCGCGGCCTGCGTCGCCGAGCCGCCGTCGAGCAGCGCGTCCGGCTTGGTCTCTATCACCTTGAGGGCCTGCGGCGTGACCGACGTGTCCGTGCGCGCATAGCGCTCGTTGCTGGTCACCGTCGGGTCGCCGTCCTTTTCCGCCGCCTTCGCACCGTTGTAGACGAGATCGCCCCAGGAATCGGAGAAGCCGATGAATCCCACGGTCTTGATGCCTTCGCGCTTCATGCGGTCGGCGATGACCTTGACCATCAGGTTCGGCGTCTGCGGCACGGCGATGCCCCAGGGATGGCCGCTGGCAGGAATCGGCAGGCTCACCGGCGAGATACCGATAAACGGGACCTTCGAATCGTTGGCGACCGTAAGCATCGCGTTGGTGCCCGGCGCGCTCGAGGTCCCGATCATTAGGTCGATGTGGCTCTGCTGCACCAGCTTGCGCGCGTCCTCCGTGGCGGCCGACGGATCGGAGCCGTCGTCAAGCTTGATCAGGTTGATCTTATGGCCATCGACCTCGCTCTGATAAGCATAGGCGGCATTGATGCCCTTCTCGTAGTTTAGGCCGATCGAGGACGCGGGCCCGCTGAGCGAGGTGACAAAGCCGACGTTGATATCCTGGGCGCTTGCGGCATTGGCGCCGAAGACAAGTGCAATGACGGCGGCAAATCCAAGGGCGAGTCTTCTCATGGTGCTCTCCATCCAAAGCGTGAAGGCCGGCGTCGCCCGCGACGGGGGCCATTCGAGAAGCGTCAGTTATTCGGTGCGCACCGGCACGCTCACTTCGCGACCACGCTGCGATTTCTCGCCAGTACGGCCAATTATTTCAATCTTAAAGTGATTGAGCTGTCAACAATGGCGGGAAAAGCGGACCTTTAGACGCGACTAAGCTTGTAGCCCGCAACCTCACGATCCCAGGTCGCAGCGGTCACGCCCCGTTCCGTCAGCTTGTATTTCTGCACCTTGCCGCTCTCGGTCGTGGGTAGCGTGGCGACGAATTCGACGAAGCGTGGCACGGCGAAATAGGGCAGCAGCGGTTCGCAGTATTTTATGAGATCGAGCGGCGCGAGGCTGTGTCCGGGATGCAATATGAGCGCCGCCATCACCTCGTCCTCAGCGAGCGACGAGCGTACGGGGAAAGCAGCGGCTATTGCGACCGCAGGATGGCTCAAGAGCACCTGTTCCACTTCGAAAGAGGAGATGTTTTCGCCGCGGCGGCGGATTGCATCCTTGATGCGGTCGACGAAACGGAAATAGCCGTCGGCCTCGCGAATGACGCGATCGCCGGTGTGGAACCATAGGTTCTGCCAAGCCTCGACTGTTTTCTCCGGCGCGCCGAAGTAGCCCGTGGCGAAGGCGTAAGGCTCGTCCGACCGGACGAGAAGCTCGCCGGCCGTGCCATCCGGGACGTCGCTGTCGTCGCCGTCGACAACGCGCGCCTGGAAGCCTTTGAACACCGGGCCCATCGTTCCCGGCCGTTGTTTGTCGAAGGTGGTGCCGAGGGCAAAATTCGTCTCGGTCGAGCCCCAGCCGTCGATCAGCTTGATGCCGGTACGTTCGGTGAACTCAGCGTGGAAGCGCGCCGGCACCCCGGGCGCCAGCGCAATGCGGACGCAATGCCCACTCTCCTCCACCGCCCGCGGGCGCGACAAAAGGATCGGCACCATGGCGCCGAGTACATAAGTGGCGGTGGCCTGCGAGCGGGTGAGCGCGGCGTAGAAGTCGGAGGCCGAGAAGCGTCTTTCAAAAGTGACACTGATGCCCATCAGCATCGCTTGAAAGAAAGTATTGAGTGCGTTGGTGTGGAAGAGCGGCAGCGTCGATTGCAGCACGTCGTTGGCGCCGAGGCCAAGCAGCGCCGCGGTGTTGGCGCCCCACCAGAAATATTGTCCATGTGGACAGCACACGCCTTTTGACGGGCCTGTCGTGCCTGAGGTGTATAGGATCGTCAGCGTGTCGCGTGGCCGCAGCGTCTCGGCCTCACAAGGTTCGGCCTGCGTTGGGAACTGAGTTGCCGCGATGCGGCCCACTCTGACGGGCGCTTCCGCATCGACGGTCCAGATTGCTTCGAGCGGCAGCGCGGCGATATCGAGATGCTCGAGATTGGCGGTGAAGGCGCCCTCGATGATCAATAGCCGCGCAGCGCAATTCGACAGGATGTGCTGCAACTGGTGGCCGCGGGACGCCGTGTTCACCGGTACCGACACCGCCCCGACCCAGGCGCAGCCAAGGAATGCGCGCAGGAATTCGAGCCGATTCGAGCAAATCAGCGCCACACGGTCGCCGCGCTTGATGCCTGCCGCGCGCAGCGTGGCGCCAAATCGCGCGGCGGCGTCGCGCGCCTGCACATAGGTCCAGGTCCGCCCGCCGGACGATACCAGCGGCTTGCCGCCGTGGCGTTCGGCCTGGCGGACCAGCATGGCCGGCACCGCGCGTTCTAGCGGCGCGAAATCACCCGCTAAGTCGTCAACGATGCGGGCGGCGGATGGGGTCACGAAGGGCATATCGGTCCTGGCTCAAAAATGTTTCTAACTTAAAGCATCTCGCGGCGGCAATGCGTCTCCGCTGGGTCCCGGAATTCGTATGCTGCCGTAGAGACCATCGAGAAGTTTGACCCGGCCGAAAGGCCCGTAGACGTTGCCAAGCGTGATAGTTTAGGCTTAAAGTATCCCGCAAATGACCGAGGCCGACGGACTGCTGCTGACCGTGACGGAGGTGCGCGCGGAAACGCCGCTGGTTCGTGCGGTCACGCTCGCCCGCCCGCATGGCGAGCCATTGCCGTCGTGGCAGCCGGGCGCGCACATTCGCGTGCGGCTGCCGGGCGGCGGCGACCGCTCCTATTCGCTCATGAATCTCTCGACCGATCCGGATTCCACCACACGCCCGGTCGCTTATCGGCTCGGCGTGCGGCTCGAAGACCCGAGCCAGGGCGGCTCACGCTTCATGCATGCGCTCAAGGCCGGCGACCAGGTGAGCGTGTTGGCGCCGTCGAACAATTTTCCGCTCGAACCGGGGCCGCAACCGGTCGTGCTGCTCGCGGGCGGCATCGGTATCACCCCGATTGTGTCGATGGCGGCGGCGCTCGCCGCGGAAGGGCGATCCTACCGGCTGCATTACGCCGGTCGCGCGCGGGCCGATCTCGCCTTTGTCAAAGAGATCGAACAACTCTGCGGTGAATGCCTCGCGCTGCACATGGACGACGCTGCGGGCCGTGTATTCGACGTCGACGGCCTGTTCGCGGCGCTGACGTCGGGCGAGCCGGTCTATTGCTGCGGGCCGCGGGCGATGATCGACACGGCGGTCGCCGCCGCCAAGGAGCGCGGCTGGGCCGAGGGCCGGCTGCGCTTCGAGTTGTTCACCGCCGCAGCGCCGCAGGCCGGCGACCGGCCTTTCGAAGTCGTGTTGAAAAGTACCGGCGAAAGTTTTCTAATTCCTCCGGGCAAGACCATCCTCGACGTCCTCATCGGGGCCGGCAAGGATCCGCTGCACGACTGCAAGCGCGGCGACTGCGGCATCTGTCAGGTGCAGGTGCTCGAAGGCGTGCCGGACCATCGGGACTACATCCTCACCGATTTGGAGAAGTCAGAGGGGACAAAGATGCAAATCTGCGTGTCGCGATCGAAGACGCCGCGTCTTGTCATCGATCTGTGACCGGCACAGGAGCAAAAACGATGTCGAAATACCATGGCAATGCGGAAGCTATCCGAGATCTCATTCGTCCCGCCGAAGTGCATCGGGACGTCTACATCGACGAGGAGGTGTTCCAGCTCGAGATGGAGCACCTGTTCGCCAACACCTGGGTCTATGTCGGCCATGAGAGTCAGGTGCCCAATCCCGGCGATTATTTCGGCACGACCATCGGCCTGCAGCCGATCCTGATGGTGCGCCACACCGACAATACGGTGAAGGTCCTGTACAACCGTTGCCCGCACAAAGGCACGCGCATCACCACCGAGACCTGCGGCAACGCCGGCAAGTTCTTCCGTTGTCCCTATCACGCCTGGAGCTTCAAGACCGACGGCTCGCTGCTCGCGATTCCTTTGAAGAAGGGTTACGAAAACACCGGCTTCGAGCAGAGCCATGGCGCCCAGGGTATGGCGGCGGTGCGTCACATGCACAACTACCGCGGTTTCATCTTCGCCAAGCTCAACGACGTCGGCCCGGGCTTCGAAGAATTCTTCGGCGAGAGCCTGTCGAGCTTCGACAACATGGTCGACCGCTCGCCGGCCGGCAGGCTGGAGGTCGCCGGCGGCGTCTTCCGATACATGCACAACTGCAATTGGAAGATGCTGGTCGAGAACCAGACCGACACCTGCCATCCGATGGTGGCGCACGAATCCTCAGCCGGGACTGCGATCTCGGTCTGGCAGAACGCCCCGCCCGGCACCAAAAAGCCCATGGCGGTGGAGATCTTCGCGCCGTTCGTGTCACCCTACGAGTTCTTCGAGAACATGGGCATTCGCGTCTGGCCAAACGGGCACGGCCACACCGGCGTGCATCATTCGATCCACTCCGACTATTCGGCGATTCCAGGCTATTACGAAAAGATGATTGCGGCCTATGGCGAGGCGCGGGCAAAGGCGATCCTCGGCGAGAATCGGCACAACACCTGCTACTTCCCGAACCTGATGATCAAGGGACCGATTCAACTCATCCGCCTGTTCAAGCCGCTCGCCGCCAACAAGACTTTGGTCGAGTCCTGGACCTTTCGGCTGGTGGATGCGCCGGATATGCTGCTTGAGCGCACACTGATGTACAACCGGCTGATCAACGCGCCGACGTCGGTGGTCGGCCACGACGATGTCGAAGTGTACGAGCGGGCGCAGGAGGGCCTGCACGTCGACGCCAACCAATGGGTCAATGTGCAACGGCTGTACAGCCCCGCCGAGAAGCCGGACGTCACCGCGGAAACCAACGGCACCACCGAGTGGCAAATGCGCAATCAGTTCAGTGCCTGGGCTAAATACATGCTGCTGTCGATGGAGGGGAGGGCCGCATGACCCCGCCGACCGACCAGGAGCTTATCGACTTCGTCGTTCGCGAGGCGCGATTGATCGACCAGCATCGGTTTAACGAATGGCTCGATCTATTCGCCGACGACGGCATTTATTGGATGCCGCTTGAATGGGGTCAGACCGATGCGCGGCTCAGCGCTTCGCTGATGCACGAGGACAAACTGCTGCTCACTATCCGCGTCGAGCGACTCAAAGGAAATCGCACCTTCTCGCAGAAGCCGAAGAGTCGGTGCCATCACGTCCTGCAGACGCCGCAGATCGAGCGCCGCGACGAGGTGACGAACGAATATGTCACCTGGACGCCGATGCATTACGTCGAAACGCGCTATGACGATCAGCAGTTCTACGCCGCCTGGGCGACGCATACGCTGAAAGCGGTCGACGGCCAATTAAGGATCAAGCTCAAGCGCGTCGATTTGGTCAATAGCGAAGCCGCCTTCGGCAACATCCAGCTGTTTATGTGATGCGCCGATCGCCGATCATCCGTCTGGGCCGGGAATGAAAAGCGCACGCATGGCCTATGACGGGATCGTGGCCTGCGCGCCCGTTACCGTTCCCTATCGGCGGTTCTCGATCAACACCGCGCATTGGTGGATCGGCCGCGCGTTGCACGATCTCACCCACGCCGCCGGCGTCAGTCCGGCCGACATCGACGGTCTGATCCTATCCAGCTTCACCCTCGCGCCCGATACCGCGGTCGGGGTCACCCAGCACCTCGGGCTAACGCCGCGCTGGCTCGATCATGCGCCGTTCGGGGGCGCCAGCGGCATCGTGGGCCTGCGCCGCGCGGCGCGGGCGGTGCAATCCGGTGACGCGCAGTTGGTGGCTTGCGTGGCCGGTGACACCAACCACGTCGATTCGTTCCGCAAAACGCTGACCACCTTCTCGCGCTTTGCCCAGGACGCGGTCTATCCTTACGGCTCCGGCGGCGCGAATGCCTCCTTCGCGCTGATCACCAAAAACTATATGAATCTCTACGGCGCGACGCGCGAGGATTTCGGCAAGCTCTGCGTTGCCCAGCGTGACAACGCACGGGCCATTCCCTTCGCTATGATGAAGAAGCCGCTGACGCTCGACGAATATATGAGCGCCAGGCCGATCTCCGATCCGCTGCATTTGTTCGATTGCGTGATGCCGTGCGCCGGCGCCGAGGCGTTCCTGGTCTGCAGCGAGAACGTGGCGCGGTCGTTGAATGTTCCTTTCGTACGCATTCTCGCGACCATCGAGCGGCACAACGCCTTTCCCGACGATCCAATCCAATATCGCGGCGGCTGGGCGATGGATGTGGACGAGCTGTGGCAGATGGCCGGTGTGACGACGTCTGACGTCGGCCTGCTCGAAACTTATGATGACTATCCGGTGATCGTCGCCATGCAGTTCGAGGATCTCGGCTTCTGCGGCAAGGGCGAGGGACCCGACTTCATCCGCGGCCACAGCTTCACGGTCGACGGCAGCTTTCCGCACAACACTTCGGGCGGCCAGCTCTCGACCGGGCAGGCGGGCGCCGCCGGCGGCTATCTCGGTCTCACCGAAGCGATGCGCCAGCTCACAGGCAGGCCGATCGGTCACGCGGTGAAGGATGCCAAGATCGCCGCCGTATCCGGCTTTGGTATGATCAATTACGACCGCGGCCTCTCCTCCGGCGCCGCGGTGCTTGCGAGGGCATCGTGACCAGACCGCTCGACCCGCCGAAGCGCAAGGACCCGCTGAAGAAGACCCGGCAGCCGCTTTATCCGCAGCCGGTCCGCAGCCGCACCGCGCAAGGCCTCACCGCCGCCGCGGCGCTTGGCCGCTTCGAACTGCAGAAATGCCTGGACTGCAACGCCGTCATCTATCCGCCGCGCGATGCCTGCCCCAAATGCCTGTCAGCGCGCGTGCCCTTCGTGCCGGTGCATAACGGCGGCCAGGTGCTTGCCGAAACCACCATCCACACCTCGACCGATCCCTATTTCCGCGAGCGCACACCGTGGCGCGCCGGCCTCACCAAGCTCGATGTTGGACCCGTGGTGCTCTCGCATTTGCACGGCGACGTGCGCGAGGGCGCGCGCGTGCGCCTCGACCTCAAGCTCGATAAAGGCGGCGCTCCGGTGATGATCGCGCTTCCTGACCAAGAGACGCCCCACATGGCCGACGATCCGCAACTGCGCGAAATGACCTGCGATCCTAAATTCCGCCGCGCGCTCATCACCGATGGGCGCGGCGCCGTCGGCCAAGCGATGGCGAAAGCCTTCTCCGAGGCCGGGTCCACGATCGTCTTCGTCGGCATCGCCGATCCGTGGAAGCCTTTCCCCGGACAGGACGCGCTCGGCAAGATCCCGCGCGTCGAGATTGTCGCGCTCGACGTTACCGATTCAGAATCGGTGAGCGAGCAGGCGGAGCAGATCGGCGGCCGTGTCGATATCATCGTCAATACGGCCGATTACGTTCGTCCCGGCGGCATCATGCAGCGGCACGGGCTGACCGTGGCGCGCGAGGAGATGGACGTCCGCTATTTCGGCCTGATGCGGCTGGCGCAGGCCTTCGGCCCCGGTATGCGTGCGCGCGGCGCCGACGGCGCCAATTCGGCCGCCGCTTTCGTCAATCTGCTCTCTGTGCACGCGCTGATGAACTGGCCACAATATGGCGGCTATTCCGCCGCCGAAGCGGCCGCGCTCTCGGCGGCGCAGTGCCTGCGCGCCGAGCTGCGGCCGGGCGGCGTGAAAGTGCTCAACGTGTTCTTCGGGCCGCTGGAAACGGAGTGGTTCCAGACCGTGCCGCCGCCCAAAGTGGCGCCGGCCGCGCTCGCCCGCGCGGTGGTGCAGGCGCTGCAGCGCGGCCAGGAGGAATTGTTCATCGGCGACGTCGCGCAGGACATTTGCGCGCGGCTCGCCGTCAATCCCAAGGCCATCGAGCGAGAATTGGGGTAGCAATGGCAGCCGATCTTGTCGCATTCGCGCGCGCGGTCACGCAGGGCGCGATCAGGGTGATCGACCTGACGCAGACCCTGTCGCAGGAATTTCCCACCATCGTGCTGCCGCCCGAATTCGGTCAGTGCGCACCGTTCCGCATCGAGGAAGTGTCGCGCTACGACGAACGCGGACCGGCCTGGTACTGGAACAACATCACGCTCGGCGAACACACCGGCACGCATTTCGACGCGCCCGTGCATTGGATCTCGGGCAAGGACCTGCCCAATAACGCCGTCGACACGATCGAACCGCGGAATTTCGTCGCGCCGGCCTCGGTGATCGACTGTTCGCGCGAATGCGCCGGCAATCCCGATTTCGAGCTCACCGTTCCTTTTGTCGAGGCGTGGGAAGCTAAGCACGGCCGCATCGCACCGGGCGACTGGGTGCTGCTGCGCACCGATTGGTCGAAATTGCCGTATCCTCAATACGCCGGAATGCGCGACGACGGCGCGCATACGCCGGGTCCGACGCCGGGCGCGGTCAAATGGCTCGTCGAGCAACGCGACGTCCATGGTTTCGGCACCGAGACCATCGGCACCGACTATGGCCAGGCGCAGCATTTCAACCCGCCGTATCCGGCGCATTTTTACATGCATGGCAAAGGTCGCTTCGGGCTGCAATGCCTGACCAATCTCGACAAGCTGCCGCCCAAGGGTGCGGTGATCGTTGCCGCGCCGCTGAAGATTAAAAACGGCTCTGGCAGTCCTTTGCGGGTGCTGGCGCTGATCGAGGAGGCGGCGTGAGCGAAGAGAACATCGCTCTGGTCACTGGCGGCGCCACCGGCATCGGCGCGGAAATCTGCCGGCACATGTTGACGGCAGGCTACGAGGTCGTCGTGCTCGATCTCCGGCGGCCGGACTGGACCGATAAGCGGCTCCACGCGCACGAAATCGATCTGCTCGACGCCAAGGCCGTCGCCGAAACCGCGCGCGATCTCGCCGCCCGGCATGGTTTTACCCATCTCGTGCATAATGCCGGCGTCATCCGACCGGCCGCAATCGCCGACTCCACGCTGGCGGATCTGCAAGAACTTACCCAGCTCCACGTCGGCGTCGGGCTGACGCTGGCGCAGGCGCTGCTGCCGGGCATGAAAGAAAAGCGTTTCGGTCGCATCGTGCTGATGTCGTCGCGCGGCGCGCTGGGCCTCGCCAATCGCACCGCCTACGGCGCGACCAAGGCCGGTATCGTCGGCGTGGTGCGCTCTTGGTCGCTCGAATTGGCGCCGCTCGGCATCACCGTCAACGCCGTGGCGCCGGGGCCAATTGGCGGCACCGACATGTTCCGCGGCGTGATCCCCACTGGCGATCCGCGCGAGCAGACGCTCGCTGCCGCCATCCCGGTGAAGCGTCTCGGCCGTCCCGACGACGTCGCGCGGGCGGTGATGTTCTTTTCCGACCGCGCCAATGACTTCGTCACCGGACAGACGCTCTATGTCTGCGGCGGCGCCAGCGTCGGCTCGCTGCCGATTTGAAGTGCTTGTTATATTTGGCTGGACTCTCGCAGCGCCTCAATCGGGCAACACGGCGGTCGCCTCGATTTCCACTCTGGCTTCGTTCTCCACGAGCGCCACAACCTGCACCAGCGACATGGCCGGGAAGTGCTCGCCCATGACGCTGCGATAGGCTTTGCCGAGGTCGCCTAAGCGCGACATGTACTCCGCCTTGTCGACGACAAACCAGGTCAAGCGCGTGATGTTTTCGGCGGTGCCGCCGGCTTCGGCGATCAGAGTCACGATATTGGCGAGCGCTTGCCGCACTTGCCCGACGAAATCGTCGCTCTCGAATTTCTGCTCGGCATTCCAGCCAACTTGGCCCGCAAGAAAAACGACCCGGCCTTTGGCTACGATACCGTTGGCATAGCCCATCGGGCGCTTCCAATTCCGCGGGTGGAGAAACGTCAATGTCATTATCGGAGCCTCGTTCAGGTCGCGCTCGACCGCAGTCGGAAGCGCTGGATTTTTCCGGTCTGCGTCTTTGGAAGAGCGTCGACGAATTTTACCGAGCGCGGGTATTTGAATGGCGCAATCGTCGCCTTGATGTGGTCTTGCAAGCGTTTGGCGGTATCGATCCCCGCCAAAACGCCCTCCTGGAGAACCACATAAGCCTCGACGATCTGACCGCGGCCTTCATCCGGCGCACCGATGACGGCGCATTCCTTGACGTCGAGATGTGACAGCAGCGCCGCCTCGACTTCGGGACCGGCGATGTTGTAGCCGGCCGATACGATCATGTCGTCGCTGCGGGCGGCGAAATGGAAATAACCCGCCTCGTCTTGCGAAAACGAGTCTCCCGTCAGATTCCAGCCATCGCGCACATAGCTCGTCTGCCGCTTGTCGGCGAGATAGCGGCAACCGGTCGGTCCGCGGACTGCAAGCCGGCCGATTTCGCCGCGCGGCCTTTCCGTCATGTCGTCATCGACGATCTTAGCCTCGTAGCCCGTGACCGGCTTGCCGGTCGTGCCGGGGGCAGCGTCGGCAAAGCGATTCGAAATGAAAATATGCAGCATCTCGGTTGAGCCGATGCCGTCGAGGATGGGCTTGCCGGTTTTTGCGACCCAATCCTTGAAGACCGGCGCCGGCAAGGTTTCGCCCGCCGAAACCGCCGCACGCAGTGACGACAGATCGGCGCCCTGATCCATCGCCGCCAGCATGGCGCGGTACGCGGTCGGGGCGGTGAACGATATCGTCGCGCGATATTTCTCGATGATCTCGATCATGTTGGCCGGCGAAGCATTCTCCAAAAGCGTTGCGGTCGCGCCGAAACGCAGTGGGAAGATCGCGAGGCCGCCAAGCCCAAAAGTGAAGGCAAGCGGCGGCGAACCGACGAACACGTCGTCTGGCGTCACGCCGAGGATCTCCTTGGCGTAGCTGTCGGCGACGATCAGAAGATCGCGATGAAAGTGCATGGTCGCCTTGGGCTCGCCGGTGGTGCCCGAGGTGAAGCCGAGAAGCGCAACGTCATCGCGGCCGGTCTTGACCGCATCGAACGTCACCGGCTTGCTGAGCGCCACGCGGTCGAGCTCGGCATCGTGGTTGGCGGTGCCGTCGAAACCGATCACCTGCTTGAGATATTTGCTGGTCTTGGCACAGGTGACGAGCTCGTCCATCAGACGCGTGTCGCAAAGCGCGAGCGCGATTTCGGCCTTGTCGACGATCTTGGCGAGCTCGCCCGCGCGCAGCATCGGCATGGTATTGACGACGACGGCGCCGGCCTTGGTTGCCGCCAGCCAGCACGCCACGATCGCGGGGTTGTTCGCGGCACGGATCAGAACGCGATTGCCCGGCCTGACGCCGAAATCCTCGACCAGCGCATGAGCGATGCGATTGGTCCAGTCGGAGAGCTCCTTGTAAGTCCGCTGGCGGCCGTTGCCGATGAGCGCAACGTGATCGCCGAAGCCGCGGCCGACCATGCGGTCGGTAAGCTCGACCCCGGCATTGAGCACCTCGGGATAGTCGAAGCCGTCGAGCGCGAGATGTGGCCATTGGTCGAGTGGCGGAAGATTATCGCGGGTGAACGTGTCCTGGTGCCCGGTCTGGCCGAGCCTCGGCGATGCTGATTGCGGAGCCTGCAGAGCCATGTGTCATGCCTCCGAGAGCACTTGGCGCGCGATAATAACCTTCTGGACTTCGGACGCGCCTTCATAGACGCGCAGCGCCCTGATCTCGCGATACAGGCGCTCGACGGTCGAGCCGTGGCGGACGCCGTCGCCGCCATGAAGCTGAACCGCCTTATCGATGACGCGCTGCGCGCGTTCGGTGGCGAACAGCTTCGCCATGGCCGCTTCGCGGGTGACGCGGGCGGCGCCATTGTCCTTGGTCCAGGCCGCGCGGTAGATCAGTAGCGCCGCGGCGTCGATATCCACCGCCATGTCGGCGATGTAACCTTGCACCATCTGCAGGTCGGCCAATGGTCCGCCAAACAGTTCGCGGCTGCGTACACGCGCGGTTGTTTCCTCAAGCGCGCGGCGCGCGAAGCCGAGTGCGGCGGCGCCGACGGTGGTGCGGAACACATCGAGCGTCGCCATCGCGATCTTAAAACCGTCGCCGGGGCCGCCAATCAAGGCGGACCGTGGCACGCGAGCACGATCGAATTTCAGCCGCGCCAGCGGATGCGGCGCAATCACATCGAGACGCTCGGCAACGGAAAGGCCGGTCGTGTCGGCGGGCACCACAAAGGCGGAGAGGCCTTTGGCGCCGGGTGCCTCGCCCGTGCGCGCAAAGACGACATAGAAATCGGCGATGCCGCCGTTCGAGATCCAGGTCTTCTCGCCGTCGAGAAGGTAGTGCTCGCCGTCGCGACGCGCGGTGGTCGCGATGTTGGCGACGTCCGAACCGGATTTTTGCTCGGTCAGCGCAAAGGCGGCGATGGCCGAGCCGGCCCGCGTGCCCATGAGCCATTGCCGCTGCTCGGCATCGCCGAACAGGCTGATCGGCCCGCCCCCCAGGCCCTGCATGGCGAAGGCGAAATCGGCCAGCCCGTCGTGACGGGCCAGCGTCTCGCGTATGAGGCAGAGCGTACGCACATCGAGCGGCGCGGGCGCGTCAGGATCGGGCGCGGTGTGCTTGAGAAAGCCGTCACGGCCCAGCTTTGCCACCAGATCGCGGCACGCCGCGTCGACATCATCATGCGCGACCGGCAAATTGGCCGTGCTCCAGCGCTCGATCGCCTCCGCCAGCGTGCGATGGCGATCGGCAAAAAAGGGCCAGTTGAGGAAGCTCTTGTCCAACACTAGTTGCCCTCGAAGACCGGCTTCTGCTTGGCGACGAATGCGCGATAGGCGCGCTCGAAATCCTTCGTCTGCATACAGATCGCCTGGGCCTGCGCTTCGGCCTCGATCGCCTGTTCGAGGCCCATCGACCACTCCTGAGTAAGTTGCGTCTTGGTGATGCCGTTGGCGAAAGTCGGACCCGCTACGATGCGCTGCGCGAGCGACAGCGCTTCTTGCTCCAACGCTTCGGCGGCAACCAGTCTATTGAAAAACCCCCAGGCGTGGCCTTCCTCGGCGCTCATGGCACGCCCAGTATAGAGCAGTTCGGCAGCGCGCCCCTGGCCGATGATCCGCGGCAGCATGGCGCAAGCGCCCATGTCGCAGCCGGCCAGCCCGACGCGGTTGAACAGAAACGCGACCTTCGCCTGCGGCGCGGCAATGCGGATGTCGGACGCCATTGCGATGATCGCGCCGGCGCCGGCGGCAATGCCGTCGACCGCAGCAATGATAGGCTTGCCGCAATGGAGCATCGCCTTGATCAGGTCGCCGGTCATGCGCGTAAACGCCAGCAGATCTTTCATCTCCATGGCGACGAGCGGTCCGATGATTTCGTGGACATCACCCCCGGAACAGAAGTTTCCGCCGTTTGGGAGAAACACCACGGCATCGACGTCGTCTGCGTAGGGCAGGGCGCGAAACGTATCGCGCAGCTCCGCATAGGAATCGAAAGTGAGCGGATTTTTACGTTCGGGCCGGTTGAGCGTGATAACGGCGACGCGGCCGTCCATGCGCCAGAGAAAATGTTTGGCGGCCAAAGCGGCCATCTTGCTCGTGCTGGGACTCATGCTTCCCCCTCCCAACCGCTCTTAAAAGCTTTCAGCTTGGCCGACAATTGCTCGGCGTCGCGCACCGAAATCCCGCTCATCAGTTCGTCGATCCAGCTCTCGTGCGCGGCCGCCATCTCGGCGAAAGCGGCGCTGCCCTTTCGCGTCAACCTGATGAAAGAAGTGCGGCGATCGCCGTCGCGCTGCGAGCGCGCGACAAAGCCGTCGGTCACCAGCCGATCGACGATGCCGGTGACATTGCCGTTCGATACCATGAGGAAACGCGATATCTCGCTCATCAGCATGCCGGTTGGCTTGCGGTAAAGTGCGGCCATGACATCGAAGCGCGGCAGAGTCCCATCGAACTGCGATTTGAGCCGCTCGCGCGTCACCTTCTCGATCTGCCGGCTGGCACGCAGAAGCCTGATCCACAATCGCAGCCGCGCTTTGCTATCGGCTTCGCGTCCCTCGGCTGGCAATGGCGCGCTTACCATGTTTCGCCTCCCGACACGGAAATCGCTTGACCGGTAATGGCAGAGCTCTCGGCGGCACATAGCCAAAGCACGACATTCGCAATCTCTTGCGGTGCGATGAGACGGCCTTGCGGATTACTCGCCGCGATGGTGCTGCGCGCCTCTGCTTCGCTCCGGCCGGTCTTGAGCGCAATACGGCGGACGGCCTGCTCGAGCAGCGGCGTTTCGGTATAGCCGGGACAAACCGCATTCACGGTGACCCCATCTTTTGCCGTTTCCGCGGCTAAAGCTCGCGCCAAGCCAACGACGCCGTGCTTGGCGGCGACATAGGCGGCGACATAGGCATAGCCTTTCAGCCCGGCCGTCGAGGCGATGAAAATAATGCGGCCCCAGCCGCGCTTGCGCATGCCGGCAAGCGCCGGCCTCACCGAAAAAAAAGCGCCAGTGAGATTGACGTTGAGGGTGTTATTCCAACTTGCGGACGTGATCTTTTCCGCCGGCGCACTCTCCGCGCTGCCGGCGTTGGGGACGACGATGTCGAAAGGTCCGCGCACGGTCTCCGCCTGTTTGTACAGTTCCACGATTGCGTCTTCATCGGTGACGTCGGCGACAAGGGCGAACATGTTTGGGGCAGAAGCGGCCGTTTGCTCCAACGCTTCCTTGCGCCGGCCGGCGATCGTGACGCGGGCGCCGGCGCGGGCCAATGTGGTCGCAATGCTGGCGCCGATGCCGCTGCCGCCGCCCGTCACAAGCGCATGTTTCCCGGTGAGGTCCGTCATCTCACACCGCGCCCGGCATCGGCTCGGCACTCCCCGATAGGCGATAGAGCTGATCGCGCCCTGCGAGATAGGGCAGCGGCCACGCCTCGCAGCGCTCCCCGAATTTTGCGGCGGCATGCAGCAGCCAATACGGATCGGCGAGATGCGGGCGGGCCAGGCACACGAGATCGGCGCGGCCGGCCATTAGAATCGAGTTGATATGGTCCGGCTCGTAAATGTTGCCGACCGCCATGGTCGCCATACCGATTTCGTTGCGGATGCGATCGGAGAACGGCGTCTGAAACATGCGGCCGTAAATCGGACGCGCGTCAACCGACGTCTGGCCGGCCGACACGTCGCAAATGTCGACGCCGGCCTCTTGCAGCATGCGGCTGATCGCGACCGCGTCGGGCGGCTCGATGCCTCCCGGACCGACCCAATCGCTGGCGGAGATGCGCACCGAAATCGGCTTTTCGGCCGGCCAGACCGCACGTACCGCATGGAAAATCTCCAACGGGTAGCGCATCCGGTTGGCGAGCGACCCGCCGTACTGGTCGGTGCGCTTGTTGGTCAGCGGCGTGATGAACGAAGACAAGAGATAGCCGTGCGCGCAATGGATTTCGAGCATGTCGAAGCCGCAACGCGCCGCCATTTGGGTGGCGGCGACGAACTCGTCACGCACGCGGTCCATGTCGGCACGATCCATGGCG
>DATAWA010000180.1:0-2402 GCA_036267435.1 Xanthobacteraceae bacterium | reverse complement strand
GTCGCCGGCCCACTTGTATTTCTTGGTGAGCCCGAGATCGTAAGCCTGGGTGGCGATGGTCACGCCGTCCTTGCCGAAGAAGATGCCGAACAGGCCGTCGAAGTCGCCGGAGATTTTCGACAGGAACGGCGTCATGTCGGCGGTGCCGAGCGGGATGCCGGTGGTGCCGACCACTTCGCCGCCGTTGTCCTTGATATGCGCGATATAGGCGTCGCGGGTCGACTGGCCCCAGGAATAATCAGCAAAGGCGATGTGCCACTTCTTGCCCATCTTGGTCAGCGTCGGCGCAAACGCGACGGCCTGCGCCGGCGCGTAGTCGTAGGTGCGGAAGCTGTAGCGATTGCAGTGGCTGGTGGTCAGCGTGGTATCGAGACAGACGCTGATCATGTTGATGACCTTGGCGTCCACCCAGACCGGCATGCAGGCGATGCAGATGTTGGAGAGGAAGCCGCCGACATGGGCGTCGATATTGTCTTCCTGCACCAGCTTCTCGGTCTTTTGCCGGGCGACCGCGGGCGAGCTTTCGTCGTCGACGATGTCCAGTTCGACCGGACGGCCGTTGATGCCGCCGTTCTTGTTGATGCGGTCGGCCGCCATCTGCAGTCCGACCACCGCAGTCTTGCCGCCGGCGGCGCCGGCGCCCGAAAGCGGCTGCTCCGATCCGATCTTATAGGCCTTCTCGGCGCCGAATGCCGCGCGCCACGGCGCCGGGACCAGCATCATGGCGCCGATCGCGCCGCCGCCCCAGCCGACAATACTGCGGCGCGTAACCTTGCCGCGGTACCAGATGTCCTCGGCCCATTTCTCTTCTTTCCATTTCTCGGTCATCGGATGTCCCTCCTGGTGGAAATCGTCACTACCCCATGCCCGCGGCTGTTGGACTGTGGCTCTTGGCGGGCGGCTTTGTGCCGTTAACAAACGCGATCTTGCGATGAGTTTCAACCGGATTCGCCGGCCATGCCCCGAAGCGGCACTGTGGCGCCGCGTGTAAGATCGTCGCGGTTATGCACCGCTTTTTGCTTGCCGCGGTGGTGATAAAATGGGCAAAAGCGTTGCGGCCGGCTTGGCTGAGCCTGGCTGCGAAAGGCGATGGAGCATGCAATGGCGACGGCGGCAATAAAGCAGGATGAGCCCCATGCGCCGGCGACCGGGCAGGCAGCGCGGCTCGCGATCCGTCGCAACATGCATGCCGGGCCGACCTCCGGCTTGGCGCCGGGTTTCGTGCAGGCCAACCTCGCCATCCTGCCGCACGCTTTGGCGGAGAACTTCCTGCAGTTTTGCCGGCGAAATCCGAAGCCTTGCCCGCTGATCGGCGTCTCGGCGGCCGGCGATCCGCATCTTCCGGAGCTCGGCGACGATCTCGACATCCGTACCGATCTGCCGCGCTACCGCGTCTGGCGTGACGGCGCGCAGATCGACGAGCCGACGGACATCCGCAAATACTGGCGCGACGATCTCGTCATTTTCGCCATCGGCTGCTCGTTCTCGTTCGAGCAGGCGCTGATCGACGGCGGCATCGAGCTGCGCCACATGACCTGCGATTGCACGGTGCCGATGTATCGCACTTCGGTCGCGACCGTGCCGGCGGGGCCGTTCCACGGACCGCTCGTCGTATCGATGCGGCCGATGAAGCCGGCCGATGCCATCCGCGCGGTGCAGATCACCACGCGCTTCCCGTCCGTGCACGGTGCCCCCGTGCATCTCGGCAAGCCCGACATGATCGGCATCAAAGATATCGCCAAGCCGGACTGGGGCGACGCGGTACCGATCCACGACGACGAAATTCCCGTGTTCTGGGCCTGCGGGGTGACCCCGCAATCGGTGATCATGGCGGTCAAGCCGGAATTCTGTATAACGCACTATCCCGGCGCAATGCTGGTGACCGACCGGCGCAACAGCGAATTTGCTATTATGTAAAAATGTAGCCTGGGTTGAGCGGAGCGAAACCCGGGAGCAGCCTACAAACCTATCGATCGTTCCCGGATTTCGCTGTCGCTCAATCCAGGCTACATCTTGCTCCATGCTCATCGACTTCCAGCAACATTACACGCCGCCGGAATTGCTCAAGGGCGATCCAAGCAAGGCGACCGTCGAGCTCGACCGCGACGGCAATCCGAATTATCTGCTCAATCCGCTGTTGGCCGATCTCGGCGCGCATGTGCGCATGATGGACGCGTCCGGCATTGACGCCGGCGTACTGTCCTGCGGCGCGGGCTTCGATCAGCCCGATCTCGCCGTCTGCCGCGCGATCAACGACCGCATGCGTGACGCGGAAAAGGCGCATCCCGGCCGCTTCATCGGGCTAGCGCATGTGCCGGCGCTGAAGCCGGCGGAAGCTGCGGCCGAACTAAAGCGCTGCGCCGTCGAGCTCGGCTTTCCCGGCGTGGTGATCGGCTCGGAAT
>DATAWA010000179.1:0-11213 GCA_036267435.1 Xanthobacteraceae bacterium | reverse complement strand
GGCGTAATCCGGCGAGACGAAGAACCATTTCTTGCCGAATTTTTTCACCAGTGCCGGCGTCACCGCCTCGGCGTCCATGGTCGTCGTATTGCAGACGCGGAACACGTTCCATTTGCAATTGGTGCCGGTGATCGGATCGGTGTGACCGCCCGGCACGATATGGAACACCTTCTTCTCGTTGGTCACCTGCGACATGGCGTAGGCGATGCCGGAATTCACGTCGCCGAAGATGGCGTCGACCTGGTCGCGGTCGATCAGCTTGCGCGTCTTCTGCACGCCGGTGCCGACGTCGTTGGCGGAGTCTTCGACCAGAAGCTCGACCTGACGGCCGAGAATGCCGCCCTTCTTGTTGACCTCGGCTACGGCGTATTTGGCGCCGTCGACTTCGCTTTGCGCCAGCGCCGAGAGAACGCCGGTCAGCGGATCGACCATGCCGATCTTGACCGGCTGATCGCCAAGCGCCCTGACGACGAACGGAGCGCCGACGACTTGGCTCGCGCCAAGCGCCAAGCCGGCCTGCAGCAAGGTGCGGCGGCGCACGGATAGCGTGGTGTTCGACATTACTCGACCCTCCCTGATGTGATTTGTTTGTTATTTTATTGGGGTTTCGGACCGCGAATGGGCCGCGGCGATTTCATAAAGGCGTGCGCGCGCTCGTTTCCGAGGCGACCGGTACGCCGACGAGGCCAAACCCTAATGCCGCGCCGTGCCCGAGCGACCGATATCTTCTACTGCGCCTTTGGCACGGTCAAGGCGATACCGGCGGAAACGCAACCGATGACCGCGTCACCCGGCGGCGGCAATTGGCCGCGTCGCGGGCAAATTTTTGCTGAGCGGCTTTTATGCCGGATGGTTTTTATGCCGGATGTCTTTTTCTGACCTTCGCCTGCTCGGCCAGAAAGCGCGACAGCCGCGTCCGCACGGTTTCGGCTTGCTCTGGCGTCCATTTGCGCAAGCCTTCGCCGGTCGCCATGCCCAGCCTTCCGGAATTGACGAGCTCGCGCAGATGGGGTGCGGTCCTGCAGTGCGGTCGAGGTCGGCATACAGGACTTCGGCAATGTCGAGTGTGAGGTTGGTGCCGACAAGATCGGTCTGCTCCATGGGACCGAGCACGGCGGTGCGGGCGCCGAACCCTTCGCGGACGACGACGTCGATCGTATCGGCGTCGCAGACGCCGGCGGCAACGAGCGCAATCGCCTCCCGTTTCATCGCGGGCTGCAGCCGGTTGCCGACGAAGCCGGGCACGTCGCGGCGCACGTGCACCGGTGTTTTTCCGGCGTGGCGCAACAGCTCCATCGTCCGGCGCACGGTGTCATCGCCGGTCTTTCCGTTCTGCACGACCTCGACCAGCGGCACGAGGTGCGGCGGATTCCAGAAATGCGTGCCGACGACGCGTTCGCGATGCTTGAGATGGCGGCCGATCTCGGTCGAGGGGATCGCCGATGAGTTGCTGGCGAGGATCGTGTCGGGGCCAACAAGTGTCTCCAGCTCGCCGAAGATTTGCTGCTTGAGCGGCAGCTTCTCCGGCGCTGCCTCGAAGACGAAGGCGGTGCCGTCCACCGCCGGGGCCAGGGCGCCATGCGTTTCGATGCGCCGAAGGAGTGACGGCTCATCGTCGAGCAGCGCGAGGATCGCTTGCAGGCGCGCCGGAAGCGAGGTGCGTATCTCCGCCGACGGCTCGTATAGGCCGACGCGATGCCCCGCGGCGGCAAACAGATAAGCAATGCCGTGGCCCATGAGGCCGCCGCCGACCACGCCTATTTTCAATTCGCTCATTTAAGTTCCATTGGATCACGCATGTTTGTCTCAGGCCCTTGGTGGAACTCTTGCGTCGCAACAGACATTAATCCAGCGAAGATCATTTTCCGATGACCAATCCATAGAAGGAAAAAAGGTCATGCCCGTGCTGCTTTGGGTTGCTTTCTGGTCGTCCCTGATGGGAAGTGCCGCCTGCTTCGGCGAAACGCCGCGCCCAGCGCGCTCCGCGGTCCCCAAGCGACGCGATTTACCCCGACACGATCTATCCAGCGACGACTAGTAGACCTCTCGTCGCGATATCAGCCTAGATCCTTATCGCCGAAAATGGGCGGTTGCCGGTGCGGCAGCTGCTATAGCGAAATGACCGGATCGCCGCAGAAGCGGGTGCCATACCCGCGTCGGCGGCTTTCCTGCGCCATCGGCTTGCGCCGCTTTAGCGAATAGTCCGCGCCGGACGCTGCCATGTTGCAGCCGGCGGACCCCCCCGGTATCTATACGCGCCTTTTTTGTCGAGAGCAGCGCGAATAGCCGATATGGCCCGTCTCGTCATGAAATTCGGCGGTACCTCGGTCGCCGATATCGACCGTGTCCGTAACGTCGCTCGCCACGTTAAGCGCGAGGTCGATGCCGGGCACGAAGTCGCCGTCGTCGTTTCGGCCATGGCCGGCGCGACCAATCAGCTCGTGGCCTTGTGCGAAGCGGCCTTGAAGGAGCGGCGCATCTACGACGCGCGCGAGTACGACGCGGTGGTCGCGACCGGCGAACAGGTCACGGCGGGGCTGCTCGCCATCGCGCTGCAGGATATCGACATCAATGCGCGCTCGTGGCTGGGGTGGCAACTGCCGATCTTGACCTCAGCGGCCCACGGCTCGGCGCGCATTCTCGGCGTCAATGGCGAAGAGCTGATCCGCCGTTTTACGGAACGCCAGGAGGTCGCGGTCATCGCCGGCTTCCAAGGCGTGCACAAGGAAACCAATCGCATCACCACGCTGGGCCGCGGCGGATCGGATACGTCAGCCGTCGCCATCGCCGCGGCGATCCGCGCCGAGCGTTGCGACATCTATACCGACGTCGATGGCGTCTACACCACCGATCCGCGGGTGGTGCCGCGCGCCCGGCGCCTCGACAAAGTCGCGTTTGAGGAAATGCTGGAGCTTGCGTCCCTTGGCGCCAAAGTGCTTCAGGTCCGCTCGGTCGAGCTCGGCATGGTCCACAATGTGCGTATTTTCGTGCGCTCGAGCTTCGAGGCGCCGGAGAAAATCGACCCGCACGGCCATCCGCCCGGAACACTGATCTGCGACGAGGGGGAAATCATGGAGCAGCAAACCGTCACCGGCATCGCCTTCTCCCGGGATGAGGCGCAAATCTCGCTGCGCCAGGTGCAGGACAAGCCCGGCGTGGCGGCCGCCATCTTCGGTCCGCTCGCCGAGACCAATATCAATGTCGACATGATCGTGCAGAACGTGTCGGCCGACGGCAAGACGACGGATATTACCTTCACGGTGCCGTCGGCCGATTACCAGCGCGCGCTCGATGTCATCGCCAAGGCCAAGGCGGCCGTCGGTTATGCCCGGCTCGACGGCGCCACCGACGTCGCCAAGATTTCGGTGATCGGCATCGGCATGCGCAGTCATGCCGGGGTCGCCGCGAGGGCGTTCAGCGCGCTGGCCGAACGGTCCATCAATATCCGAGCGATAACGACCTCCGAGATCAAGTTTTCGCTTTTGATTGACGCGGCCTTTACCGAGCTGGCGGTGCGCACGCTGCATTCGCTGTACGATCTCGACGATGCCACGATTTAGGCGGCGGCGTTTCGCTGCGGCGCAACATGATTGTTTAGCGCCGTCATAACGTTGTCTTGGCTTGCGGTTTGCATACCGCATTCGATATAGGCTTGAGGATATTCGCCCCGGGGTCGGGACCCGGGCGGATTCCTCTTTGATTGCGGCCGGCGCGTCACGGGCTCCGCTCCGGTCAAACCATCGCCCGAGGGACCTCACGCCATGCGTGGCGCGCTCGGCGGTCCGCGCGTGCTGTTGCGCCGGCTTCGCGAAGTCATGGCGGAACCGGTCAGCGCGCAGGAGCGCCTGGACAAGATCGTGGTGCTGATCGCCGCCAACATGGTTGCGGAGGTCTGCTCGGTCTATGTGCTGCGCGTCGATTCCACCCTCGAGCTCTACGCCACCGAGGGCCTCAATCGCGAAGCGGTGCATCACACCGTGATGCGCTCCGACGAAGGCCTGGTCGGCCGGGTGGCGAGCCAGGCGACCGCCCTCAATCTGTCGAACGCGCAGGCGCATCCGGCCTTCTCGTTCCGGCCGGAAACCGGCGAAGAAATCTACCACTCCTTCCTCGGCGTGCCGATCCTGCGCGCCGGCAATACGCTCGGCGTGCTCGACGTGCAGAACCGCGCGCGGCGCACATACTCCGAAGAAGAGGTCGAGGCGCT
Organism: Xanthobacteraceae bacterium; assembly: GCA_036267435.1. Taxonomy (GTDB): domain Bacteria; phylum Pseudomonadota; class Alphaproteobacteria; order Rhizobiales; family Xanthobacteraceae; genus BOG-931. The sequence goes on along the minus strand of DATAWA010000179.1, from coordinate 7,006 downwards.
GCAGACCACCGCCATGGTGCTCGCCGAGATGATCGCCTCGGGCGAGCTTTCCGCGCTGGCGCTTCCCGGCGCCGAGCCGGCGGCGCGGCACTCGGTGCATCTCAAAGGCGCAGCCCTGAGCGAGGGCATCGCGCTCGGCCACGTCGTGCTGCACGAGCCGCGCGTCGTGGTCACCAACTTCATCGCCGACAACGTGCCGAGCGAGCTGGAGCATCTGCGGGCGGCGATCGAGACGCTGCAATCCAATCTCGATGAAATGCTCGAACACGGCGACGTCGTCGAGGGTGGCGAGCATCGCGACGTGCTGGAAGCCTATCGCATGTTCGCCCACGATCGCGGCTGGGTACACAAGCTCGAAGAAGCGGTGATGACCGGCTTGACCGCCGAAGCCGCCGTCGAGCGCGTCCAGTCCGACACGCGCGCGCGCATGCTGCGGCAGACCGACCCGTTCCTGCGCGAACGCCTGCACGACCTCGACGATCTCGCCAACCGGCTGATGCGCCAGCTCACCGGCCGCGATCACGCGCCGGCGCGCGAGAGTCTGCCGGAGAACGCGATTCTGATTGCCCGCTCGATGGGGCCGGCGGCACTGCTCGACTACGACCGCAAGCGCTTGCGCGGCCTGGTCTTGGAGGAGGGCGGCCCGCATTCGCACGTGGCGATCGTAGCGCGTGCGCTCGGCATTCCCGCCGTCGGCAATATCGACAACGCCACCGGCATCGCCGATCCGGGCGACGCCATCATCGTCGACGGCTCGACCGGCGATCTGCACATTCGGCCGTTGCCCGACATGGAGGCGGCCTATGCCGAGAGGGTGCGGTTGCGGGCGCGGCGCCAGCAGCAATACCAGTCGCTGCGCGACAAGCCCTGCATCACCAAGGACGGCCACCAGATCTCCTTGCTGCTCAATGCCGGGCTGACCGTCGACCTGCCGCATATCGAGGATACCGGCGCCGGCGGCATCGGCCTGTTCCGCACTGAGCTGCAATTCATGGTGGCGCCGAATTTCCCGCGCACCAGCGAACAATACACCCTCTACCGCGCCGTGCTCGACGCCGCGGGCGACAAACCGGTGACCTTCCGCACGCTCGATATCGGCGGCGACAAGGTGCTGCCCTATATGCGCAACATCGAGGAAGAAAATCCGGCGCTCGGCTGGCGCGCCATCCGGCTCGGCCTCGACCGCCCCGGCCTGTTGCGGACGCAATTGCGCGCGCTGCTGCGGGCCGCCGGCAGCCGCGCGCTGAAAATCATGTTTCCGATGATCTCGACGGTCGAAGAATTCGATCAGGCCAGGGAGTTGGTCGAGCGCGAACTCACCCATCTGCGCCGCCACGGCCACAAGCTGCCGCAGCAGGTCGAGGTCGGCAGCATGGTGGAAGTGCCGTCGCTGCTTTATCAGCTCGACGAGCTGTTGGAGCGCGTCGATTTTCTCTCGGTCGGCTCCAACGATCTGGTGCAATTCTTCTATGCGATCGATCGCGGCAATCCGCGGGTCTCCGGCCGCTTCGATGCGCTGTCGGCGCCGGTGCTCCGCGCGCTCAAGGAAATCGCCGACAAGTCGCGCGAGCACAAGAAGCCGGTCACGGTGTGCGGCGAGCTCGCCTCTTTGCCGGTCGGCGCGCTGGCGCTGGCGGCTATCGGCTATCGGTCGTTCTCGCTTACGCCGTCGGCGGTCGGTCCAGTCAAGGCCATGTTGCTCGATCTGGACTGCGGCCAAGCGGCAACATTCCTCAATCCCATGATCGAGCATGGCAGCCGCGGCGTGCCGATCCGCGGCCAGATCGAGAAATTTGCCGCCGACAACGGCCTTCAGATTTAGCACCAGGCATCGTCGCCGCGGCCGGGCTTGTCCCGGCACCCGGCGCCTTCTATTTATCCGAACAAAGAAAACCGATGTTGCCCGATCAAAAACTCAACGCGCTGGTTACTCGACACGCGGCGCTGGAACGCGACCTGGCCGCAGTGCAGCCGGCCGAAACCTTTGTGAAATTATCGCGCGAATTCGCCGAGCTCGATCCTGTGGTCGAGGCGGTGAAGTCGTATCGGGCCGCGCAGCGCGAGCTTGACGATCTCATGGGCCTGCTCGCCGACCCGGCGACCGAACCCGAGATGCGCTCGATTGCCGAGGCGGAAAAGCGCGCGCTCGAGGTGCGCCGCGCGGCGCTCGAGCAAGAGCTGCGGCTCGCGTTGCTGCCCAGGGACGCGATGGACGAGCGCAACGTCATTCTCGAAATTCGCGCCGGGACCGGCGGCGACGAAGCCGCCTTGTTCGCCGGCAATCTGTTTCGCATGTACGAACGCTATGCCGCCATCCAGGGCTGGAAAGTGGAGATTGTCGCCGCGAGCGATGGCGCCATGGGCGGCTACAAGGAAATCATCGCCGAAATCCGCGGCCGGGGCGCGTTCGCCAAACTTAAATTCGAATCCGGCGTCCATCGGGTGCAGCGGGTGCCCGACACCGAAGGTTCGGGGCGCATCCATACCTCGACGGCGACTGTCGCCGTCTTGCCCGAGGCCGAAGACGTCGACGTGCCGATCAATGAAACCGATCTCAAGATCGATACCCTGCGATCAAGTGGCGCCGGCGGCCAGCACGTCAACAAGACCGAATCGGCGGTGCGGGTGACCCATATTCCATCCGGCATCGTGGTGATGATGCAGGAGGACCGCTCGCAGCATCGCAATCGCGCCAAAGCCATGGCCGTGCTGCGGACGCGGCTGTACGATTTTCAACGGCAGAAGCTGGATGCGGCCCGCGCCGCCGAGCGCCGCGGTCAGGTCGGCACCGGCGACCGCTCGGAGCGCATCCGCACCTATAATTACCCGCAAGGCCGCGTGTCCGAGCATCGGATCAATCTCACGCTCTACAAGCTGCCGCAAATCCTCGAGGGCGAAGCCCTCGGCGAGATCATCGACGCGCTGGTTGCGGAAAATCAGGCGGCGTTGCTGGCGGCGGAGGACACGGCTTGATGCGGCCGGAGTCGAAACCGCCAGGCGCCGACGCCGGGACGCCGGCTGCGGCCGCGACAATGACCGTCGGCGAGGCCCGCCGCGTATGGGCGGCACGTTTGCGCGAAGCCGGCATCGATTCGCCCGAGCTCGACGCCCGCATTCTGATCGGCCGGGCGCTGGCTCTCGACCATGCCGGACTCGCGGCCGCCGATGCGCGCCGGCTGACATCTTCGGATCAGAGCGCGATCGCGGCATTGGCGCGGCGCCGCCTCGGCCGCGAGCCGATCGCACGCATTATCGGGGCCAAGGAATTTTGGAGCCTTACTTTGACGGTCGGCGCCGAGACGCTGGTACCGCGCCCGGAAACGGAAACCGTCGTCGAGGCCGTGCTCGCCGCGCTCGACAACGATGGCATGCGCTCGCGGCCGTTGCGCATTGCCGATTTCGGCACCGGCTCCGGCGCATTGCTGGTAGCGCTTCTTTCCGAATTGCCGAATGCCTTCGGAGTCGGCACCGACGTCAGCACCGCTGCGCTCGAAATCGCGCGCGACAATGCGCGCCGCCTTGGCCTGAGCCGGGCGGCCTTTGTTGCCTGCGATATGGCCGCCGCGCTCGGTGGCGCGTTCGACATCGTCGTGTCCAACCCACCCTATATTGTCTCCGGCGATATCGCCGGGTTGCCGGCGGAAGTGCGGCTGTTCGATCCGCGCCGCGCGCTTGACGGCGGCGCCGATGGTCTCGATTTCTATCGGGCGATCGCCGCGGCCGCGCCCGCGATGCTGGCCCCGGACGGGCTCGTCGCCGTCGAACTCGGTGCCGGACAGTCGGGGCCGGTGGCCGCGCTTTTTGCCGCCGCAGGCCTTGCGTCCGCGTCCCCGCAACCCGATCTTAACGGAGTCCCCCGGGCCCTCGTTGCCAGAAAATTGCGACAAAACCGGCATGTGGCATAGGCAAAGGGCCCCCGGCAAAAAAGCACTTCGGGCAAAAAAGCACTTGGAATGTCGGCCGGAACCGACTAGCTTGCGACCACGGAATCGGCCCGAGACGAGGGCGCCGCGTTGCCCTGAAAACCTCAGAGCATAACCTTTAAGAGCATTGCTCTTGGAGTTGGCTCGAAAAGGACGGCAGCGCAGGCAGGCAGACAAGCGATAGCTGACAGCGAAAGCCGGATTAATCGGCATACAGGATCGCCAGATTCGAAAGCGCGAAAGTTCAAACCGTGAAGGTTGAGCCGAGACGTTGTATCGGTTCGGCACGCGTCGATACGGATAAGACGCGCGCATGACGAAGGGTTTATGGCGCTGCAGGCGGGCCTGCGGGCGAGGGCGGTTTTGCCGAGGGTTCGTAAACGGTCAAACAGGTGGGCCGCGGCGCGGGGGCAAGCGCGCTTTTGGGCAATGGTGTTGGGGCAATGGTGTTGGGGCAGTGGTGTTCGGATTGAACTTAAGGTGACGGCAAACGGTAAGCAGAGAAGCGGCGGCAGTCCTGCCGTTGCACAATAGGGGTTGGCGGAACAAAGAATCATGCGAAACGGTCAGAATAAACGGATGCGCGGTCGCAATCGCAAAGGTGGTCATCATCACCAAAATCCGCTCTCGCGGGTGTACGAATCGAACGGCCAGGACGTCAAAATTCGTGGCACGGCCTCGCACATCGCGGAAAAATATCTCCAGCTTGCCCGCGACGCGCAAAGCTCCGGAGATTCGATCGCGTCGGAAAATTATTACCAACACGCCGAACATTATTTCCGTTTGATCGCCACCGCACAGGAACAGTTGCGCCAGAGCCAGCCTTATTATCAGCAGCAACCGGGTGGCGGCGGCGCCGACGACGGCTACGACGACGGCGACGAACAGCCGCAAGCCGGCGAGCCCTATGCGCCGCAGGGTCAGCCTTTTTACCCGCGCGAACAGCAGCAACAGCCGCAACATTTTCAGCCGCAACAGCATCAGCCGCAGCCGCAGAACTTTCAGCCGCAACCGCAGAACTTTCAGCCGCGGCCGCAGCAGCACGTGCCGCAGGAAAGTCAGGGCGATGTCGACCGGCTGCCGTCGTTCATTACCGGCGGCCAATCCCAGCCCCAGCCCCAGCACTCCGGGCAGCATGCTCAAACGGGCAACGGACAGGGTGGCAACGGTCAGAATGGCAATGGCTATGACGGCGCGGCGGATCGTTTTCCGCTGCATCGCCGGCGGCGGCGCCACCGCAGCGGCCCGCGCGATTATGGCTCCGAGCAGTCAGTGGGGGGCGCCGATAATGAAGCGCCGGCGCAAGGCGGCTCGGATTCAGCCGACGAGTAACGTCTGAAGGCGCTCCGGCTCTCTAGAGGCCGCGGGGCGCCTTGGCGAGCCGCACCAGGAACCAGATCGGCACCACGATCACCGCGCCGAGCAGGAAATACCGCCACAGCCAGCGCAAGGCGTCGAAGCCCATATTCCAGACGTGCTCAATGAGCCGGCGTACCGATTCGAGGATATTCCACGGATCGAGGCCGATGGCGGCAAGAATGACGCCGACCAGGATCGACAGCAGGATCAGCCGGCCGGCGACCGCAAGCGGCGGCCCGCCAAAAAAGCGCTGCAAGTAATCTTTGGGGTAATCTTTGGATTTTCGCGATTCCAGAGACTCTTGGCTCATCGCAATCTCCCCACATTCCGTGAATTAGGAACTTAACGCGCTCGGCGCAAGCGGTTTGACACAGAAACGGCCCCGCAGCGGGGCCTTTTATCGGCGCCGGCGCGACGGCGTTGCCTCGGCTTCGCGACTGGCGCTAAGTTCACCCGGCCCGTATTGGACGGGCGGTTATTTCGAGACTGCGTTATTTCGAGGAAGGTTCATGGCCAAGGCCGAAGACCGCGCGCTCGCATCGAATGCGAGTCTAAATGACGACATCGGCGAGCAAACCCGGCTGCGCCTCTATCGCTTGCAGGTGGAGATTCGCGAGGCCGAGCAGCGTGCTTTCGATCTGTTCCTGCAAAACCTGGTGAAGGGCACGAGTCACCTCTCGCTCGGCCAGGAGGCCGTTGCCGCCGGCTGCGCCGCCGCCATGCAACCGGGCGATCTCTCGTTCTGCACCTATCGCGGCCATGCCCATACGCTGGCGCGCGGCGTGCCGATCGAAAAGGTTCTGGGCGAGCTGATGCAGCGCGACAACGGGTTGATGCGCGGCAAGGGGGGCTCGATGCACCTGACCTCCGTCGATCACGGGGTGATGGGCTCCTACGCAATCATCGGGGCGCATCTGCCGATCGCCTGCGGCGCCGCCTGGCGCGCGCAGTACAAAGGACAGAAAGACGTCTCGGTGTGCTTCTTCGGCGACGGCACCACCAATATCGGCGCCTTCCATGAAGCCTTGAATTTCGCCGTGGTGTGGAAGCTCCCGGTGATCTTCATCTGCGAGAACAATCTCTACATGGAATACACGCCGATCAGCGATGTCACCGCGGTGCCGAGCCCGGCCGGCGACCGTGCCGCCGCCTACGGCCTGCCGCGCATCGTCGTCGACGGCAACGATGCCGATGTCGTCTACCGCACCGCGCGCGCAGCTTACGACAAGGCGCGTGCCGGCGAAGGCCCGTCCTTGATCGAATGCTTGACCTATCGATACAGCGGCCATTCGCGCGCCGACCCGGCCAAATACCGGCCCGAAGGCGAACTGGAAAAGTGGAAGGAGCGCGACCCGATCAAAATCTATCGCGAACGGCTCAAAGCTTTCGGCGTGGCGGACGAGGTGATCGCGGGGATCGACATGGAGATCAGGCGCGAGGTCGACGAGGCGACCGAGAAATGCAAAGCGGCGCCGATGCCGCCGGCCGAGATCCTGACGACCGATGTCTATGCCGACGGGGGCTTCGCATGGCGGAACTGACCTATCGCGATGCAGTGATCCGCGGCATCGCCCAAGAAATGACGCGCGATCCCGACGTTGTCTTTCTCGGCGAAGATATCGCCAAGGCCGGCGGCGTGTTCAAGGCGACCGTCGGGCTCTATGAGCAGTTCGGCCCGCTGCGGGTACGCGATACCCCGATTTCCGAGCAGGCCATTCTCGGCG
>DATAWA010000178.1:0-18671 GCA_036267435.1 Xanthobacteraceae bacterium | reverse complement strand
CCTATCCCTATTGCCTCATGACCGGACCGGCGCAGTCCTGCGCCTATACGTCGATGGCGCAGTGCTTGGCGGCGAAGCGCGGCAACGCCGATTTCTGCGAGCCGAACAATTGGTATTCCGGCCAGCCCGGGCGTTATCAATTCCGGCAATAGGGGGCTCGCCGCTGCGGCCGCGGTTTGACCGATAGGCGCTCAGGTTGCCGGATGTCGGCGATAATATTCGGCGTCATCGGCGCTTTGCGTCCAGCCTTGCCGTTGCCGCCAGTCCAGGTGCCGCGCGGCCATGTCGCTGCCGTAACGCACGCGGAATAGCAGAGTGCGTTGCGGGCCGTTGGCGTATTCATGGACCTCGCCGGGTGGGTGGACCACGAAGGCGCCGGGGACGACCGCGACGCTTTCCCGCGGCGTGCGCATCGTGCCGCCGCCCTCAAAGCAAAAATAGATTTCGGTCGCCTGCGGATGGCAGTGATATGGACTGATCTGGCCGGGTTCCCAGCAGGCGACGGTGACGTCGCCCGCTTCGACGGCGCCGAGAATCTTCTCCACGTGGTGCTTCGGGTTGAACTCCGCTTCGTTGACCACGCTGAACACATGCATCGTGCGTCTCCTCGGGTGTTTTTTAGTTTGTTCGCTCCAGAGACCAACGTTAAGCCAAATCCCTTGCCGTTGCGATGACCCGTCAGTCCACTTTGTCTTGAGCTCTTCGGACGCCGCAATGCTGGCCTGCAGCGGTAAATGATGCTATAAGCAAGAGTCGGTTGTTAAATCACGTAGAGGAGGGGGCGTCGAAGCGAGGGCAGCTTAAGCTGCCAAGGGGACATGGACCATGATCCAACACGCCGACAAGACCCATTTCGACAAACGCACGCTCGCCCGCGTTAATTCCGCCGTTCTGCTCGGCATGATTGGTGGCGGATTGGCGGTATGCATGCTCGGTGCCGTCGCCTATGACCTGGAACGGCTGTTTTCCGGCTGGTGATTTTCCCCGGCTGAATTTCCCGGCTGTGGCGCCGCTGGCGCGATCGGCGTTTAAACCACTGTAAATTCAACTGTTTTTCCGCCAATCCAGAGTTGCCCCCGGTAAGGCGGTATTAAGCCTTATGGGCTTATTGTGGCTCTGCATTTGCGCGCCAGTCGAGGGGCATGATGGGCGAGCGCCGCGGTTTAAGACGCAGCAAAAGTTTCCTGCGTGGTTTCGTTTATGTCAGCCGCAAGCGCGGCGCGTTGGCCTGCCTGATCCGCGATCTGTCGGACAAGGGCGCCCGCATCATCTTTTCCGACACCGTGACGCTGCCCGAGATGGTCGACCTCTATATTCCGCAGCGTGAGCAGACGCTCCGTGCGCGGGTCCAGTGGCGCCGCAGCGACGAGATCGGTCTGGCTTTCGTCGAGGCGGCGCGCGCCCCTGACGCCGCGCCGAACGCCGCCGAAGTCGTCCAGCGCGTCGCCATGCTGGAGGCTGAAATCGCCTCGCTGCGGGTGCTGTTGAAGCGCCTTAAGGGTGAAAAGGGCCGCGCCGCCGACGACGAGGTCGCAGCCTGAGCCGGTCTCGCTTTCGCTCCGCCATGTCTGATAATCTCTCCCCAACCGATACAGGGAGAACGTCATGGCCAAGGGCTATTGGATCGCCACCTATTTTTCGATTTCGAACCCCAATGCGCTCGCCGAATATGCCAAGCTTGCGGGCCCGGCGATAAGCGCCGCCGGCGGACGTTTCCTGGCGCGGGGCGCCGCCGCGAAGGCTTATGAGAAAGGCTTGAAGGAACGCGTGGTGCTGATCGAATTCGACAGCGTCGACAAGGCGGCTGCCGCCCACGACAGTCATGGCTATCAGGCCGCGCTCAAGGTGCTCGGCAATGGCGCCGATCGCGATCTGCGCATTGTCGAAGGGCTCTGACCCGGCCGTCGGTTTATCGCCCTAATCGAAAATCCGCTCGCCCTGCAGATCGATGATCTGGCGCGCTTTGTTAAGTGTGAAGCTCGCCGCGTCGTCGTAGGATGCGTAGGCATCGGCGCGAATGAAACGGTGCTCCTTGCGCACGCCGCCGACCTCGCGCGCGATCACGCCTGCAGTCTGGTACTGGCCGTTATTCTTGTACGGCGCCGCGCGGATGATGAAGCCCTTGTACTCGACGGGATCGGACAATTTCTCGGCTGGCGCCGTCCGGCCACGGCCGAATAACGCGCTGAAAATGGACATCGCTTGGCTCCGTTTTTCGGTCTGTTACGCGCTTGCCTGCAATGTTACTCCTTGATCCCGCAACACGCATCCCGGAGTTTGCATCATGCCGAAGGCCTACTGGGTATCCGTTTATCGCTCGATTTCCGATCCTAAAAAACTCGAAGCCTATGCCAAGCTCGCGCCGCCGGCGGTGACGCCGTTCGGGGCCCGCTATATTGCGCGCGGCGTCGCCGCCGCCGCCTTCGAAGCCGGCCAGAAAGAACGCATCGTTATTTCGGAGTTTCCGAGCCTCGACAAAGCCATCGCGGCCTATAACAGCGAAGGCTACAAGAAAGCGCTCGAGGCGCTCGGCGATGGCGCGGTACGCGATATCCGTATCGTCGAGGGAACCGACTAACCGACTACCGCCCCGCGTTGCATATCGGCCGCGGCGCCTCTATATAGCGACAAATGGAGCGCCGGGCCGCCTTCGCCCCGGCGCTTTCTTCACAACGGTATTGAGCCTGAGCCCGGAAGCCACAAGCAGCCTTCGGGATCGCTGCCGCTCCAACAAAACGGAGAACAACCATGCCGCGCAAGCCGGGACAGAACTCCGAGTTCGTCATGTTCGACGTCTTCTACGAGGACGGCACGCAACGCTCGAACCGCAAGGTGCCGCGCGAACTCACCGGCGGCATTGACGGCGACAAGCCGGCGCACGGTTTTTTGATCGAGCAGGATCGCGACATCGCCGAAAAGTCCGGCAAGCCGCCGATCAAGATCAAAAGCATTGTCCGCTCGGGGGCGAAGAAAAAACCGCGCGACGACGCGAGCTGGAAGCGGACCGCCTGATTCTCCTTAACGGGGATCGTCCTAATATCCGGCCCGGGCGAAATGCCGGCGCAGCAAAGCAACGTTGCGCCGGTTGGCGCGAAAGTAAACGTCGAACGCGTCGCCCGCCACCGGCACCAAGCCGACTGTGCCTTCCAACAATACATTGCCGAGCATGCGTGCGAACAACAGCCGAGGCACGCCAAGCCGGCGCGCTTCATAAAGCAGATAAAACGACAGCAGCGACGCCACGGCGTCGCCGATGCCGGGGACGAGCCGCAACAGCGATTCGACGCCGAAACGCACATTGGTTCCCGGCAGAATGAATGCGGTGTCGAACGCGGTCGCCAGCATGTCGAGCCGGTCGAGCGCGGCGCGTCGTGCCGAAGCGTCATAGGGTGCGTGCGGGGAGGGGCCCGCGAACTGGAACGCGCCAAAGCCGGCAAATCCGCTGCGCGAGAAACTCATATCCGATCCTTCCGCTACCCCGCCTTTCAGATGGGAAGGCTGCGGCCGCGTGCAAGTACGGACGCGAAGCGCGGGTGCGCGACCGCTCATTCGGCGCTATTGTTGGAGCACCTCTTTATGTCAAATGACGCGGAGACCACCATGGCTCAAATTCAGATCCTCAATCCCGACAGCCTCGGCAAGCCGCTCGGCCAATATTCGCAGCTCACCCGCGTGAAGGCGTCGGAGTTCCTGTTCATCGCCGGGCAGGTCGGCGCCGGCAAGGACGGCAAAACGCCGGCGGACTTCGATGCGCAATGCGTGCTCGCCTTCGCCAATATCGGCGCGGCGCTCGCCTCGCAGGGTGCAAATTTCGCCAATCTCGTCGAGTTCACGACCTATCTCGTGCACTCGCAGGACATCCCGAAATTTATGGCCTATCGCACACGCGAATTTCCCAAGTTGTTCGGCAACGGCGCTTATCCGCCGAACACGCTCCTGATCGTCGATCGCCTGGTGCAGGAGCAGTTCCTGATCGAAGTGAGCGCGGTCGCGGCGCTGTAGCAAGCCGCCGCGACCGCTCATCGCGAGGCGGCTCGCGCTACGCCGGCCGATGCCAATCGCGCCGCGTGCGATAGCGCGGCGCGGCGGTATAAGGCCGCTCGGTCTGCCATTCCGCCGGCTGATAGCCGGAGGCCGGCGCACCATAGGTGTTTGACGCCATTTCGTAGGACCGGCCATAAGGCGAGAAGCCCTGAGCCTTGGCGACGCCGTAATAGCCGCGCGCATAAAGCGCGACGGCGCGGCTCTCGTTGCCGCCAGCGGCGCGATAGGCGCCGGCGAGGTAGCGCACCGCATAGGTCATGTTGGTCTGGGCATCGAGCAGCCCTGCAGCCGATCCGCTGTATCCCATGGCGCGCGCGGTTCCGAGCCGGATTTGCATCAGCCCGTAATTGCCGCGGCTGACGGCGCGCGGGTTGCCGCCGCTCTCGCGTTTGATCACGCGTTCGACCAGCGACACCGGAATGCCGGCCGCGCTCGCCTGTTGCGCCGCCATGCCGCTAACCTCCGAAGACCCGCCGAACGCACCCTGTGCGCTCCAGCCGCCGGATTGCCAGCGGCCAAAGCCATTCTGCGCCCATCGATTGTCTGCGAGGCGGCGATTGTCTGTGACGCCATCCTGTTGCCGCCAGTCATTGCGCCCCCCAAACGGCTGGAAGCCGTGGCGATAAGATGCCGCAAGCTCACGTTTGTGCAACGGCATGCCGTGCCGCCGGGCGAAACGATAATGGCGATGAGGATAGGCATGCGATCGCGCCGAGGCCGACCCTGTCATGCTAATCGCCGAAACCACGGCTGCGCACAGCACAAGAACTCCCAGGCGGCCCAAGCCGCCGGCACTACGCCAACAATGCATCATGTAACTCCGTTTGAGTCCTCACCGACCGCGCGTTGTGTCGAGCGAATCAGGCCTCGCTTGGTCCGTTTGATGATCGATGAGTGGTGATATCGTGACGCCGGAACGTGCGCCGTACTGCGATCTGAAACAAAAAGTGACCGCGCCGGGTGATGCGCAACAGGCCGCCGCAAACATCAAAAAGCTAACAATCCAGCCGTGGCGACAGCGGACGAAGAGAAATTATTCCGGAAATTTTTTGAGCGCTGTCGTGGTTGCCAGCACCGTGCCATCCTGCGCCAGGGCCTGGATGACGAATTGGTAGGTGTGCACCTCGCCCGGCGGCGGCGCCGGGCCGACGAAGCCCGTGGCGAATGCGCCGCAGGGCACTTCGCTCTGGCCGCGATAGCCGACCGTGCCGCCGCCGTGATGAAACGACGGCTTGTCGAGATCGGTCATGGCGAATTGCAGCGTTACCGTTCCGGGCGGCACGTCGCTAAGCTGGAAATTCGGCGAGCCCGAGCACCAGTTGAAGCTCGCGGAAAACGCGTAAGCGCGCGAGACGCCGGCGATCTGCGTCGCCGCCAGCGCGGCAATGCCGAGCGCGGCGGCGCGGCAGGCCGAGCGCACGGTGGGCGCGGTGGCTTTTCCGAAAGCGATCATCGTCGCGCCATCCTATCACGGCGCCTTCGCTTTCGCTGCGATGGTGAGTTTAGCGCTTCGGCGCGTCTTCCGGCCATTGCATCGCGGCCACCTGCGCGCCGGCTTCCGGCGCCGCGCTTTCCAGCAGGAAACCGAGCGTCGTTAGCCCCGCGGCGCGGGCCCACTTGGCCATGCCGAGCGCTTCCATGCCGATCTCCTCGGCGATCCGCGCGGTGTTGAAAGAGGTCGGGTCGTTGGCCCGTTCGGATCCGGCGGATGGCGGCAAATCGCGGGCTTTGCTCCGACTCATCCCTGTCCTCATTATCTTCCAGGCGCTTGCTTGGGGCGGCGCGGCGAATACTCGCGTAGGTTGTTTCATAATGGTTGATTATCAATGATTGTCAATAAAACCAAACCACAACTCAAAGAATGTAAAGGATTTCAATGGCTTGCATTTGGCGGCCAGTTCACTTAAGCGCTGGATCGTCCCTTCGGTTGACGCGAACGGCGCATGGCCAAACGCTCCAGAGCCCGCCCCTTGAAAGCGCGATTCCCCCGTCTGCGAAAGCTCAGGCAAGAGCAGCTTGGCTGGGAAATCGTCGACATCGTCAGCCGCCTGCCGGGCGCCAAGCCGAGCATTTCCTCGATCTATCGGCTCGAGCAGGGCGATGCCATCCGCATGTCGAGCGCGCGGCGGGTGTTCGACGTCATCAACGGCGCGCTGCAAAACACGCTCGACGCCGCCAAGGAGCTGGAAGCGAGCTGGTAGCGCCGGCGGCCAAAGTCGGGGCGTATGCGCGAACCAGCCTAATCGGCAATTTTCAGACGATCGCGGATGTCGGCGATAAAGCGGCCGAATCCCTCCGTCTCCCCCGCCCGCATCGGCGCATGCCCCCATACCGGCTTCGGCCATAACGGATCGTCTTTGCGCCGCGCGACGATGTGGACGTGAAGCTGCGGCACGATGTTGCCGATCGCGGCGACGTTGAGCTTGTCGCAGCGCGTGACCTCGCGAAGCGCGCGCGAGACAAGCGCGATCTCTTCCATCAGGCGGGCGGCGTCGGCCGGGTCGAGATCGGCAATCTCCACGGCGCCGGCGCGGCGCGGCACCAGGATCAGCCACGGGTAATCGGCATCGTTGACCGCTAGTACGCGTGACAGCGCCAAGTCGCCGACCGGCGCGGTGTCGCGGGAAAGCTGCGGATCAAGCGACCAAGGTTTTGACATTGTGCCTCGCATTCGGCTGCGCCGGCCGGTCATGGCCGAACTCAACCTTATGCCCACCTCCCCGTGGCCGGGAGAGGGTGGCGAGCGGGAAGGGGCCCGGAAAAGGGCTCATTGCCGCCAAGCCATTTCCAACGGTCGCGTGACGTCGATATTGCAGTGCAACGTATGAGCCCGGTGCATGGAATGCATGCCAATCAAGGACTACTTCATTAAGGTCCGATTCATATATTGCAGTGCAATAACTCAGTTCAGACGGGCGGCGGGTCGAAAGCCGGCCCCCCTAGGAGCGAATTCGATGGCCTATATCGGCACCGCCGACGCTGCACACGGCCTTCTGCCCGGCTCGACACGCCCGGACAGGGCGTTGCCGCGGCGCAGTTTCTGGCGCCGGGCGTTCGCCCGCGTGCTCACCGCACGCCGGCAGGCCGCCGAGCGCGAGGTCGCCGAGTTCGTACGGCTGTCGGGCCTCAAGCCGCCCGAGAGCGCCGCGCGGCTCCGCCGCATCGTCCCGTCGCGCGCCGCGCCATGAGCCGTCCAATGATCGCGACCGCGAGCGCAACGGCACCCCGATCAAGCCTTTTGGAGACCAATCTCATGAGCAATGTCGCCCACGCCGAACCCGCCGCCGCTGCGCCGCGCGGCTTGGTTCAGCTGATCGCCGCAGTATCGAGCGCTTTCGAAGCGGCGTTCGAAGTGTTCGCCGAAGCCGCCGACATGTCGGCCAAGGCGCGCAACCGCTTTCCCTCCGCCGACTGAGCTTCAGCTCTTCGGTCTGCTTATCGCCCTCCATCACTTGCCGAGCTTCGGCCGCGGACGCTCGTCCGGTCCGCCCCAACTATCGATCCACGCCTTGACCTCGCTCCAGCGCGCCGCGGGTTGTTCGGCTTGGACTGTGGGCTGCGCGCTTTCCGCCGGCGTTTGCCGCGGGGTGGCGCAAGCGCTGGCGGCGAGCGCGGCAATGAGCTCGGCGACGCTGATGCCAAGCGCCGCGGCGCGGGCCGCCAACAGATCCGCGGTGTCAGCTTCGATCGCGATGGTGCGGCGCTGGGTATTTCCGTCACCGTCGCCGCTGTCCTCGGCCGGGCCGGCTTCGCCATCGGCGCTCATGGGTGCCCCCCGACGAGTCTTGAGCGGCGCCGATTAGGTCCGCGGATTGGGCCGGCACGAGGGCGGCGGGGCGGCAAAATCCAGAACGCGTCACGCACAAGACATCGAAGCCGCTTCGCATGACTGCCAGAGAATTTTTGCCGATCATCGTCCGCGCAAGCGGACGATCCAGCAAACGCTCTCCATGCCGTAAATGCTGGATGCTCCGCTTTCGCGGAGCATGACATTCAATTGTCGAGGGACAAACGCATCCCCGGATCGAGCCCGGGGATTTGGGGCCTAATTGTCCAGGAAACTGCGGAGCTTCCGGCTCCGGCTCGGATGCTTCAGCTTCCGCAGCGCCTTGGCCTCGATCTGGCGGATGCGCTCGCGCGTCACCGAGAATTGCTGGCCGACTTCTTCCAGCGTGTGATCGGTGTTCATGCCGATGCCGAAGCGCATGCGCAGAACACGCTCCTCGCGCGGCGTCAGCGAGGCGAGCACGCGCGTCGTGGTCTCGCGCAGGTTCGATTGGATGGCGGCATCGATCGGCAGGATTGCGTTTTTGTCCTCGATGAAATCGCCGAGATGCGAATCCTCTTCATCGCCGATCGGGGTTTCGAGCGACAGCGGCTCCTTGGCGATTTTAAGAACCTTGCGGACCTTCTCCAGCGGCATGCCGAGCTTTTCGGCGAGCTCTTCCGGGGTCGGCTCGCGGCCGATCTCGTTGAGCATCTGGCGGGAGGTGCGCACGATCTTGTTGATGGTCTCGATCATGTGCACCGGGATGCGGATGGTGCGCGCCTGATCGGCAATGGACCGCGTGATCGCCTGGCGGATCCACCAGGTCGCATAGGTCGAGAATTTATAGCCGCGGCGGTATTCGAATTTATCGACCGCCTTCATCAGCCCGATATTGCCTTCCTGGATGAGGTCGAGGAATTGCAGGCCGCGGTTGGTGTATTTCTTGGCGATCGAGATGACGAGGCGGAGATTGGCTTCGACCATTTCCTTCTTGGCCTGGCGCGCCTCGCGCTCGCCCTTTTGCACCATATGCACGATCTTGCGGAATTCGAGGATCTCGAGCCCCGTCTCTGTGGCAAGCTCGTGGATATGCGTGCGCAGTTCCTTGATGCGATCCTTGTCGCGGCCGATGAAATTCTTCCAGCCTTTCTCCGACAGCTTCGACACCCGGTTGAGCCAGCGCGAGTCGAGCTCGGAGCCCTGGTACTGTTTCAGGAAGCTCTCGCGCGCCACGCCGTGGCTTTCGGCGAGCCGCATCAGCCGGCCCTCATGGCCGACCAGCCGCTTGTTGATGTCGTAGAGCTGTTCGACCAGTGCATCGATGCGTGCCTGATTAAGCCGCAGCGACTTCACCTCGGTGATGATCTCTTCCTTGAGCTTCTTGTATTTGCGCTCCTGATTGGGCGACAGCTTGTCGTTGCCGCTCGACAGCTTGTTCTGGATGTCGATCTCTTGCAGGCGGCGCAGCCGCTTGAACGCATCGGCGATCTTGTCGAAGGTCTCAAGCACCTTCGGCTTGAGCTCGGCCTCGATCGCGGCAAGCGACATCGAATTCTCGAGGTCGTCCTCGTCGAGGTCGGCGTCGGCAATAGCGGCCTCTTCGCCGGCTTCCACGGGCTCGCCGTCGCCCACCGGGCGCGGCTTGAATGGGGTGGCGCCGGGCGGCGCCGAGGGCGGAGATACCGCCTGAACCGGCTGCGGCACGAAACCGCCGTTGCCGACGGGCGCGCCGTTGGCGCCTGGAACGGCCGGATCGCCGTTTGGATTGGCCGCCGGCGCCTGCTTGGCGTCGGGCCCGGCATAGGTCGCTTCCAGGTCGATGATGTCGCGGAGGAAGACCTTCCCCTCGTTCAATTCGTCGCGCCAGATGATGACCGCCTGGAACGACAGCGGGCTTTCGCACAGCCCGGCGATCATGGCCTCGCGGCCGGCCTCGATGCGCTTGGCGATGGCGATTTCGCCCTCGCGGGAGAGCAGTTCCACCGAACCCATTTCGCGCAGATACATGCGCACCGGGTCATCGGTGCGCTCGGTCGGTTCCTTGGCCTCCGATTTGGCGGGCGTCTTGGCGGCAACCTCGACGAGTTCGCCGCCCTCGGCCTCCTCTTCCTCGGCCTCTTCGCCCTCGCCCTCCTCGGTATCGGCTTCTTCCGTCTCGACGACGTTGATGCCCATCTCGTTCATCATTGCCAGGACGTCTTCGATCTTCTCCGAGGTGACCTCCTCCGACGGCATGACCGCGTTGAGCTGCTCATAGGTGACATAGCCGCGCTTCTTGGCGGATTTGATCATCTTCTTGACCGCCGCGTCGGACAGATCGAGCAGCGGGAGCGGCGCATCCGGAGTGTCCGGGCCGTCCTTCTCGGGGGTCTCTGAATTGGTCTGCGGGGCCGACCCGTTAGGTCGCACGATTTTGGCCTTGGTCGCGACGGTCTTGGTGGCCACGCTCTTGGTTGCCATGTCTCTATGTCTCCGCGGGGCCGCGTTCGGCGTCCCCCTACTCTATGGCGTGAGTCTCGCCCCTAAGAGGACGGACCCGGCCCTGGGACAGGCTAGCTAGCCCGTCGGTCCCTTATTGGGCCGCCGGCCCGGCGCCGGTGACCAAAAAGGGCAGCGCAAGAGGGGCTCAAATCCGCCTGCACCACCCGAATCGAGGTCAAATGTGTCGGAACTCCGTTAAACTCCGACTAACCCTAACCGCGAAGGCGACCTCATATTCCCTCGGCGGGGCCAGAGTCCAGCGCCCGGAGAGCGGCCCGAAGACCTCCGGACGGGACCGTCACAACGACCGGGCAGGCCGGCCGGACGAAGCCCCGAATCCCTCGATCAGAGCCTCGGTACCGTCAAGCGAGGACAGCCGGGCTTTGACATCGCGCAGTCGCGCATAATTCGCCTCGGTGTTGTCCTGGCCCAGCGCCGTTTCTGCGTCCTTCAGTTCCCTAATTAGGGAATGCCACTGCCTATGCAAGGCGACGAGCTGCTTCCAGGTCAACAAAACGTCCGATTGCGCGGCGTCCGACCGGGCGCCCCAGACCGAGGGCGTGGTGATGCTGCGCTGGATGCGTTCGACGAGCGGCCCGAAACCCCTCTTGGCAAGCTCGGCAGCAAGCGCGGTCCGCTCCGCATCGCGATCGGTAGCGAAATCTTCGGCGAAATGATGGGCGAAGACGTCGATCACTGCCCCCTTCAGCTTTTGCGTATCGGCGTGGCGGAACTCGGTGTCGGCGAGCTCTTCGAGATGCTCATGCAGCAGCCAGGGATGGCTGATCGCGGCCTGAAGGATCAGCGCTTCCCCGCGGGGGATGGCGGCGCGATGACCGCGATGAACCGGGCTTGCCGCAAGCTGCGGACTGGCCGCGACATAGGGTTCGTCGCCAAATTTCATGGCCGGCGAGCGCCCGAAGGCCGGCCCGCGGTCCCGGCGATCGAAGCCGGCTTTGTCGAAAGCACCCTTGCTGAAGCTGCGTCGGCCGCCGGCAAGCTCCGTCGGCGCGAACATGCGGCGAAGCTTGTCGGCAAAATCCTGCCGGTAGTATCGCCGCACCGTCTCGTCGGCGATGCCGCCGGTCACTTCGCCGATGCGCGCCTCGAAGGCGGCGCGCCGTTCCGGCGTGTCGAGCGCGCCGGCTTCGCTTTCGCGCGACCACAAGACCTGGGCCAGCGGCCGCGCCGCGGCCAGCACGTCCTCGATGGCGTCGCGGCCGCCGGAGCGGGCGAGATCGTCGGGATCCTGGCCGTCGGGCAAGGCGGCGAGCTTGAGGCTTTTGCCCGGCTTAAGGAGCGGCAGAGCGATATCGATCGCCCGATAGGCGGCGCGGCGGCCAGCGTCGTCGCCGTCGAAGCACAAAACCGGCTCGTCGGCCATTCGCCACATCAGCGCCAACTGCTCGGCGGTGAGCGCGGTGCCAAGCGGCGCCACGGTGCCTTCGAAGCCGGCCGTCACCATGGCGATCACGTCGACATAACCTTCGACGGCGATCAGCCGCGCGCCCTGATGCGCCGCCTTGCGCGCGGCCGCGATGTTGTAGAGCGTCGCGCCCTTGTGAAATAGTGGCGTTTCCGGCGAATTGAGATATTTGGCGGATACCTCCTTATCGAGCGCGCGGCCGCCAAAGGCGATCACCCGGCCGCGCCAGTCCTCGATCGGGAACATCACCCGGTCGCGGAAACGGTCATACGGCACTGCAATGTCGTCGCCGGTGACGACGAGGCCGGCTTCCGCCATGTCGGCGACCGAGATTTTTTGGCCGCCGAGATGTTCCTTGAGTGCATATTGCTCGGGGCCCGCATAGCCGAGCCGGAACTTGAGCTGGGTCGCGGCATGAATGCCGCGGTCGAGCAGATAGCCGCGGCCGCGGGCGCCGTTGCGCGACGCCAATGTCGCTTCGAAGAACTTCGCCGCAAGCTCGACGACGTCGTGCAGCGTCTTGCGGCGTTCTTCGTGCGCGGCCGCCTCCCGCGTCATCACCGGCAGCGGCACGCCGGCTTGCGCCGCCAGCCGCTCGACCGCTTCCGGAAAGCTCACGCCTTCGGTGAGCATGAGAAAGTCGAAAATGTTGCCGTTCTTGCCCGACGAGAAGTCGAACCACATCGCCTTCTGGTCGTTCACGAAGAACGACGGCGTCTTCTCCTGATTGAACGGCGACAGACCCCTAAATTCACGCCCGGCCTTGCGCAATTTCACGCGCCGCCCGACGACCTCCGAGACCGGAAGCCGCGCGCGTAATTCGTCGAGAAATTGCGGCGTAAAGCGCATGGTGATTCGCTACTCGCGCCAACGCTAGCGCAGATGGGGTCTAGATATATGGCCGTGCTCAGGGGCGCGCGCGGAGCGCGGGTTTGTCCCAGTTATCCACAGGCCAGCCATTTCGGGCAGTAGGCGACGGGGCGGTTGCAATTTACACATACATATGTATATACAACTCGCGTGAGGCATTGCGCCCCGCCGTCTTGAACCACGGAGAAACAGTATGAAACCCATTCATCTCTTTCCAAGGAGTAGGCGGCTATGGCCGACTCAGAATTTTCACAGCCTTTCTCGGCTTTTCGTGGGTTCGGCTGGAATCCAAAAAAGCGCCTAAGCAATTTACGTAATCACAAAATCGACTTTGAAGACGTAAAGGCGGTTTTTAGCGGCTATACAAACGTCCGTCGGTCAGATCGTCATGGCGAAGTCAGGTACCAAGTCTTCGGATATCTCCAAGGTCGGCCAGTCGCGGTCATATGCACCCTCCGCGGCCCGCTCTGCTGGCTTATCTCGGCGCGGCTCGCGAGTCGCAACGAGCGCAAAAAATATTACGGTGGTCTCACGACAGGCGCCGAGCAAGGGTAAGACCGATTGGGCCGCTCTTGATGCGCTAACCGATGAGCAAATAGAGGAATCGATCAAGAACGATCCTGACTGGAGCGAGGACTGGAATTGGGGGGACGCCGTTCTCGTCATCCCGCCAAAGAAGAAGGCGATCTCGATCCGCGTCGACGAGGATGTGCTTGATTATTTCAAGAAAGAGGGCGCTGGCTATCAGCGGCGCATGAACGCGGTGCTGCGCTCCTATATGCAGCAGAAACGCAAGAAGCGCGCCTAACCGCTCGCCGGCCACTCCGTCAGCTTGATCGGGCGGGCTTTGTGCCTGCCGCTCTCACCGCGCGTCGTGGAAGATGATGCCGACGGTGTGCCGGTGACCGGACCGGATGCGGCTGACGCCGTGCCGAAGATTGACTCGGTAATCCCCCCGCGTGCCTCTGACCGGCCGATGATGCACGGCGAAAATCACTGCGTCGCCCTGCTGGAGCGGCACCACTTCGGCCCGCGACTGCATGCGCGGCCGCTGCTCCGTAATGACGAACTCGCCGCCGGTGAAATCGCGCCCAGGCTCCGACAGCAGGATTGTCACCTGCAACGGGAAAGCCAGGTCGCCGTAAAGATCCTGATGCAGGCAGTTGTAGTCGCCCGGGCCATATTGAAGCAGGAGTGGGGTCGGACGCGGCTGACCCTTCTTGTGGCAGCGCGCGACAAAATCCGCATGGTTTGGCGGATAGCGCGTTTCGAGCCCCATGCGCGTGTTCCAATCGTTGGCGATGGCTGCCAGCGGCGGATAGAGCGCCGTGCGCAATACCGCAATCGGCTCCGGCAACGGATACGAGAAATATTTGTATTCGCCCTGGCCGAAACCGTGCCGGCTCATAAGGACGCGACTGCGAAATCCGTCGTCGCTCGCATGGCGCGCAGCAAGCCGCTCACATTCCCGCGGCGAGAGCAAATTTTCCACAATTACGCTGCCATGCTCATTCAAGGCTGAGGCAACGCGGTTCCAGCCTATGCGCACGGGAGATTCGAACGTTTCTTCGTCAACAAGGCGAATTCTGGCTCGAGTGTTCACGGCACGACCTTCCGGGTGTTGGGCAGAAGGATCGTCAAGCTTCTCGCGATGTCGCGCCACCCGATTTCTGGTTTCCTCGAAGCCCGTCGCCTTGAGCGGCTAGCCGAGCCGATCCCCATCCGCGGTAAAGGTAAATAGCCGCTGCACCCGGTAATAGCGGGGTGAGCGGGGCTGAGTGACGCCCCACTGATCGGAGCGGTTGGACGGAAACTTCCAATAGGCGGAACTGCGCGGCTGGTAGCTGTCGTCGATCTGCTGCACTTCGGCGGTGTATTCGAGCGGCACTTCGTCGGGCCCGCAGAAATAGCCGAACACATTATTGCCGGCGCCATGGCGGCCCGGGCCCCATTCCAGCGGATGGCCGTTGTCCTTCATGCGGCCGATGCCGCGCATCACCGCATCGGCATCCGCCATCTCGAACGCGATGTGATTGAGCGTCGCGCGGCCGGTATTGGCGAAGACGATCGAGTGGTGATCGGAATTGGCGCAATGGAAAAACCACAGCGGCGCATTGTCGTCGATGGGGCGGAAGCCCAGCACCTTGGTGAAGAAGGCGAATGAGGCGTCGAAGTCGCTGACGTTGAGATTGACGTGGGTGATTTTCCGCGGCCGGTCCGGCGCGAAGGCGGTGGTGGAATGATCGGCGACCTCGCAGACGAATGCGAAGTTGCGGCCTTCCGGATCCTTGCAGGCAAAACCGAAGCCGCCGCCGGGCGAATGCAGTTGCGCCGGCGCCGCGGGCTTGACTCCGGCCGCCGCGATGGTCTCGTGCAAAGCTTCAAGCGCCTGCCGGTCGGCGACGTCGAAGACAATGCGCGCGATGGCGGGTCGTGCGCCGGCCTGCAGGCCGAGGATATGATGATAGGGCAGGCCACCGCGAAAATAGCGGGAATCGTTGTGGGTCTCGACTGGCTGCAGCCCCCACACGGTTTCGTAAAACTGCGCCGCTTCTTCAAGATTGCTGACGACGAGATCGACGCTGCGCACCCCGCGAATAGAACCAGCCGGCATTTTGATTTTTCCCCGCCACACCTTCCCGCAGCTTGGCATGTTCGCGCGATGGGCTCAAACCGCGTCGCGCGCCGCAAGCGCTTCGGCAAAGGCGCGATGCAGCGGCACGATATCGGGCGCGACGCCGGTGAGTTGCTTGAAAGCCGCCGCGGCCTGATGCACGCACATGCCGGCGCCGTTAAGAACGCGCGCGCCTTTGCCGGCGGCGGCCTTGAGCAACGCGGTCTCGGCCGGCGTGTAGATGACATCGGCAACCCAATGCTTGGACCCGAGCGCGCCGACCGGCACCGGGTTTCCCGGAAAGCCGGTCATTCCGGTCTGCGTTGCATTGACCAACCCGTCGGCTCCGGCGATTTCGCGCGCGAGGTCACCGGCGAGACGGCAGCGCGCCGCGCCGTAGTGCCGTGCGACGTCGGCCTGCAAGGCGCGGGCGCGCGCCGCATCGCGATCGTGCAGCACCACGATGCCGGCGCCGAGATCCATCAGCGCAAAGACGACCGCGCGCCCGGCGCCGCCTGCGCCGATCAGCATCACGGTCTTGCCGCGCGCGCCGTCCGCTCAGAGCGTCTCGGCAAAGCTGTTGCGCCAGCCGCGGCGGTCGAAATTGTAGCCGGTGGCGCGGCCGTCCGGCGCGATCGCAACCGTGTTGACCGCGCCGACCTGCGCCGCTTCGGGATCGACCGCATCGAGGAGCGGAATTTCGGGATCGACCGCATCGAGGAGCGGAATAATGTCCTGCTTGAACGGATAAGTGATGTTGGCGCCGGCGAAGCCCGCAGCTTTGATGGCTTCGAACAACTGCGGCAGCCGCCGTCCGGGCAGGCGATCGGCGTCCAGGAGATGGTAATAGCCGTCGATCCCGGCGGTGGCGAAGCCCTCGGCGAACAACGGCGGCGACAGTGATCCCTGGATATTGCGGCCGATCAGTCCGAGCAGCATCCTGCGCTTGCTCATAACGCCTCGCGCCTGGGATTTCTTGCCGATCAACCGCCACCGAGCAGCTTCTTCACTTGCGCGCCGGCTTTGCCGAAATCCATCCGGCCGGCGAAGCGCTGCTTCAGCGCCGCCATGGTGCGGCCCATGTCCTTGAGCGTTTCGGCTCCGATCTCCTTGATCAAGGTCGAGATCGCGGACGCGGCTTCGAGGTCGGACATCTGCTTGGGCAGGTACGTGGAAATAATCGCGATCTCTTCGCGCTCCTGATCGGCCAGTTCGTTGCGGCCGGCCTTTTGGTAAATGTCGAGCGATTCGTGGCGCTGCTTCACCATCTTCTGCATCACGTCGACGATTCCGGCGTCGCTCAAGCTGAGCCGCTCAGGGCCGCTCGTCTCGCGCGCCAAAATCCCGGCATTGATCAGGCGTAGCGTCGAAACGCGGCGGGCCTGGCCCGATTTCATCGCCTCCTTCAAGGCGCTGTTGATATCGTCGCGCAACACGGCTAAGGCCTCTCGCAATGGCGCCCATTGGGGCTGACGGGTGAGCGCTAAGATTTAGGCCCTTGCTTATGCCGACACAACCGCAGTCCCCGCAGATCGTTTCCGCTTGGGCGGAGCCCAAGCAGACCGCCGTGCTCGTGCTGGCGGACGGCACGGTGCTTGAGGGCATCGGCCTCGGCGCCACCGGCCATGCGGTCGGCGAAGTCTGCTTCAATACCGCAATGACCGGCTACCAGGAGATCCTCACCGATCTGTCCTATGCCGGGCAGATCATCACTTTCACCTTTCCCCATATCGGCAATGTCGGCACCAACGACGAGGACATCGAGACCGTCAACCTTGCGGCGACACCCGGCGCGCGCGGCGTGGTGCTGCATTCGCCGATCACGCAGCCGTCGAACTATCGCGCCAGCCGCCATCTCGACGCCTGGCTCAAGAGCCGCGGTGTTATCGGCCTCGCCGGGCTCGATACAAGGGCACTGACATCGCTCATCCGCAAGAACGGAATGCCGAACGCCGTGATCGCGCATGAGCCGTCCGGAGATTTCGATCTCGATGCGCTCAAGCGCGAGGCCAAAGCCTGGCCCGGGCTCGTCGGCATGGACCTGGTGCCGATGGTGACCACCGGCCAGCGCTTTACCTGGGACGAGACGCCGTGGCGGTGGGGCGAAGGCTACGGTCGCCAGGATCATGCGGAATTCAACGTCGTCGCCATCGATTACGGCATCAAGCGCAATATCCTGCGCCAGCTCGCCGGCAATGGCTGCAAGGTTACCGTCGTGCCGGCGACGACGGCGGCCGCGGCTATTCTGGCGCTCAAGCCCGACGGCATTTTCCTCTCCAACGGGCCCGGCGATCCGGCCGCCACCGGCGCCTACGCGGTGCCTGTCATTCGCAGCTTGATCGAGCAGAAACCGGTGTTCGGCATTTGCCTCGGCCATCAGATGCTGGGACTGGCGGTCGGCGCCAAGACGATGAAAATGCATCAGGGCCACCATGGTGCCAATCATCCGGTGAAAGACCTGACGACGGGCAAGGTCGAGATTACGTCGATGAACCACGGCTTTGCTGTCGATCGGGCGACGCTGCCGGCAAACGCCGTCGAGACGCACGTGTCGCTGTTCGACGGTTCCAATTGCGGTTTGGCACTCAAGGACCGGCCGGTGTTTTCGGTGCAGTACCATCCGGAAGCCTCGCCCGGACCGCGCGACAGCCATTTTTTGTTCAATCGCTTTGTCGCTATGATGCGGGACGCCAAACGCTGACGCCTGCGCCGGGACCGCGGCCCGGTGTTATAAATCGTCAACCTAAACGCGGCTAAAACCGCCGTTGCCGCCGCCGCGGTGAAACCGAACCGCATGCCAGCCGACGCCCCGATCACCCACAGATTCGCCGACGACGGCCGGATTCCCAACAATCCGGATTTGCCGCTTGTGCTTTATCGCGGCGGCATCGACCTCGCCGGTTCGCCCGATCCCGAAGCGGTGATCGAAAAGACATTTATGGCCAATGGCTGGGGCCATCTCTGGCGCAACGGCATCTACCCTTACGTCCATTACCATTCCATGATCCATGAGGCGATGGGCGTCGCCCGCGGCCGCGCTACGGTGCGGTTCGGCGGCGACAAAGGCGAAGAGATCGAGATTGCGCCGGGCGACGTCGTCATTCTTCCGGCCGGCACCGGTCACCAGCGTCTGACGCAAACGCCGGAGCTTGTCGTCATCGGCGCCTATCCGCCGGTCGGGAAATACGATCTGTGCCGCGGCAGCAGGCCGGACCATGCAAAAGCGATCGTGACGATCCCGAAGGTGCCGCGGCCGGCGACCGATCCGATATTCGGCAGAAACGGCCCGCTCGTTTCCCTGTGGTCTTCGTGATCGTCTTGATTCTTCGCGGCGGCTTTGCCGCCAGGGTCCTGCCATGAGCGCATCCTGGCTTGCGTTCTGGGACTCCAGCCATTCGATCTACGTCAATGCGCGGCATCGGGACGTTCACTATCGCCTGATTGCGGAAGCAATCGCGCGGCTGGTT
>DATAWA010000177.1:0-20353 GCA_036267435.1 Xanthobacteraceae bacterium | reverse complement strand
TTCCGCCTATCTTTGCTTCTTCCCAGTCACCATCGGGGTAGTGAAAGGTCTCAATTCGCCCGATCCGATCCAGCGCGATCTGATGCGGACATGGTCGGCCACGCCAACGCAAATTTTCTGGAAATTGCGCTGGCCGTCGGCGGTGCCGTTTCTGTTCACCAGCCTCAAAGTTTCAATCACCATTTCGCTGATCGGCGCCATTGTCGCCGAGTTGCCGACGGGTGCGCAAGCCGGCCTCGGTGCGAGGCTTCTCGCCGGCTCCTATTACGGGCAGACGATCCAGATTTGGGCGGCGTTACTGGCTGCCTCGCTGCTCGCGCTCGGGCTGATCGGCATTGTCGGCATTTTCGAGCATTGGGTGGGGCGGCTGATGGGAGCGCGCAAATGAATCTGAGCTGGCGGCAAGCCGCGTATTTTGCCGCCGCGCTCGGCATGCTTGCCGGCGCGGTTGCGCCACTGTCCAGCGCACCGACAGTAACTCTGTTCGCCCGCCCCGAACTGATGGCCGCAACGCTATTGACGGCAGTTCTCTACGTTGCGGCCGCCGCGCTCGGCCGGTGGCCCGCGGTCGGGGCGAGCTTTGCCGGGGTCTTGCTCGGCTGCGCCATTACGCTTGCTCTGCTCCAAGATCCAACCGTCGCCGGAACCGCCGCGTCCGGCTTCTGGCTCTTGGTGGTGGCGAATTGGGGCGCGGCTTGGCTTGGCGTGGCCGGTCTCGCTGCAATCAGGACGCGCGAGCGCGCGCTTTTGACGGCCATCGACCTCACCATTCCGGTTCTGTTCGGAGCGTTTGTCTTCTATCTGTGGGAAGTGGCGGTGCGTGGTTTCGGCGTGCCGACGGTCCTGTTTCCGGCGCCGAGCCTGATCGCCGTGCGCTTTTTCAGCTCGCTGTGGATGCTGTGGCAGGATTTCTTCCAGACTTTCGTGCTCGGCGTCCTGACCGGTTATGCCATCGGGTGCAGCGCCGGTTTTATCGTCGCGGTTATCGCTCACCGCTACACCTTCCTGGGACGCGGCTTGCTGCCGCTCGGCAACTTCGTCTCGGCGTTGCCGATTGTCGGCATCGCGCCGATCATGGTGATGTGGTTCGGGTTCGATTGGCCCTCAAAGGCCGCGGTGGTCGTCGTCATCACCTTCTTCCCGATGCTGGTGAATACGCTGGCCGGCCTCGACGCGGCTGGGCACGTCGAGCGGGACCTGATGCGTTCCTACGGTGCCGGGCATCGGCAGACCCTACAGAAGCTCTGTCTGCCGGCAGCAATGCCGTTCATCTTTAACGCGCTGAAGATCAATTCGACGCTCGCTTTCATTGGGGCGATCGTCGCCGAATTTTTCGGTACGCCAACTCTTGGCATTGGCTTTCGTATCTCGATCGAAGCGGGCCGCATGGCGCTCGATATGGTTTGGGCCGAGATCGCGCTGGCCGCGATCGTTGGCATGGCGTTCTACGGACTTGTCGCGCTCGCCGAGCGCGCGACCACCTTCTGGCACCCATCCCTGCGAACCTGACTCGGCGGTTCGTGCATTGCTCGGAGTTTAAAATGAGAACGATCTCAATGCTTACGGCGGTAGCGGCGCTGGCGCTGCCGATTGCCGCGGCGCATGCGGCCGACACCGTAACGATTCAACTTAAGTGGGTCGCCCAGGCGCAGTTCGCCGGCTATTTCGTCGCCAAGGACAAAGGCTTCTATAAGGACGCCGGCCTTGATGTGACGATCAATCCCGGCGGCCCGGACGTTGCTCCGCCGCAGGTGATCGCCGGCGGCGGCGCCGACGTGGTTGTGGATTGGATGCCGTCGGCGCTGGCGTCGCGCGAAAAGGGTGTGCCACTCGTCAACATTTCGCAGACGTTCAAGCATTCGGGGCTTGAACTTGTTTGCCGCAAAGAAACCGGCATCAAGAAACCGGAGGATCTTCGCGGCAAGACGGTCGGCATTTGGTACGGCGGCAACGAATATCCGTTCCTGAACTGGATGTCGAAACTCGACATCCCGACCGACGGCAGTCCGAAGGGAGTCAAAGTTCTCAAACAGGGGTTCAACGTCGATCCGATCCTGCAAAAGCAGGCCGATTGCGTGTCGGCGATGACCTACAACGAATATTGGCAGATCATCGACGGTGGCTATAAGCCCAGCGACCTCGTCGTATTCAATTACGAAAAGGAAGGCGTCAATACGCTTGAGGACGGCCTTTACGCCATGGAGCCGAAGCTGAAGGACCCGGCGTTCGTCGCCAAGATGGCGAAGTTCGTCATGGCTTCGGTGAAGGGCTGGGAATACGCCAAGGCTCACGAAGACGAGGCGGTGAAGATCATTCTTGCCACCGACACCACCGGCTCCAAGACCGAGAAAGATCAGAAGCGCATGATGGGTGAAGTTGCGAAGCTGCTCGCTCCGGGCAACGAAGAGCTGGACCCGAAGGACTACGACCGTACGGTCGCCATCCTGATGAGCGGCAAGTCTGACCCGGTCATCACCAAGAAGCCGGAAGGCGCCTGGACACACGCCGTCTATCAAGCGATGAAATAGCCTTCGCAGCGGCCATATGGCGATCGCCGGCCAACGGTGGTGGCCGGCTTTCGTCGTTGATTGGAGACGTTGCAATGACCGGGAAAGCGCCTCACCTGCGCGTCGGCATCGACACCGGCGGCACGTTCACCGACATCGTGTGCGTGGACGCCGCCTCCGGTGCGATGCGGGTTACCAAGGTTGCCAGCACGCCCGCCAACCCGGCCATCGGCTTGGTGCGCGGCGTAAAATCCGTCCTCGCCGACGCACGGCTGGATGAGCTTGCCGGCCTCGCGCACGGCACCACGGTCGCCACCAACGCTTTGTTGCAGGGCGAGATCGCGGGGCTCGGACTGATCGTCACCGAGGGCTTCCGCCATATTCTGGAGATCGCGCGTCAAGCGGTTCCGGAAGGCTATGGCAATTCCTATTTCTGGGTCAAACCGGATCGCCTGGTGCCGCTTCGTTATGTTCGGGAGGTCGGCGGACGGCTTAATTTTCTCGGAGAAGAGCTGCGCGCCCTCGACGAGGACTCGGTTCGTACGGCGGCGCGCTTTTATCGCCAGCAGGGCATCACCGCCGTCGGCGTCTGTCTGCTGCACTCCTATGCGAACGACGCTCACGAACGGCGCGTCGCGAAAATCCTCGCCGAGGAATTTCCCGAGGGCGTGGTTTCGCTGTCATGCGACGTGCTGCCGGAATACCGGGAGTACGAACGCGCCGTGACGACGCTGGTCGACGCTTTCGTCAAACCGCATATGGCGCGCTACCTGCAACGGATCAGTGACGAGCTCGGGCCGGGTCTGCGCGACAAGCCTTTTCTGGTCATGCAGTCGAGCGGCGGTGTCGCCAGTCCCGATCAGGTGCTGCGCAAGCCGATCACCACCGCCTTGTCGGGACCGGCCGCCGGCGCGATCGGCTCGGCGGTCATTGCCGAAATCGCCGGCTTTCCCGATCTCGTGACGCTCGACGCCGGCGGCACCTCGACCGATCTGTGCCTGATCGAAAACGGCAAGCCCAGCGTCACCAACGGCGGATCGGTCGGGCGCTTTCCGGTGCGGGTGCCGATGATCGACATCAAGACCATCGGCACCGGCGGGGGTTCCATCGCTTGGCTCACGCGCGAGGGACATCTCAAAGTCGGTCCGCGCAGCGCCGGCGCCGAACCTGGGCCGATGTGCTACCCCAATGGCGGCAATGAGCCGACAATCACCGATGCCAATCTGGTGCTCGGCAGAATCCCGCCGGCGCTGATCGGCGGCGGCATACGGCTCGACCGCGCCAGGGCCCGCGCGGGTATTGCCGAACTCGCGACGCGGCTTCCCGGCGGGATGGATGCGGAGCGGCTCGCCGAAGGCATTATCGAGATCGCCAATTGGGACCAGGCCAACGCCATCCGGCAAATGACCATCCAGCGCGGCATCGACCCGCGCCAATTCGCTTTGCTCTCCTTCGGTGGTTCGGGACCGGCACAGTCGCCCGCGGTGATGGACCTCGTCGGCATGAAAGCCTGCATCGTGCCGCCGAATCCCGGCAACCTGTCCGCCCTGGGCTTGCTGGCCGTGGACTGGCGCACCGATCAGATCCTGACCAAAGTGGTGCACCAGGATGCGATCGATATTGCGCTCATCGCGCGCATCTTTGCCGGCCTCGAACGCGACGCTCTGGCGACCCTCGAGGATGACGGCATCGAACGCTCGCGCATACGCCTGGCGCGAGAGGCCGACGTGCGCTACGCCGGGCAATCCATGGAAGTTCGCGTGCCCGCCCCCGGGGGGCCTGTCGACGGCGCGTTCATAGCAGCGGTCATCGACGCCTTTCACGCCGCTCACTTCAAGGCGTTCGGATATAATTATGCCGGACGGCAAAAAATCGAGATCGTCAATTACTGCGTCTCCGGCTTCGGCATGATCGAGCGTCCAACGATCGCCAGACTCGCCACGAGCGACACCAAGCCGCCGCATGCCATGCGGCCGGTCTATTTCGGCGGCTCGTTTCGCGATACGCCTCTCTATGCCCGGTCGACCTTGCCGGCCGGCTTCCAACTCGACGGACCGGCAGTGGTGGAGGAGTTCGGCTCGACGACGGTCGTATTCCCCGGCCAGCACCTCGAAGTGGACGACCGCGGTATTTTGATCGTGCAACGGCCGCGCAACGGCGAGGCGGTTCGATGAACGTGCAGCCCCAAACATGGCCGTGGCCCACCGCGCCCCGCGGGCGTCCCCGCGACATCGATCCGATCGTGTTGCAAATCGTCGAGGGGACGCTCAATTCGATCGAAGCTGAAATCGAATACGCCATCGAGCGGACGGCGCGTTCGCCGATGATCCGCGAGGCGCACGATTACCGCGTCGGGCTGTTCGACCGCTATTGCCGCAAGCTGACCGGGCGCTCCTATTCGGCGATGCCGAACGCGGTGGTGCGCGACTTCCCGCCCGACACCATGCAGCCGGGCGACGTCTTTCTGATGAACGACACTTATCTCACCGAGGGCTCGATCGGCCACCTTCCCGATTTGTGCAGCACTGTTCCGGTTTTTCACGACGGCGAGGTCGTGGCCTACATCCAGGCTTTCGGCCATCACGACGATATCGGCGGCCGGGTGCCGGGCTCGATGCCAGGCAGCGCCGCGACGGTGTTCGAAGAAGGCCTCGCCGTGCCGCCGATCAAGCTGTTCAGCGCGGGAGTCCGCAACGACGCGGTCTTTACCATCATCAAGCGCAATACCCGCGTGCCCGAAATGCTGGCGGCCGATCTCGACAGCGAAGTGCAAGCCTGCCTGATGGGTGCGCGCCGCATGGCCGAGCTGTTCGAGCGCTTCGGCCGCGATACCGTGGAGGCCTGCTTCCAGGCCATTCTCGACAAATGCCGCGATATTTTTCGCAACGAATTGTTGCCGAAGATCGCCGACGGCGAGTACCGTTGGGAAGACTACGTCGAACATGACGGCCTGACCGATCCCAAGCTGCACAAGCTTGCGATTACGATGACCAAGACCGCCGACCGCATCACGCTCGATTTCACCGGCACCGACCCGCAGTCGACGGGACCGATCAACTGGCCGGCGGACTACGCCGGTGGCGCGTTTCTGATCAAATGGATCGCGCCGATCCTGCGCAATCTCGCCGACACCCCCGAGCGCGCGGCGGAGATTCACGTCAACGAAGGCGTCTGCGAAGTCTTCGACGTGATCTTTCCGCCGAAAGGAACTCTGATCACGCCGGAATGGCCGGCCGCGACCAATGCGCGATCCTTCGTCTTGTTGCGCTGCCTCGGCCTGCTCGCCGGTGTCGTCGCCCAAGCCGTCAACGGCCGCATGCCGGCGGACCAGGAAACCATCCGCTACACCGGATTCTACGGCACCGATCGCAACGGCAAGTCTTTTTTATCCCGCGAAGTGTTGGGCGGCGGCTCGGGGGGGCGCTATTACGCCGACGGCAACGATGCCATTCACATCGTGCCGGACTCACGCAATCAGCCGGCCGAATTTACCGAGACGCGGTTTCCGCTTCTGGTCGAAAGGCTCGCTTTGCGCACGGATTCAGGCGGCGCGGGAAAACGGCGCGGCGGTCTCGGTTACGAGAAGCATTACCGTGCTCTCGCCGATTGCCGCACCATCGTGACGGCGGATCGCGTGCGGCTTGGCTGTTACGGCGTCAATGGCGGAAAGGCCGGACAGCCGTTTTGCGTGACAGTGGATATCGAGGGCGAACCGCGCGATCTGGGCGGCCTGGTTGACGGCGAGCCGGTGCTGGCCGGGCAGGTGGTTCGCGTGCGCACGACGGGCGGCGGCGGCTGGGGCGATCCGCTGGCGCGCGAGCCGGAATTGGTGTGCGCCGATGTCATCGACGGCAAGGTTTCTGCCGAAGCGGCGCATGAGGATTACGGTGTCGCGATCGTCGCACAAGCCGACCGGACCGTGATCGTCGATGAAGCGGCGACCAAAGAATTGCGAGAGCATCTGCGGGCCGCACGAAGTCGTCAGGGATCGATCATCGATCGCGGCGCCGGCTATGAGAAAATGCTGCGCGGTGAGTTTAAACCGTTGCTGCGCAGCATATGAACGGGTGGGAATCGAACTGAGCAAGGTTGAACAGAAATGGCCATTGAAGTCGCGAAGGTCGAATTAAAGACAGTGCAGGACGCGTCAGGAATGGCGGCCTGCATTGAAAAGGGGCAATTCACCGCCGATCAGGTTGTCGCGGTCATCGGCAAGACCGAGGGCAATGGCGGGGTTAACGACTTTACGCGGATTCTCGCCGATCAGGCCTTTCGCCGCGTCTTGATGAAGCTCGGGAACCGGGCCGAGCCGGACGTTGCGCAAATTCCCATGGTTTGGTCGGGCGGATGCGACGGGGTGATCACGCCGCACGCGACGGTGTTCGCCCGGAACGATAAAACCGGCGCGCAGTCGAAGTCGCGCCTTGCTCTCGGCACCGCGATGAGCGCGGAGCTTCTGCCCGAAGATATCGGCCGGCCGGCGATGGTGGAGAAGGTCGCTGCCGGCGTGAAAGCGGCGATGCAGAATGCCGGCATTCAAGATCCGGCGGACGTTCATTACGTGCAGACCAAGACCCCGCTCTTGACCATCGAGTCGGTACGCGATGCGCAATCCCGAGGACGGGACCTGGCCTGCGAAGTTCACGACTCCATGGGAGTGTCAAACGGCACGACGGCGCTCGGCATTGCGGTCGCGCTGGGCGAGACGGCGATGCCCGAGGCCGAGGAGATTTGCCGCAATCTAGGCCTTTATTCGTCGGTGGCATCGTGCTCGTCCGGCGTCGAATTGACCCAGGCGCAGATCGTACTTCTCGGCAACAAGCCCGGCGCCGGCGGCCGCTATCGCATCGGTCATTCGGTAATGAAGGACGCGCTGGATCTCGACGGCATCTACGCCTCCATCCGCAATGCCGGACTCGATTTGCCGGAGCGGCCGCAAGCCGCCGACCTCGGCGGACGTGTCGTCAATTGCTTCATGAAGTGCGAGGCCGATCGCAGCGGCAAGCTGCGCGGCCGGCGCCAGATCATGATGGACGATTCCGACGTGCCGTGGCATCGGCATATCAAGGCGGCCGTCGGCGGCATTGCCGCCATGGCGATCGGTGATCCCGCGGTATTTGTTTCGGTCGACGCAATGCATCAAGGTCCGCCGGGTGGCGGCCCGGTCATCGCAATCGTCGATGTGGGGGATTAGGGGTCGTAATGAGCGGCTTTCGGCATGAGCCTTGCTTGTGCGGTGGCAGCACAGCCAACATCCGGTTTGACGAAGCAAAGCCAATCAAGGAGTTATTCTCATGACCAGCCGCCTCTATCTAGATCGGCGCGCGGTTCTCGGCGGTCTCGCCGGCCTGAGCCTTTGCGGCACCTCAGCGGCAGCTCAGGGTCTCGAAGAGGTCAAGGTCGGCGTCTTTCCGATCAGTTCGTCTCTGCCTTTCTTTGTCGCTCTCGACCTCGGCTACTACAAAGATCTCGGTCTTGCGCCGCAGGTGAGCATATTGATGGGTGGCCCACCCAACGTTGCCGCCCTCATCACCAATCAAATCGAGGTTTCCGCGGTTCTCGTCACGCTTGAAGGGCTGAATGCCGACGCCAAAAAGCCGGGCGTCGCCATGTACATCGCCATGCACAGCCAGAACGAGAAATACGTCATGGAGCAGTTTGTTGTGCGGGAGGGACTGGCCGACAAGGTCAAGACACTCGCGGACTTCAAAGGCCTGAAGCTCATGTCTGCGCCGGGTCCGGCCAATCTCAATACGGCCAAAGGTGTCCTGGCCAAAGTCGGTCTTAAGGACGGCGATTATACGATCGATCAACTCGACATGGGCCAGCACGTCAACGCCATGAAGGCTGGCACTTTCGACGGCGGCTACACGCTCGAACCGGCCGCAACCATCATGCACAAGCTCGGCATCGCCAAGACCGTCGAAGCCGGCGTGATCGCCAAATATATTCTTGGCAGTCCCGACGCCGACGCTTATGCGGCAGGCTGCGCCTTCACCACCGATTTCATTTCCAAGCGGCCCGATGTCGCCAAGCGCTTCGCGCAAGGCTGGTCCAAGGCGATCGATTACATTCGTGCCAATCCGGACGCGGCGCGCAAATATTTGGCCAAGAACACTATGACGCCCGACAGTGTCGTCGATATCGTGCCGATGCTTGGCTATATCATGACCAAGGACATGAACCCGAAACAGCTGGACTATTTGCAACAGTTCGCCGATTTCGGGCAGCAAATCGGCGTTGTGCCGCAGAAGATAGACGTCAAGCAGGATCTGAAGTTCATCGGATAGCTCCGGCCGTGGAGAACGACGAGAGATGACCGCCGCGCCGCACGCCCTGCGTTTGCCGGTTGCCGGCACGCCGGCCACTGCGCCGGTCACCGCCGAGCGCCCGCACGTCACCATACGCGGCTTGAGCAAGCGGTTCGATAAAGCCGTCATCTACGATGACTTCGATCTTGACATCCCGCGCGGCGAGCTGATTTCGGTGTTCGGACCCAACGGCTGCGGCAAGAGCACGTTGATCAATATCATCGCCGGGCTTGTTCCCGCCGACGCCGGCCAGATTCTGTTCGATGGCCGGCGCCTGGACGAGATCAAATTCGGCTACGTGTTTCAGAATTACCGTGAGGCTCTGTTCCCCTGGCTGCGAGCTTTTGACAACATCATCTACCCGCTCAAGCTGATGAACATCGCGCCAGCCGAACGGCGGACCCAGACCGAGCGTCTCATCGATCGTCTGGGCATCAGACTCGATCTCAAGCTCTATCCGTACCAGATGTCCGGCGGCCAGCAGCAGCTCGTTTCGATCATGCGGGCGCTGGTGGTCGAGCCCGAAATTCTGTTTCTTGACGAGCCGTTTTCCGCGCTCGATTATGAGATGACCCTGTTCATGCGCGAGCAGCTACAGCGGATGTTTTTGGACACCGGCACGACCACGATTCTGGTTTCGCATGATCTCGAGGAGGCGGTGTTTCTGGCTGACCGCGTGTTGCTTTTGTCGCGGCACCCCGCGCAGATCGCCGATTTCACGAGGGTCGCCGCTGCGCGGCCGCGAACCGACGCCACGCTGTCCGACGCGGAATTCATCCGCACCAAAGCGCATTGCCTGAAGATTTTCCAGCGTGAGGTGAGGCGCGCGTGAAATCGCCAAAGGCTGAAGCTTTCCTGCCGGTCCTCGGCGTTGTCGGTTTGCTCGCCGTCTGGTCGCTGGTCACTTGGCGGCAATGGGTCGATCCGATCCTGCTGCCGTCGCCTGCCGCCACTTTCGAGGCGCTGTGGAAGGGCATGGACGGTGGGACAATGGGTTTCGACTTCGTCAAGACGCTTTATCGTACCGTGGCGGCAACGGCGATTGCCTGCGTCATCGCCATTCCGCTCGGCATCGCGCTCGGCTCCGCCGAAAAGCTCTATCGTTCGCTTGAATTCGTCATCGATTTTTTCCGCTCAACGCCGGCATCCGCCATGTTCCCGCTGTTCTTGGTGCTGTTCGGAGTAGGAGACGAGACCAAGATCCTGGTCGCAGCCTTCGGCGCCATTCTGGTGATCCTGTTCAACGTCGCCTATGGTGTGATGAACGCGCGTAAGACGCGCCTTCTAGCCGCCAAGGTCATGGGCGCTTCTCGTTTGCGCGTTCTGTTCGATGTCATGCTTCTTGAATCACTGCCGCAGACTTTTGTCGGCCTGCGCAACGGCGTTTCGCTGGCTTTGGTCATCATCGTCGTCGCCGAAATGTTTATCGGTTCGCAGGATGGGCTGGGCCACAGCGTATTCGATGCCCAGCAATTGTTCGACATGCCGCGGATGTATGCCGCCATATTTGCCGCCGGAGCACTGGGCTATGGCCTAAACCTGCTGTTTATCGTGCTCGAACGGCGCTTCGTGCATTGGTCCGGCAAATAGCAAAGCTCCGCCATGGCCGACGTCAGCCTTACCCGGAAATCGGCGCGCGACTTGGCGCGCCTCATCCGCGATGGTGCCGTCAGTCCGGTCGAGGTGTTGGAAGCGCATCTTGCCGTCATCGCCGACAAGAACCCGTCGCTGAACGCGATCATCATGCTTGCGGCGGATCAGGCGCACCAAGCCGCGCAGGCCGCTGCGCAGGCGCTTCGCAGCAATGAACCGGTGGGACCGCTGCACGGCGTGCCGGTGGCGATCAAGGACATCACGCCAACGGCCGGAATCCGCACGACGTTTGCGTCGCCGCTTTACGCCGATTATGTGCCGGCCGAAGATGCAGAAGTGGTGCGCCGCCTCAAGGCCGCGGGCGCGATTGTCTTGGCAAAAACCAACACGCCCGAATTCGCCTGCGGCGCCAACACCGACAATGCGTTATTCGGTGCGACGCGCAATCCGTGGAATCCGTCGCTCAGTCCGGCCGGCTCCTCGGGCGGCTCCGCGGTCGCCGTAGCGACCGGCATGGTGCCGATCGCCCAAGGCACCGATTTCGGGTGCTCGATCCGCATTCCGGCGGCGTTTTGCGGTATCGTCGGATTACGCCCGACGCCCGGCCTGATACCCAATGACCCGATGCCGCTTGCCTGGGACGCCGGTCAGGTCCATGGCCCATTGGCGCGCGACGCCGCTGACGCGGCGCTCATGCTCGACGCAATGACGGGTTTCAGTCGCTTGTCGCCGATTTCGGTCGCGCCGCCTTGGCACAGCGCGCTTGCCGAGATGGCGGGCGTCAGGACCGAAGGGCTGCGCATCGCTTACGCTCCGGACATTGCAGGGATCGGCGTCGAGGCAGAAGTGGATGCCGTGTGCCGCAAGGCCGCTTCGGCGCTGCGCGATACCGGTGCCACAGTCGAGGAGATTGAATTCAGTGCCGCCGACGGCCGTGATGCCTATCAAGCCTGGCGCGGGCTCTGGATGGTGGGTCAGCAATACGAGCGGCTCGATCAACTGGAATTGTTCGGCTCAAACCTGAAAGGAAATGTTCAGTCCGGGCTCAAAGTGACGCCCCTCGATTTCGCCCGTTCGGAGCGCAAGAGGCTCGAAGTCTTTCACCGCTTTCGCCTGCTGTTGGAGCGTTACGATGCCTTGCTGACGCCCGCCGCTCCAGTGAAGCCGTTTGCCGTAGGGACGAACTTCCCGGATCGACTCAACGGAAAGACATTCGAAAATTACATCGATTGGATTGCGCCGGCCTTCCTTGTCACGCTGGTCAGCCTGCCGGCGGCGAGCGCTCCTGCCGGAAAGTCACAAGATGGACTCCCCATTGGCATTCAAATTGTGAGCTCGCGATTCAGTGAACCGCTTATTCTAAGTCTGGCATCGCTCATTCAGCAGCGGAGCGGAGTGGCTTGGCCGCCGGACTAAACTATTATCCGAGCTTCATCATAGCCAAGGCTGCACGGCCGTTGGCGCCGTAGGGGTTGCCGAGAGATTCGCACATTTCCAAGTGCGCGTAGTTCGGTGCTTCGATGAGCTGCACAGACTTGCCTGCCGCTTTCACTGCCGCCGAAAAATCGCGCGACTGGCGCTGAAACTCCGGCGTCTCAAACGTCCCATATGTAACGGTGATTGGCGCATGCAGCTGATCAATGTGGCGTATGGCGCTCATTGACTCCTCCATCGCGTCGGTGAATTTCACATAGTTACGTCGCGAAGACAGGGCGACGGGCGTCATCTCATACATGCCGCTCATACAGAGCCCGCCCTTAATGATCGTCGGTGGCAGTCCAAATTCCTTTTGCCAATCGGTGACCAGCACCACGCCACAGAGATGCCCGCCGGAGGAATGGCCGCCGATATAGAGCTGCGCCGGATCGCCGCCGAACTTCTCGGCATTGTTGTGCACCCAGGCAACGGCGCCGCGCACCTGCTTCGCCAACACGCCGAGATCGCCGCCAGCCTCCTTGATCGCGACGAAATCGACCGCAATGTAATGCGCACCTGCATTGACGAACATCTCAGCCGGATAGCCATAATCCTTCGCTGCGCCGCCGAGCCACGCGCCGCCGTGGATGAAAACGAAAATCGGCGCTTTGTCTCGCTTAGTGCGGTAGATGTCGAGACCCTCGGCTGCGGATGGCCCGTAAGACTCACGCTCGGGCGCTCCAATTCTCGCGCGCATTGCCTCGCTGTTCGATGCAAGCCGCTTCGAAACCTGCGGAAGAAGTGGCTCATAGGCCAATTGATCGTACGACGCATCGAGTTCCTGCTGATCCATGCCCATGAAGACCGGCGTGCCCTGCACGTGGGGCGGTGGACCGAGCCGGCACTCCTCGGCAAGCGCCGGCCCCGTCGCGAGCACTGCCGTCGCGCCCAACACGGCGCGCCGCGAGAGATGCGATGCGGACAATTGGCTCATGGCACTTTCCCCTCTATCTAGAAGCGGCAGCGTCAGATGCGGTCAAGTCGCTGACGACAGAAAACAACGCGTCATCCGCAATTCCACATCAGCCCGATCGGCGTATGGGTCCAGCACGGACCGAAGCTGCCGCCATTCCAGCGACCGTGAGCGAAACCCGGCTCGCCGGAATAGTACCAACCGCCGCCATACCAGTAGCTTGGTGCATCGTCATTCGGAGAGCGCCGGATGGATTCCTTCGAACGATACATTGGAACGCTGTTGTTGGGCGGTTGATGATAGCCCGGCAGGAAACCGTAGCCGTGCCAGCGATGCATGATGTGCGGCTTTGCATGCGGCGGGCCAGCCAGAGCGGCCACCGACAGGCAAGCAGCAAACACAATCGTGAGTGAGACTTTACGTAATATCAAATGACCTCTCCTCGCCCACGCTGCCCGCGCTACCACCAGCGGCGTCTACCGCCGCCGACCAAACGAAGGATTAGCAAAAGAATGACCGCGCCGATAAAGGCGTTGACGATGAGCTCAATGATTCCCACGCCAAGGTGAATACCCAGTCGTGGCAATAGCCAATCACCAATGAAGGCGCCTACCAGCCCGACGATCAGATCGCCGATCAGCCCAAAACCCCCGCCCCGCATCACTCTGCCTGCCAGATAACCGGCAACAATTCCGACCACGATGATGACCAGCAGGCTCTGGTTCGACAGGTTCATCGTCATTTCTCCCCGAGCGGCTTTCGCGCTCCCATCTCCATAGCATACATACTTTCATTGCCATGCGCAGCAGTGACGCCGATGCGGCCGCACCAGCAACGCCATAAAGTCCCCCGCCAATTTACGTTGGGCAAGATGCGGGAATGGCCGCTGAGAAAAATCAGACCCGGCCATCAGGCCTATCCGGCTATTATCGGTAAAATTCAAATTGTCTTTGGTCAATAAAGGCTGTCGCGCTTGTCGCAGATTGCACACAAATCGGTTGCGCACTCTTGAGACTTGCCGATCTAGCGTACCGAACTATGTCGGAGGCGCACGACAAAATAGCTTTCCCGGGCATCGTTCAAAGAATTCTGCCGACGGCGGGGACGTCACGGCGGATTAGGAAGCGTAATCCCGAGGTTGAACGTGCTGCCGAAGAGGCCGGGACTCGATCCAAAGACGAGTCCGCATTACCGCGTCCACCCGGCACGGGCAGTTTAGTCGACAAGGCGGTTTAACCGCCGGCCCGACGCGGTTATTTCACTCCGCGAGCGGTTATTGGACGGTAATATGCTGGTATTTGATCACGCCGGCCCAGAGGGCGGTTTCGCGGCTGATGCACGCAGCAAATTCGTCCGGGGGCTCGATCGTGACGGTTAAGCCTTGAGCCGTCAATTTCTCTTGCACGGTCGAAGTTCTGAGGATTTGGCTTGTCAATGTGAAAATCGCATCGCGGACATTCGTGGCGATCGCGTGCGGTGCCAGCATGCCGTACCATGAGGTTATATCGAAGTCGCCGAAGCCGAGCTCGCTGAGCGTGGGCACATCGGGCACCAATGGGCTGCGCTTTGCGGTGGTCATGGCCAGCGGTACGACGAGCTTGGCTTGGACTGCCTGCAAGACCGCCGGGAGATTGGTGGACAATATGTCGATGTGATCGCCGAGCAGGTCATCGAGCGCTTGCGAGGATCCGCGATAGGGCACGTGGGTGATGTCGATGCCGGCCTTTTCCTTGAACAGCTCCATAGCGAGGTGAAGCTGACTGCCGACACCGGGAGAGCCATAGCTCAGCGGCTTGCTCTTCGCCTTGGCGATGACCTCCTTGATGGTCGTGACGCCAAGCTCGGGCGAAACTATGAACACGTTCGGTGCACTGGCCAAAAGCGAAACCGGAGCGAAATCCTTTTCGACATTGAATGGCAAATTTTCCATCAGCGTCGGATTGATGGTGAGGTTGCCGGCGGGCACCAGCAGCAGCGTCGCTCCGTCGGGCACCGCGTCGCGAACCGCGATGATGCCGATATTGCCAGCGCCGCCGGTCCTGTTTTCGACGACCGCGGCGATATGCGTGCGCTGCTGATAGTCCTGAGCGAGAAGCCGGCCCAGCAGGTCGACCGGCCCGCCGGCGCTGAACGGCACCACGAGCGTCAGTGGTCGATTCGGAAAATCCGCCGACACAGTGTCGGCGCCGAAAGCGCGGCCATTGCGGAGCGGCGGATCCGGCCGCCGCAGCGCAGACGAGGTTGATCGCTGCGCGGCGCGAGAGCACTCCGCCTGCACATCGGATGCCCACGTTCATGACAGATCTCCTACCGTTATCCGATTGCATGGCGCTAGGCGGATCGCACCGCCGCGCGGCGGCCGCCGGCGCCGATGAGGGCGATCGCGTCGACTTCGACCAAGAGGTCGGGACCGGCCAAGCTGCTGACGCCGACCAGCGTGGAGCAGGGCAGGGGCTCAGCGAACATTTCGCGGCGTGCCGCGCTCACTTCGGCTCTGCGGGACATGTCGCAGACATAGATCGTCATCTTGACGACATCATCGGCGCTTCCGCCGCCGGCTTCGATCAGCGCGAGAACGCGTCGATATGCCTCGCGCGCTTGTTCCAGCATCGACGCCCCGCCGACTGCGCCTTGCAGTGTGCCGGCGTGCTGGCCGGAAACGTGAATTTCGTTGCCGGCCACGATGCAATTCGAAAACAAACCCGGCGGCGGCTCGGGTACCGCCGGACTAGTGACGGCCCGTATCGAGGACGGCATCAGGCTTTGCCAGCGGCTTGCAGGGCCGCGAGTTGGGTGCTGGCGTGCCGCGCCAGATATCGCCGCAGCCGAATGACGCCGGCGCCTGCATGGCGATCGAGGACGCGGCGGTACTTGGCCGTGCATTGGAGAACGTCGACGAAACGACGATCGAAGGGGCGCTTAAGCGCTATGAACGTGCGCGGAGCGAACGCACCGCGCGAGTGCAGATCGGCTCGCGCGGCAATGAATGGCTCAAGCAGGGCGGCAATGCCGACTGGGTCTATGGGTATGACGCAAACTCAGCGCCGCTTGGCCCATTGTAACTCAGCCGCACCCGATCCCCGTCGGCGGCCTGGGAGCGCCCTTGGCAAAATTCAAGTCTATTTGCTTCGGTCGGTAACGATCCGCGGTATCTGCGGGCAAGAGCGGCTCGAACACAAGCATCGCGAGATCGTCCAACGAACAGCGCGATTGACCCTCTCCATCAAAATATGTTTCCTGAGATGAGGTCGTTCGTGGCACAAAATGGCATCGGTTGTGTTCGATGTCGAAATACAAATTGGCCGTGCAGATCGGGCGGGGGAGGAGACGCAGGTGATCTCGATGAATTGCGATCGGCGGCGCGATAAAGCGGCGGCGTGGGAGCCCAATCGTCGCGGCGCTGCATCCGGCCCCCCGCAAATCTGCGGCGCTCGTTTGCTTCGCCGGCCGGCGAGATGAACGCAACGGTCCCTGCGATCGCCGTTTCCAATCTGGAAATGGCCTATCCTACGCAGGATGGCGCAGCCCTTCGTGCGCTTGGCCCAATCGATCTTGCGATTTCAGCCCACGAATTCGTCTCGGTTGTGGGTCCGAGCGGATGTGGCAAGAGCACGCTGCTCAAAATTCTGGCCGGCCTGGTCCGGCCGACCGCGGGGGTTGCCGCAATTGAAGGTGAAGAGATTCGCGGACCGCGTACGGATATCGGCGTCGTCTTCCAAAGTCCGGTGCTGCTGCCATGGAAGACGGTGCTCGACAATGTGCTGCTGCCGATCAAGGTGCGGCGCAAGCCATTGAGCAGCTTTCGAGACCGCGCCATGGATTTGTTGACGCTGGTCGGCCTCGACGGTTTCGCAACGCGGTATCCTCACGAGCTCTCCGGCGGAATGCAGCAGCGCGCCGGTATCGTGCGCGCCTTGATTGGCGATCCCGGCATTCTGTTGATGGACGAGCCGTTTGGCGCGCTCGATGCAATTACGCGGGATCAATTGAATGTCGAGCTTCTCGATATCTGGGCGAAAACCAGGAAAACGGTGCTGTTCATCACGCATGGGATTTCCGAAGCGGTTTTCCTGTCGGACCGGGTCATCGTGATGGGCGCCCGCCCGGGGCATATCATCGAAGAATGCCTCGTCGGATTGCCGCGGCCGCGTCATGTCGCGCAGATTGCGTTGCCGCCCTTCGGCGAACTCGTCGCGCAGATCCGCCTCGCTCTGGAACGTGGCGCTTCGGTTCCAGTGAGCCGGCCGAGGATGACGGTGAAAAGATGAATCGCGGACGCGCCCCAACCGTATCCGATCGGCTCGCCTCGCTCAAAAATGCGAAAGCCAAGACGAGGCGAGCATACCGTGCGCTCGCGAGCCTTGGCTTGTTCGTGGTTTTCGTGGCGGCTTGGGAGCTCACTGTCCGTCTGTTGAAAATTCCGGACTTGCTGGTGCCGGCGCCCTCATCGGTCGCGCAAGCGTTGTGGGCGGGTCTCGCGGTCAGTCCGAGCAGCCCGCTCGCGCTCTACTGGCCCATGCTGCAGACCTTGACGGAGGCCTTGGGCGGCTTGGCCATCGGCGCCGTGATCGGTCTCGTCCTGGCAATGCTCATGGTGCAGATACGCCTCATCGAGCGCTACACGATGCCTTACGTCATGGCTTTCCAAAGTCTGCCAAAGATCGCGCTCGCGCCGTTATTGATCGTCTGGTTCGGCTTCGGGGCAACATCCACGGTCGTATTGGTTGCAACATCCTGCTTCTTCCCGGTGCTGGTGAACGCCGTGGAGGGTTTCAAGTCGACGGATCCGGAGCGCCTCGACCTGTTGCGCGCCATGGGGGCAAGCCCGTCCCAAATCTTCGCAATGGTCGTACTGCCAAGTGCGCTGCCGTTCATCGTGTCTGGCCTGCAAATAGGACTCGTGATCAGCATCCTCTCGGCAATCGTCGGCGAGTTTGTCAACGGCCGCGATGGCTTGGGCGCACGCATTCTGATGGCGAA
Organism: Xanthobacteraceae bacterium; assembly: GCA_036267435.1. Taxonomy (GTDB): domain Bacteria; phylum Pseudomonadota; class Alphaproteobacteria; order Rhizobiales; family Xanthobacteraceae; genus BOG-931. The sequence goes on along the minus strand of DATAWA010000177.1, from coordinate 2,573 downwards.
CAACGTGCTCGACATTGCCACGGTTTTTGCGGTCTTGATCGTGCTTGGCGCCATGGGGGCCATGCTCGATTTGTCGGTACGTCTGCTGCGGCGCCGGATATTGTTCTGGTCGCCGAGCGAACGACGCGTCACGATTTGAGGAATAACGGGGGAGGAAAACAATGAAGCACCATCCGGACCGCTTATTGGCCGCGGTCCTGTGTTGCGCCGTCATGGCCGGCAACGCGCGGGCCGCCGAGCCGGCAAAAGTCACGGTCATGACGGCGGTGGCACAGGGCGCGACGACCGTCCCGGTCTACTGGATCGGCAAGGATCTCGGCTTCAATAAGCAAGAGAGCATCGACGCCAGCGTGTTGACGGTGCCGAACGGCAACACGGCGCAAGGCGCGCAGCTCGTCGCCTCCGGCCAAGCCGATGCTTTTCTCACCAGCATCGAAAGCGTTGTGGTGCCGGCCTCGCTCGGCCGGAATACCGGGCTCGTTTTCGTCTATGATTTCTACCAGCGTCCGCAGTGGCGGCTCCTCGTCAGCAAAGAAAGCGGCATCACCGGCGTCGCCCAGCTCAAGGGCAAGACCGTCGGCATTCCGACCCCGGGCAATCCGGCCGAACCGATGCTGAAAGCCTTTCTGAGCGACGGCGGGCTGACGATGGGCGATGTGACCGTTCAATCCGTTGGCGTTGAAATTCCCGCGGCGCAGGCGCTTAAAACCGGCCAAGTGGCCGCCCTCCTGGCCGTGACTCTGTCGTCGGCAATCTGGCAGGCTGCCGGATACGACTTTGTCGCGCTGCCCGAGCCGTCGGCCTTCAACGACCTCATCGGCCCCGCCATCGCCGTCGCCCGAACCACATTGAACGATCCGGCGCGGCGGGACGCGATCGTGCGTTTCCTTCGCACGCTTGCCATGTCCTGCGTCTTTGCCGAGACAAATCCGAAAGCCGCGATCGAGGCCGATTACCGGCTGTTCCCGACGGCAAAGCCGCGCGGCGTTTCCGACGCGGAGGCGGTGGCCCAAGGCATGCGCGCCCAGGCGAGCGTGATCGACGGCTATACCAAACCCTTCGGAGGGCGGTGGGGCGCCTTCCCGCCCAACGCGTTTGCAAAATACGCCAGCTTTCTGGGTCTTAAGATCGCGGATATCGACACGCTGTGGACGAGCGAATTGATCGACGACGTCAACAAATTCAATGCGGGGGACGTCGAAAAGCAGGCAAAAGAGACGCCGTGAACCGCAGCCCGAGTTGAAACCCGACGATGTCTCAAGCACCCCTCATCATCACCGCCGCCTGCGGCCACACCAGGCCGCGCGGCGACGACCGGCCGGAACGGGTGCCCGACATCGTCGAGGCAGTTTGTCAGGCGCACGCGGCGGGCGCGGCAGTGGCGCAAATTCGGGCGCCGCACACGATCGATCCGGCCACCGGACGGCCAGTCACGCACTCGGAAACCTGGGTTGAACTCATCGACGCGATCCGAGCGCGCTGTGACATTTTGATTCACGCCGGCGTCGCCGCGATGCCGATTGAACAGAGAATCGACCTGTTGCGGCTCAAGCGTCCGGAGTTCGCGTCGTTCCTGCTCAATCACCACGGCATCGTCGTCCGCGGCAGAGAACTCGCCAGCTTGCGGACCCGTCCGGACATGGAACGGCTAATGGCTGCGCACATCGAATTCGGCGTTCAGCCCGAGTTCGAGGTTTTTCATGCCGGCGCCACTCGCAATTTGCAGTTTCTTCGAGGCAAGTTCAATCTGCAGACGCCGCTATGCCTGACCTTGTTCTTCGGTTGGGACGGCGGCGAGTGGTCGCCGCCGACCGTCGAAGAACTGCTCAATCGCCTGCGCGTGGTGCCGGAAGCCGCGTCGTGGACGATAACCGCGGCCGGCCCGGACCAGACCAGTCTCCACGCCTTGGCGATCGCGCGCGGCGGGCATGTGCGGGCCGGGCTCGGTGACGATGATGAATTGTTTCCCGGAGTGCGCGGCGACAACACTGCCGATTGGGTGGCCCGGTTTGTCCGCCTCGCGGCCGAATTCGGCCGTCCGGTAGCGACGCCGCAACAAGCGCGTGCTCTGCTGTGTTCATAGTGCGGATAATTTGGCGCGGATAAGTTTGGTGCGGATGGGATTTTCTGCGGAGAGCGCGACCGTCGAAATTTAAATCGTCTCGCCAGCCAAAATTGCGTTGGAAATTGCTTTGCGCCCCGCGTGTGGCCTCGGAGCTGGACAGGCTAGGGATGCCATTGTCTCCGAGGGCCACCCGGCGCGACCAGAAAGGAATAGGGTCGGCTCAAGTTAACGTAATTCTTCGGCTTGTGTTCCCGAATCTTCGCGCGAGCATCTGTGCGCCAGGGCGGCTCAGGAGGGCTGATAGCGTGTCCCGATCGAGGGTTTGCTCTGTCCAAGTCCGGGCAATTCCCAGATGCCGGCGCCGGCCGGGTTGATGTCGGCGGCGATATCGACGTCGATCAGATAGGGCTTGTTGGCCGCGATCCCCTTGCGCACCGCCTCGGCGAGATCGGCGGCACGGTCGATACGCACGCCTTCGACGCCGGCCGAGCGCGCCATGGCCGCGAAG
>DATAWA010000176.1:0-4524 GCA_036267435.1 Xanthobacteraceae bacterium | reverse complement strand
AGGCTCGCTTGACTATTTTGTATTGCTCGACGGACCGCCGCCGTCGTGGTGGCGCCGCCGTGTAAAATTTGTCCCATAGCGCTTCCCTCGAATCATGCGATAAGGATGCACCATCAAAGTCCGGGACCAAACACCTAGCATAGTCGGGCCGGCGCCAAATGCCGCGCCGGTTTTCGATCCCCGGCACCGGCCTATTTTTGCGCCCCTCGGCCGGCCTCGAACAAGAACCAAGTCCGGCGTTCGGCCTGGTCGATGAAATTCTCCAAGAGGCTGGTGGTCGCCACGTCCTCGTGCTTGTCGGCGACCTCGTGAGCGTCGCGCATCAGAGCGACCAGCGTCTTGTTGTCGTTCATCAGTTCTCGCAGCATATCCTGCGCCGGCACAAAGCCGGCGTCGTTGTCGTCGATGGTCTGCAGCTTGGCGATATGTCCGATGGAGCGCAGCGTGGTGCCGCCGATCTTGCGCACCCGCTCGGCGAGTTCGTCGGTCGTGGCAAAAATCTGCTCGGATTGCTCGTCGAGCATCAGGTGATAATCGCGGAAATGCGGCCCGCTCATATGCCAGTGGAAATTCTTGGTCTTGAGATACAGCGCAAAAACATCGGCGAGCACGACGTTCACCTTCGCGGATATATCGCGGATCGCGGCATCGGATAAATCGGTTGGCGTATCCAGGGCAGGGGCCGCCTTGCGGCGCGTGTCGAGGGCTCGGATTTTGTTGTTCACGGCATCACCTTGCAAAAATGGATTGAGGACGCGTTGCGGCCCACCCCAGCTTCTGACGTGCCGAAAGCTGCAAGGCGGACTTGCCAAAGAACGCCAGCGCCACGACCATGGTTCCAAAGCGACGAGCGAGGACCCGATGCCGATTTCGGCGTATCTTCAAGCCATTGGCTTTTTCGTGCTGGCCGGCGCCGCACTGTTCGCTTCCGCCGGGACCTTCGCCGTCGCAAGCTTCTGGGCCTATTTGGCGATCTTCGCCGCGGTCTTCATCGCCTCATTTATTGTGGTCGATCCGGATCTGGCGCGTGAGCGAATGCGGCCCGGCGGCAAAAAGCCTCCGCTGGGGTTGCAAGTGTTCTCGGGCGTCCTGTTTGTCCATTGGATCCTGGCCGGACTCGATCGCGGCCGCCTCCACTGGACCGATGACACGCCGCCATGGCTCCAAGTCGTGGGCCTCGTGACCCTCGCCGCGGCCTTTGGACTGTGCTTGTGGGCGATGCACGAGAACCGCTTTTTCTCGTCGGTCGTGCGCATTCAAACCGACCGCGGCCAAGTCGTGGTGACGACCGGGCCCTACGCCGTGGTCCGCCATCCGGGCTATACCGCCGGCATCCTGGTCATCCTGGCGAGCGGCCTCGCGCTCGGATCGTGGCTGGCGACGGCGTTCCTGGTGGCAATGAGCCTGCCGTTTCTGCTGTATCGCGCCATCACCGAAGACCGCCTTCTGCAAGCCGAGCTGCCCGGCTACCGCGACTATGCGGCACGCGTGCGCTGGCGGCTTTGCCCGGGAATTTGGTGAGAGAGACGAAGGCTTTAGCTCAAAGTCTAAATGCCACGCCTCAACCCATGATTCGCATAAGAGATATTATGGAACATCTCTTATAATACCCATATTCACGGGGCCTCCGAAACAGCAAACGTCATCCCGTCGAAGGCCGGCACCACATGCACCGGCAGTTTGCCGCGCAATACTTCGTAATCGAGATCGGCATGCAGATTGGTCAGGATCGCGCGCCGCGGCTTGAGCCGCTCGATCCAGGACAGCGCGTCGTCGAGCGAGAAATGGCTCGGATGCGGCCGGTAGCGCAACGCGTCGACGATCCACACATCGAGCCCGCCCAAGACGGCGACGCTTTCGGCCGGCAGGCCGCTGACATCGGCCGAGTAGGCGACGTTGCCGAAGCGAAAGCCCAGCGAGGCGATATCGCCGTGCTGCTGGAGGAACGGCAAGGCGGCGATCGCGCCGCCCTCCCCGGTGACTGTCACCGCCGCGCCGGCGTTTATCCGGTGCTCGGTCACAATCGGGGGATAATCGCTGCCGGGCGGCGAGGCGAAGCAATAGTCGAATTTCGCCCGCACCGAAGCCGAGGTGGCCTTATCGAGATAGACATCGACCCGGCGGTGGCGCTTGAGAAAAAACGCCCGCAGATCGTCGATGCCATGGGTGTGGTCGGCGTGCTCGTGGGTGTAGAGGACGCCGTCGAGCCAGTCGACCTCGGCGTCGAGCATCTGCTCGCGCAAATCGGGCGAGGTATCGACCAGCGCGCGGGTGATCCGATCGCTGTCGCGCCGCTCCACCAATAACGAGGTGCGCCGGCGGCGGTTTTTGGGATTGGCCGGATCGCAATCGCCCCAGCCGAGCGCCGGGCGCGGTACGCCGCCCGAAGAGCCGCAGCCGAGAATGGTGAATTTCATCGTCATCGTCAAAAGTTGTCTCGGGATTACGCGGCGGAAGATTTTGTTTGCGCAGACTGCGTAAACTTGTCTGCGCCGGCGGATCGCGGAACCTTGCTGAACAGCCGAAAGAAATTGGCGGTGGTCTGCCTGGCGATCTCGTCAAACGAAACGCCGCGGGTTTCGGCGAGCACTTTGGCGGTCTCGACCATATAAGCCGGCTCGTTGCGCTTGCCGCGAAGCTTTCCCGGCGCGAGATACGGCGCGTCGGTTTCGACCAAAATGCGATCGGACGGCAGTTCGGCCGCGATCTCGCGCAGCACCGCCGAATTCTTGAAGGTCAGAATGCCGGTGAACGACACGAAATGACCGAGCGCGACCGCGCGCCGGGCAAGGTCGCGCCCGCCGGTGAAGCAGTGCAGCACCGCGGGGAAGGCGCCCTTCCCGGTCTCCTCTTCGAGAATGCGCGCCATATCGTCGTCGGCCTCACGCGAATGAATGACGAGTGGCAGGCCGGTTTCGCGCGCGGCGGCGATGTGGGTGCGGAAACCCCGCTCCTGCGCCGCGCGGGGCGAATTGTCGTAATGGTAATCGAGCCCGGCTTCGCCGATCGCGACCACTTTCGGTGAACGCGCGTGCGAAACGAGATCGGCCGCGGTCACGTCGGGTTCTTCATGGGCGTAATGCGGATGCGTGCCGACCGAGCAAAAGACGTCGGGGAAGCGCTCGGCGATCGCGAGCAGATCGGGTTGGCGCGCGACCCGCGTCGAAATCGTCACCATGCGCTCGATCCCGGCGGCGCGGGCGCGCGCGACCACGGCGTCGAGCTCGGCGGCGAAGTCCGGAAAATCGAGATGGCAATGGCTGTCGATCAGCATCGCTGTTACTGGGCCGCCTGGTTTGTCGCCGTGCCTGGCGGCTCGATATAGCGGGGAAAGATGGGCGCCGGCGCCGGCAGGTTTGCTCCGGCTGCAATGCGGTGACCGCCACCGAGGAACGCAAACGTCCGCTCGCTGTCCGGGACCGCCAGCAGATCGAGGAGCTTTGCGGCCGAGCCCGGCATGAACGGCTGCGCCAGGATTGCGACCTGACGCAGGACTTCGGCGGTGACGTAGAGCACGGTGCCTTGCCGCGGCGGATCGGTCTTGGCGAGCGCCCACGGCGCTTCGCCGGCGAAATAGCGATTGGCTTCGGCCACCACCGCCCACGCCGCATTGAGCACCTGGTGCAGATGGAGCGTCGCCATGGCGTCGCGCGCCTTGCCGATGATGGAGTCGGCGGCGCTCAACATCGCCTGATCGTTGGCAGAAAAAGCCGCTGGTTGCGGCAGTACGCCGCCGAACTGCTTTGCAATCATCGACAGCGAGCGTTGCGCCAGATTGCCGAGGTCGTTCGAGAGATCGGCATTGATGCGGTTGACAATGGCTTCGTGGCTGTAATTGCCATCCTGGCCGAACGGCACTTCGCGCAGGAGAAAATAACGCAATGGGTCGACGCCATACGTATCGGCCAGATCAAACGGATCGATCACGTTGCCGACCGACTTCGACATTTTCTCGCCGCGATTGAACAGAAAGCCGTGCGAGAAAATCCGTCGTGGCACCGCGACCCGTGCCGACATCAGGAAGGCCGGCCAATACACGGCGTGAAAGCGCACGATGTCCTTGCCGATGACATGCAGGTCGGCCGGCCAATATTTTTTGAATTTTTCACTTTCGGTATCGGGAAAGCCGACCGCGGTGATGTAATTGGTCAGGGCGTCGACCCAAACATACATGATGTGCTTGGGATTGCCGGGCACCTTGATGCCCCAGTCGAACGTCGTGCGCGACAGCGACAAATCCTGCAAGCCGCCGCGCACGAAGCTCGCAACCTCGTTCATGCGCTCCTTCGGCAAAACAAAATCCGGAACCTCGGCGTAAAGCTTGAGCAGCGGCTCGGCATATTTCGACAGCCGAAAAAAGTAGCTCTCCTCCTCGACCCATTCGACCGGCGTGCCGTGCGGACCGAGGCGCTGGCCCTTGTCGTCAAGCCGGGTCTCGCTCTCGTCGTAATAGGCCTCGTCGCGCACCGAATACCAGCCGGAATATTTGTCGAGATAGATGTCGCCGGCCGCTTCCATGCGCTG
>DATAWA010000175.1:0-6419 GCA_036267435.1 Xanthobacteraceae bacterium | reverse complement strand
GCCCGATCCGCAATCGCGCGGCGGGACGTGCCCCCGGGAACATTCTATAATGATCGCGTTAAGCCGGCCGGCGGCGGCTGCTCTGCCTCCGCTGCCGACCGGCAGCGAGGGCCGCCGATGATTGCCATGATGCGATTTGGGGCATCTGCGCTTGCGGCTCTTCTCGTCGCATTGGCGATCACCCCGGCCGCTGCCGCCGAGCACGCTGTCGTTCTCGACGTCGATGGGGTCATCGGCCCCGCCATGGCGGATTACGTCACCCGCGAAATCAAAGCGGCCTCGCCGACCGCGGACGGGCTCATCGTCTTGCGCATGAACACGCCAGGCGGCCTCGATTCGTCGATGCGGCAGATCGATACCGCGATTCTGGGGTCAGCCGTGCCGGTCGCCACCTTCGTTGCACCGAGCGGCGCCCGCGCGGCGAGCGCCGGCACCTACATCGCTTACGCCAGCGCCGTCGCCGCCATGGCGCCGGGCACCAATATCGGCGCCGCGACGCCGATCCAGCTCGGCGGCAACCCGCTTGCCTCCGGCGGCTCAGGTCAGAAAACCCAAGCGCCGGAGAAAACGGACGAGCCCGGCGACGCCGAGTCGCGCAAAATGGTCAATGATGCGGCAGCCTATATCCGCAGTCTTGCGGCAGTGAGCGGCCGGAATGCCGATTGGGCGGAACAGGCCGTACGTTCGGCTTCGAGCCTGCCGGCGGCGGAAGCGCTCAAACTTCACGTCGTCGACGTCGTCGCGACCGACATACCCGATCTGTTACGTCAGATCGACGGCCGCACGGTCACCGTTGCCGGCAAGCCGGTACGCCTCGCCACCGCCGGGCTCGAGGTCGTGCGGGTTCCGCCCGACTGGCGGACCGAATTGCTCACGCTCATCACCAATCCGAATGTTGCTTTCATTCTGATGCTGATCGGCGTTTACGGGCTAATCCTGGAATTCTTCAATCCCGGCGCGGTGGCTCCCGGGCTCGTCGGCTCCATCAGCCTTGTCGTCGCCCTTTATGCGCTGGCGCTGTTGCCGATCAATTATGCCGGTGCCGCCCTGGTGCTCATCGGCATCGGCCTGATGATCGCCGAAGCCCATATCGGCGCATTCGGCGCCATCGGCACCGGCGGTATTGCCGCCTTCGTCATCGGGGCGCTGATGATGTTTCCGTCGCGCGTGCCCGGACTGAACCTTTCCGCCACGGTCGTGATCGCCACCGTCATCGGCAGTGCAGCTTTGTTCTTGCTGGCGCTGGGGGCGCTGTTTCGCTCGCGCAAACGCCCGGTCGTCAGCGGCGACCAAGCCCTGATCGGCGCGCTGGGCGAAACGGTGTCCTGGCAGGGCAATGAAGGCCGCGTACGGGTGGCCGGGGAGATCTGGCGCGCCCGCGCCGACATGCCGCTGGGCGACGGCGCCGGCGTCGAAGTCGTCGGCCGCGATGGCCTCGTTCTTGTCGTTCGACCGCTTAGCCGCATGCCACAGGGAGCTTAAGCCATGGTGTTCACGATCATTATCGCCGTCGGCGTCCTAGTCCTGGTCTTCCTTTACGCCTCTATCCGTATTTTGCGCGAATACGAGCGCGGCGTCGTCTTCACGCTCGGCCGCTATACCGGCACCAAGGGTCCTGGACTTATCCTGCTTTATCCATTCGTCCAGCAGATGGTGCGCATCGATTTGCGCGTCGTCGTCGACGAAGTGCCGCCGCAGGACGTGATTTCCCGCGACAACGTTTCGGTCAAGGTCAGTGCGGTCATTTATTTCCGCATCGTCGATGCCGAGAAGGCCGTCATCCAGGTGAGCAATTACCTGATGGCGACGAGCCAGCTGGCCCAGACCACGCTGCGCTGGGTGCTCGGCAAGCACGATCTCGACCAAATGCTGGGCGAGCGCGACAAGCTCAATGCCGACATCCAGGATGTGCTCGACAAGCAGACCGAAGGCTGGGGCATCAAAGTCTCCAATGTCGAATTGAAGCGCATCGATCTTGACGAGAGCATGGTGCGTGCGATCGCCCGTCAGGCCGAGGCCGAGCGCGAGCGCCGCGCCAAGATCATCAATGCCGAGGGCGAGTTTCAGGCGGCGCAGAAGCTCTTGGAGGCCGCCAATGTGCTGGCGCCGTTGCCGCAAGCGATGCAATTGCGCTACCTCAAGGCGCTGTTCGACATCGCCAACGACCGCAGCAACACCATCGTTTTCCCGTTTCCGGTCGAACTGACCCAGGCTCTTTCCGCCATGGCGACGCGGAGCGGTTGACGGCGGGCGGACTTGCGCTCGGATGACTCCCGCGCGGAGTTGCCACACATTCGCAAAAAGGTTTGAACCCGCTCACGCCAATGTTATGTGGTCGCGGTAAGGTCGCGACCGCCCGTTTCCCGGCCGCGATTTCTACGACAATTCCGTGACATCGAATCCTCCATCGCCGGACGCGAAGACATGCGGGTTATCGTCCCAATTTCCGTCGGTGGCTGGACGCGTCTGTTCAGCCGCTGGGACGTGCTGGCGGTGCTTTTGATCCTCGCCTTACTGATCTTTCTGGGCGAGGCGAGCCGGCATCTGTTCGAGCCGCTTGCCGAACTGGAGAAGCAACCGCCCTCGCTCGATCCGCGCTATTTGCCCGAATATGCCGCGCGCACCACGCTGCGCATGCTGGTCGCGATGGTGCTGTCGCTCATTTTCACCTTCACTTACGCGACGTTCGCCGCCAAGAGCAGACGAGCCGAGCGGCTCTTGGTACCCCTCCTCGACATCCTGCAATCGGTGCCGATCCTAGGCTTCATATCGGTGACGGTGGTGTTTTTCATGGAACTCGCGCCGGGCCGCGTTCTCGGCGCCGAATTCGCCGCCATCTTCGCGATCTTTACCAGCCAAGCCTGGAACATGGCGTTTTCCTTCTATCAGTCGCTGCGCACGGTGCCGGCGGAGCTCGAAGAGGCAGCGCGCAATTTCCACCTCAGCGCCTGGATGAAATTCTGGCGACTCGAAGTGCCGTTCGCCATGCCGCAACTGATCCTGAACATGATGATGTCGATGTCGGGGAGCTGGTTCTTCGTGGTCGCTTCCGAGGCCATCAGCGTCGGCAATACCACGGTCACTCTTCCCGGCGTCGGCTCCTACATCGCGCTCGCCATCGAACATCAGGATCTCAAGGCGGTCGCCTGGGCGATCGCAACCATGGCGGTGGTGATCCTGATCTACGACCAGATCCTGTTCCGGCCGCTGGTGGCATGGGCCGATCGCTTCCGCTTCGAGCAGGAAGCCGGCGTGTTGCCGCCGCGATCGTGGGTATTCGACGTGCTGCGCCGGTCGCGGATGGTCGAGCGGCTGACTCGGCCATTTGCCGCCCTGTGGCGGCTCACGCTGCGCCCACGAAGGCCGGACAAACCAGAAGCCAGCCATCGCACTCTGCCACTCGCGCAGAGCCGCATCGCCTTCCAATTCGGACTGGTCGTCGCCGCACTTGGCTCGGCTGCGTTATGGCAAATTCTGCACTTCATCGTCGAGGGCATAACGCTCGCCGACGTCGGTACCGCGATATTGCTCGGCTTTGCGACGCTCGCGCGCGTCGTCGTTCTCATCGCCATTGCCAGCGTCATCTGGGTGCCGATCGGCGTCTGGGTCGGCACGCGTTCGCACGCGGCCAATATCGTGCAGCCGATCGCCCAGTTCCTCGCCGCCTTTCCGGCCAATGTGCTGTTTCCCGTCGTCGTCTCGCTGATCGTTGCCTGGCGGCTCGATCCGAATATCTGGCTCAGCCCGCTGATGATTCTCGGCACGCAATGGTACATCCTGTTCAACGTCATTGCCGGCGCCTCGGCGATTCCGGCAGAGCTGCGCGCCGTCGGCGTGAACTTGCGCGTGCGCGGCTGGTTGTGGTGGCGCCGCATCGCATTGCCGGCGGTGCTGCCCTATTACGTAACCGGCGCAATCACCGCCTCCGGCGGCTCATGGAACGCGAGCATCGTCGCCGAGGTCGCCTCCTGGGGCCACGAGCACCTGCAAGCCTTCGGGCTCGGCGCCTATATTGCGCAACAGACCGACGCCGGCGACTTCCATCGCATCGTGCTGGGTATCGTGGTGATGAGCACGTTCGTCGTCGTCATCAATCGCGTGTTCTGGCGACCGCTTTATTTCTATGCCGAGCGCAAATTCCGGCTGGGATGAGGACCACTATGACGACCGCTCTTCTCGACGTTCATGCGCTGCGCCAGAGCTTCCCGCGCGCCGACGGCGGCGAGCATCTGGTGCTCGACGGCGTCGAACTCACGCTCTCGCAAGGCCAAATCGTCGGCCTGCTCGGGCGTACCGGATCGGGCAAATCGACCCTGCTGCGGCTGATCGCCGGCCTGGCGCAGCCGTCCGGGGGAACCGTGACCTATCTCGGCCAACCGGTCCACGCGCCGGCGGCCGGCATCGCCATGGTGTTTCAGTCGTTCGCGCTGTTTCCCTGGCTGACGGTCCTGGAGAACGTCCAGCTCGGACTGGAAGCGCTCGGGCTGCCGGATCAGGAGATTCGCAAGCGCGCGCTCGCCGCGATCGACCTGATCGGCCTGGACGGCTACGAGTCGGCGTTTCCCCGCGAATTGTCGGGCGGCATGCGCCAGCGCGTCGGCTTTGCGCGGGCACTCGTCGTTCACCCCAACATTCTGTTGATGGACGAGCCGTTCTCCGCGCTCGACGTGCTGACCGCGGAAACGCTGCGCACCGATTTCCTCGAGCTGTGGGGCGATGGCAAGCTGCCGATCAAGGGCGTTATTCTGGTGACCCACAATATCGAGGAAGCAGTCTTGTTGTGCGACCGCATCCTTTTATTTTCGACCAATCCGGGCCGGATCATCAGCGAGATCGCGGTCGATCTGAAACAGCCCCGCAACCGGCTCGACCCGCAATTCCGCGACTTGGTCGAGAGGATTTATGTAGCGATGACCGCGAGGACTCCGACACCGTTGTCGATCGGAGCCGGTCCGGCGACGACGATGAACACTGTGCTGCCGCGCGTCTCGGCGAATCTGCTTTCCGGTCTGGCTGAAACGCTCGCCGCTCCGCAATTCAACGGCAAAGCCGACCTGCCGGTGCTGGCCGACGAACTGCACATGGATTCCGACGAGTTGTTTCCGGTCGCCGAGTCGCTGCAAATGCTGCGGTTCGCCGAGGTCGAAGGCGGCGACATCAAACTCACCGATATCGGCAAGCAATTCGCCGAACTTGGCACCGATGACCGCAAGAAGCTGTTCCAGCGGCAGCTCCTGTCCTATGTGCCGCTGGCCGCTCACATCCGTCACGTCCTCCAGGAGCGCACCAACCACGTGGCGCCGAAGTCGCGCTTCTTCGACGAACTCGAAGACCACATGACGGCGGAGGACGTGGAGCTCACGTTGCGGGCGGTGATCGCCTGGGGCCGTTACGCCGAGGTTTTCGCTTACGACGACGATTCCAGCACGTTCAGCTTGGAAAATCCGACTTAAACGGCTGGGAATGAATTCCGCGAAGGCGCGGCCGGCTGCTTTCCGTGACAGGCCATTTGCCGTTACAATAAGGCCGACGGACCGTTAGCGAGGACCGGCTCTGCCGGCTATCGTGGCGGCCCGTCTATTGACGATGCACGATCATTTCCGAAAAGACGGCCGCAAGCCGCGGCCGGCATTCGCGGATCGTGCGCAAAGATGAGGGCGACCATGTCAATCACACCGAGCATCCAAGGCGGCAGCCACTGGCGCTTGTTGCTGTTGGGATCACTGGCACTCAATCTGTTCTTTGTCGGCGCCGCAGGCGCCGTTGCAATCCGTTATTCCGGTCCGGCACCGTTGGCCACGGTAGCGCGGATCGACCACAGTCTGGCCGGACGCATCGATCACATCGCAGCCAAACTGCCGCCGGGCGATGGCAACCTGTTGCGCGCAGAGCTTCGCGGCGAAGCGATAAAAGTCGCGGCTGCTCAAGCCGATCTTCGGCTGGCGCAGGAAGACGTTCGCAAAAGCTTGCGCGCCCAGCCGTTCGATGCCGACGCGCTGCGTGCGGCCATGGCCGAGAGCCGCACTGCGCACGACAACGTCGATCGGGTCGTTCATGACATGATCGCGGCAACCGCGCCGAAAATGTCGGTCATCGGTCGCGTCAAGCTCGCGGACTGGCGTATCGAGCAGCAGAGCGCAGCGACCGCCCGTTAACGCGGCTAGCGCGCTGCGGCCGACGTCACCGCGCCGCGCCGGGCCTGCGTCGCCACCGCCAAAAGCGCGCGCTCGGCGATGATATCGGCCAGCGCCGGGCGGCGCCGCGATTCAAGCGCAGCCGCCGCTAATTCCGCCATTGCCGCCGTCAACCGCGCGACGTTCCAGGTCTTCAGCGCCGCTTCGACCAGGGTTTTTCGGCGGAAATGCACGGGCGGCTGGGCGGCATCGAGCGAGAACGGCGCGCCATCTTCGATAGCGATC
>DATAWA010000174.1:0-18927 GCA_036267435.1 Xanthobacteraceae bacterium | reverse complement strand
GGTGTGACGGCTCCCGCCGGTATTTTGTGGCGTCGCGCGGAGATCAACAGGGTGACGATGCCAATGAGGAGCAGGCCGGGAGGCGTGCCCCATAGCACGGCAGTACGCCATTCCAATCGCGGCTTGAGCAGCACAAACTCGCCGTAGCGGGCAACGATGTAATTGATCACCTGGGCGTCGCTGTCGCCCGCCTCGATACGTTGCCGTACCAAGACGCGCAGATCGTGGGCAAGCGGCGCCTCCGACTCGTCGATCGATTCGTTCTGGCAGACCAAGCAGCGCAACTCTTCCGAAATGGCGCGAGCGCGCGCTTCGAGCTTCGGATCTTTCAGCATTTCGTCGGGTTGGACGGCCCGAACCGGCGCGGACCAGGCGAGCATGACCAGCAGTAGCAGCGCAGTGAGATATTTCACCGTTCTCACTCCGCCGGTTGCGGCAACGCGCCAGACTTGTCCTTGGCTTTGGCCGGGCGCGGCGCGCCAACCCGCAGCCGCCGATCCGAGAGTGACAACGCCCCGCCCAGGAACATGATACCGGCGCCGAGCCAGATCAGCAGCACGAAGGGCTTGAAGTAGAGTCGCACCGGTACCGAGCCGTCTTTGTTCGGATCGCCGATGGAAATATAGATCTGGCTCGCACCGCGATCCATCAACGCGGCTTCGGTCGTCGCCATATTGCGGTCCGGAAAAGCGCGGCGGCTTGGCTGCATGGTGCCGACGATATCGCCATTGAGCCGGTGCACGGTGAAGCGTCCGACAGTGTCGCGATAGTTCGGTCCGGAGCGGTCGAACGTGCCGTCGAACGTCACCCGATAATGTGAAATCGTCTGGCTATCACCCGGTTTGATCTCGGCAATTCGCTCGCTGCCCCACGCGGTGACGCTGACAATGCCCATCAGCGTCACGCCGATACCGAAATGCGCGAACGCCGTGCCCCAGGCCGAGCGCGGCAAGCCCAAGGCGCGCGGTAGCGCCACCCGCAATGGGATGCGCAAGATCAGCGTGCGTTCGACGATATCGGTCACCGCGCCGGCCATGACGAATATGGCGATGCCGATGCCAAACGGCGCCAGCACCGGGCCGCCGCGCTCGAGCGCAAATGCCGCCGCTGTCACCAATGCCGCAAGCAGCGCGGCGGCAAGCAGACGCTGCGCGGCGCCGTAAACATCGCCGCGCTTCCACCCCAACAGCGGCCCGAACGGCATCACCGCCGTTAGCGGGATGAACAGCGGCGCGAACGTCATGTCGAAAAACGGCGGCCCGACTGAAATCTTGGCGCCGGTCAGCGCCTCGAGCGCCAGCGGATAGAGCGTCCCAACCAGCACCGTGGCGCATGCGGTGGTCAGGAAGAGATTGTTGAAGACAAGCGCGCCCTCGCGCGAAATCGGCGCGAACAAGCCGCCTTGCTTGAGGAGCGGCGCCCGCCAGGCAAACAGCGCCAGCGCGCCGCCGATGAACAACACAAGAATGCCGAGAATAAAAACGCCGCGGCGCGGATCCACGGCGAAAGCATGGACCGAGGTCAGCACGCCCGAACGCACCAGGAATGTCCCGATGAGCGACAGCGAGAAAGTCAGGATTGCGAGCAGAATGGTCCAAACCTTGAGCGCACCGCGCTTTTCCATGACGACGGCGGAATGCAGGAGCGCCGTGCCGGCGAGCCATGGCATCAGCGATGCATTCTCCACCGGATCCCAGAACCAGAAACCGCCCCAGCCGAGCTCGTAATAAGCCCAGTAGGAGCCGCCGGCGATGCCGAGCGTAAGGCACATCCATGCGCCGAGCACCCAAGGCCGAACCCAACGCGCCCAGGCGGCATCGATGCGGCCTTCGAGCAACGCCGCGATGGCGAAGGAAAATGCGATCGAGAAGCCGACATAGCCGAGGTATAGCATCGGCGGATGGAAGGCGAGACCGGGGTCCTGCAAGATCGGATTAAGGTCCTGACCTTCGAACGGCGCATTTGGAATCCGCACAAATGGATTTGAGGTCAGCAAAATAAAAAGCTGGAAAGCAGCCGCGATCCACGCTTGCACGGCAAGCGCATTGGCCTTGAGCGCCGGCGGCAGATTGGTGCCGAACAGCGCGACCATGGCGCCAAAGAAGGTCAGGATCGTAACCCACAGCATCATGGAGCCTTCGTGATTGCCCCAGATGCTGGTGAGCCGATAGATCAGCGGCATTTGCGTGTTGGAATTCTCGTAGACGTTGAGCACCGAGAAATCGGATGTCACGTAGCTCACGGCAAGCGATGTGAATGCCGCGGCAACGAAAGCGAATTGCGCCAGCGCCGCTGGTGCGGCAATGCTCATCAGCACCGGATCGTTGGTGCGAGTCCCGACGATGGGCATCACGCCCTGGATCACCGCCAAACCGAGCGCAAGCATCAAGGCGTATTGGCCGAGTTCGGGTATCATTGGCTTGCTCCAGCAACCGGTAGCGCCGCGCGCTGCGCGTAGTCATCTTTCCAATGTCCCGATTTTTTCAGCGCGTCGACGACTTCCTTGGGCATATAGGTCTCGTCGTGCTTGGCGAGAATCGTATCGGCATCGAACACGCCGCCGCCGTCGAGCGCGCCTTCCGCTACCACCCCCTGCCCTTCGCGAAACAGATCGGGCAGCACCCCGTGATAGGCCACCGGGATTTCGGTCTTGCCGTCGGTGACTTCAAAGCGGATATCGAGACCGTCGCGGCGCACGATGCTGCCGTCCTTGACCAGGCCGCCGAGGCGGATGCGCGTGCCGGGGGTAACGTGCTTTTCCACCACGTCGGTCGGCGAATTGAAGAATACGATAGAATCGCGAAAAGCGTTGAGCATCAACGCGACCGCTACCGCGAGCACGGCCAGTCCACCGCCGATCAGAGTGAGGCGTCGCTGTTTGCGAGTCATGCGTTTTGTTTTCGCCTCATATCAACCCGCCAAGCCCAGATCTTTGACCAGATCGTCGATGCGTTTGACGTCATCGGGACGATCCGCCAAGGCGCGTTTGGCATCGGTGGCAGCGTCGTTGGCCTTATCGCGGTCGCCCAGCACAACATAGGCGCGCACGAGCCGCAGCCAACCCTCCACATCGTGGCCGTCGCCCTGGAGGCGGTCGGAAAGCCGCTGCACCATGCCGCGGATCATCTCGGTCCGCTGGGTCGGGGTCATGGCATCGGCGGCGGCGACATCGCCGGGAGCAGGAGCGGGCACAGCCGAGGCCTGGCCGGTGACGCGCGCCAGAGCGGCGCGGACGAAATCGGCCCAGGGCGCGCCGGGCGGCGCCGAATCAAGAAGCGCGCGCCATTTGGCGGCGGCCGCATCGCGGTTGCCGTCCTGCTCGTCGGCGAGCCCAAGAAAATATCCGGCCTTTGGCTCGTGCGGATCGCCGGCGACGGCTTTTTGGAACACTGTTTTGGCTTCGTCGGTAACGACGCCGTTGGCGGCAGCCACCAGCGCCTCGCCAAGATCGGCTTCACGCACCGGGCTGTCGCCGTTGAGCGCGATAGCCTTGCGCCAAGCCATGACGGCATCGTCGAACCGTCCCATGCGCAAATAGACCGGCGCCAGCACCTCCCAGCCGGCGCCGTCATTGGGATTTTGTGCCAAATGCGCTTCGACTTGGCTGACGAGGCCGGCGACCGATTGACGGTCGGGCGGCGCGGTGACCCGTGCCAACGCCGGCTGATCGGGAACGTCGGGCGAGCCGAGCTTGAGATAAAGGCCCAGCGCAACGAGCGGTACAACGACGACGGCAGTGACCACCGCCATGCGGCGGTGCCAGCGCGGCTGGGCGGCTGGAATGTCCGCCAGCCGTGCCTCGGCGTCCGCAGCGGCCAGCAATCGACGCGAGATCTCGACCCGCGCCGATTCAGCCTCCGCCTCGCCGATCAGCCCGGCGGCGCGGTCGCGGTCGATCTCCTGCAGCTGATCGGCATAGACCAGCCGATCGCTGCCAGCACCAGCGCTTGGCTTGCGGCCAAGCGGCCACAGCACGGCGCAGACGGCCGCGGCGGTCATGACTGCGAAGATGATCCAGAGCACCATCGGTCTAAAGTGCTTCTCAAACTATCGCCCCAACGCCAATTTCAGTGGCTTTTGGCGCCTACCGGCTACCGCAGGCTCAAGCGTCGCTGCGCCGCGCGGTTTACACCACGGCGTGAACACGGCCGCAATGGGAACCGCAGCGCGGCAATTCCGCACTGTGACGCGACTTCCCGCCATGAGCCGGGCGCGGGCAAGGCTAACGGCCGTCGCCGATCAAGCTCACGCCCGCGCCGGCCGCCGTTCCGCCGCGCCCGTTTGCACGGCGACTTCGGCAGCCTTGGCTAAAAGGCCGGCATATTCGTTGCCGAAGATAGTTCGGCAAAACCGGATCGCCGCCTCCACCTGCGACTGCCGAAATGGACGGTCGGCATCGCCGGCATGGCGCAACGAATCGAGCAGGACCTTGGTCCCGGTCTCCAAGTACAGCGAAAGCTCGGAGTGGGCGCGCATCGTCACTTCGTTGACCGCAAGTTCGCCGGCATATTGCCGGCAAGCGCCGACGAATTCGACGCGCATTTCAGCTTCGTTGACGTCGATCGAGTCCAACATCGACCCGGCCGCAATGTCCTTGGGCGGACGGGGCCGCAGCAAGCGCCGGACGAAACCGGGGGTGGCTTCGATTTCGGCCTTTAGCAAGCTGGACACTTCGGCACGGATCGCCGCAAGCTGCCGGCTCCAAGATGATTCCACCGACATATCCATTTCCGAGCGCAGTCCGCGGGCGACATCGTGGATGGCCTTGAGCATCGATACGATCGGCCGACCCGCCCGCAGTTCGGCGCGCAACTCGCCAACCATAGTCTCGGCTTCGCCGAGCACGAGCGTCACCGCGCCGGCATAGGCGGTCTCGGCAATCCGAGCAGTATTGTCGCTCTCTGCAGCGCGGGTGGCGATGCGGATCAGCTGCCACGGCGCCGCAAGGCGGCTCATGACGAGGATACAGCTATAGAGATAGACATCGGCTTTGCGTATTCCGTTTGCCTCGAGTGCCGATTGCGCGACCGCCGCGTCGATCTGCTTAGTCACCGCATTGATCTCGTCTCGGTCGAACACGCGGATGTGATTGGGCAGCCGCTGCGCGAAGTCGGCAAGCACGTTCCGCAACGATAGGAGCGCCACCAGGGTGCCGAGATCTTCCAGTGCCCGGGGCGTGCCGACCTGCACGGCAAGCCGCCGGCGCGCTTTTTCATCAAGACCCGTGTTGGCGATAGCTTCCCGGATGCGCGAAATGGCGCGCTCATGAAGCGCATTGACCAATTGGTCAGCTTTACTTTGGTCATCGGCAAGCAAAGCGCGATGGATATCATCGCCGAAGGCCTTCGCTTCGGCGGGAATCAGGTCGCGGCCGATCCAAGCCCAGATCGGTTCGAGCGAAATGCGCGCTAGGCGGCCCGTACGCTTATGATCGGCCGGCCCGTCGATCAGAAATGCCTCGACCGGAGCAAAAAACAGCCGCGCCGCATCGCGGATTCGTGGCACCGGCTGCGAATCGGCTCGAATGGCACGACGCAGTTCCTGCAACACCAAATCGTTGCCGGTGTTCTCCTCGCCGCGGAGCAGGTTACGCTCGAGCTCTTGAACCAGCATCGAGCGCGCCTGCGGCTTGAGCTTGCGCAGATACTCGCGCAGCCGGTCGATGGATTGACCATCGCTCGTGGTCATCGGCGAAAAACCGCTGTGTTGAACTTTACTGTTAACGTTTTAATAGGCCGGCGCTTAAGAAGGAGTTACACAAAACGTCAGGAATTCAATGCGATATGGACGCGGCGGCAGGGCTGCGCCGCCGGCCAAAGGAGACCCGGCGCGGGCGAATCTTAACAAAGGACATTGGCGGCAGCGGCATGCGCCGCTGCCGCAATCGCCACTATTTGGGCGAGCCGACGCAAACGGCCACCAACGGGGTGTTTGAAGCCGACCCCGTGGGACCGCACGAGGCGCCCCGTTCGCCGAGGAATTGCGCCTGATTGCGGGTCGGCCCGCAATAGGCCGTCACCAGCACTTCATTATCCTGGCATTGCACGGTGCAGCCCGACACGCAGTCCGATTTGATGACCCGGACGCTTGGAGAGGGCGGACCAGCCTGGCCTTGCGGACCGGCTGGGCCGGGCGGCCCAGCAGGCCCTGCCGGACCGGCAGGTCCGGTATCACCTTTGGGCCCTTGCGGACCCGCCGGACCGGGATCGCCTTGAGGACCCTTGCCGCAAGCGGCCAAGGACCCCGACACGGCCATGAGGAATGCCATCGTAACTGCCAAATGCGCTGCACGCATTTTCAGAATCTCCCAAATATCCTGAGTAAATCCGCTCCCATCCCCCGACAATACAAGATCAAACTCGATCCCCGCGCAAGGACGATGCAGGACGCGATGTCGTGCGGCACCGTGGTGCCCACTATCGGATTATGCTGCTTAGCGTGGGCCGCCGTGGATCGAGACGGTCCGCCGCGTTAAGTCTGGCGGCTCGTCCACGCTTTGGCTAAGGTCCGAGCCGCTCCCCAATATCAACGAGCTGAACATGATGCCGAAGACGTACCGTGCCGCCGCCATGGCCGCCGGCGTTGTGCTGGCGACGACGCTCGCCACCCTCGCCGCACCGCCGGCACGTGCCCAAGATTATCCGACGCGCCCGGTGAAGATCGTGGTGCCGTTTCCCGCGGGCGGCACCGCCGACGTCATGCCGCGCATCTTTGCCGACTGGCTGTCGCGAAAATTGGGGCAGCCGTTCGTCGTCGAGGATCGCGCCGGCGCCGGCGGCAATATCGGCGCCGAAGTGGTGGCGAAATCTGATCCCGACGGCTACACGCTTTTGGCGTCACCGCCGCCGCCGCTCGTCATCAATCAAAATCTATATCCGCACTTGTCGTTCGACCCGACCAAATTCGTGCCAGTCGTGGTCATGAGCCGCGTGCCGAACGCGCTGGTGGTGAACCCCGACAAGGTCAAAGCCAACACTGTGCCCGAGTTCATCGCCTATCTGAAGGCGAATGACGGAAAGATAACGGACGCCACGCAGGGCAACGGCACCACCTCGCAGCTCACCGCTGCAATGTTTGGGATGATGGCGAAAGCGAAATTGCAGAACGTGCCGTATCGCGGCTCGGCGCCGGCGCTCAACGACCTCGTCGCAGGTAGTGTCGACTGCATGTTCGACAATCTCGGCGTGTCGCTGCAGCTCGTGAAGGCAGGCAAGCTGAAGCTGATCGCGGTTGCTTCGAGTAAGCGTATGGCGAGCCTGACGGACGTGCCCACGATCGCCGAGACGCTTCCCGGCTTCGAAGCGGTGGCCTGGTATGCCTTTGTCGCGCCGGCGGGCACCCCCGCCGTGGTCGTCGACAAGATCAATGCCAGCGTCAACGAGGCCTTGCACGACCCCGAAATTCAAAAGCGCCTCGCCGACTTTTCGGCCGAGCCGGTGGGCGGCTCGCCGCAAGACACGGTCAAATATTTTCAAGAAGAAACCGAGCGCTGGAAGAACGTCATCACCTCGGCGCACGTCACCTTGGATTGAAGGCAATGAAGCATAGCACCGAGCGGATTCTCACCACCCATGCCGGGAGCCTGCCGCGGCCGGCAGACCTTCTCGATCTGGTCCAGGCAAGCGGAGCAAAGGCGTTCGATCAAGCCGGCAATGCGGCGCGGCTGCGGACTGCCGTGAGCGAGATCGTGGGCAAGCAGGCCGAGCTTGGCATCGACGTGATCGATGATGGCGAATATGGCAAGCCAAGCTTCGTCAGCTACATCAACGAACGCCTTGGCGGCTATGACGTCGACACTACGGCCGGGCCGCGTAATCAGTGGATGACGTCGCGCGAAGGGCGCTCGTTTCCGGAATTCTACGCGCAAACGCACCCGGCCTCGACCCACACGCACATGATCTGCACCGGCCCGATCACCTATAAGGGCCACGCCCAGCTCAAGCGCGACATCGACAATCTCAAAGCGGCGCTGAATGGCGTGAAGGCCGAGGAGGTGTTCATGCCGGCGATTTCGCCGTCGAACATCGAAGACTGGCAGAAGAACGCGTATTACAAATCGCAGGAGGAATATGTCT
Organism: Xanthobacteraceae bacterium; assembly: GCA_036267435.1. Lineage (GTDB taxonomy): Bacteria > Pseudomonadota > Alphaproteobacteria > Rhizobiales > Xanthobacteraceae > BOG-931. The sequence continues at coordinate 10,852 of DATAWA010000174.1, read as the reverse complement.
TCGCCATCGCCGAGGCGATGCGTGAAGAATACAAGGCGATCGTCGATGCCGGGTTTTTGGTGCAGATCGACGATCCGCGGCTTGTCACCTATTACATCATCCACCCCGAAGCGAGCATTGCCGATTGCCGCAAATGGGCCGAAGTCCGCGTCGAGGCGCTTAATCACGCGCTGCGCGATATCCCGCCGGAGAAGATCCGCTTTCATACCTGCTACGGCATCAATATGGGACCACGCATCCACGATATGGAATTGAAGGATATCGTCGATATTGTTCTGAAAATTCGCGCAGGAGCCTATTCGTTCGAGGCGGCCAATCCGCGCCACGAGCACGAATGGAAGGTCTGGAAGAACGTCAAGCTGCCGGACGGCAAGATACTCATTCCCGGCGTAATCTCACACTCCACCATCCTGGTCGAGCATCCCGAGCTTGTCGCCGAACGCATCTCACGCTACGCCGCCGTGGTCGGTCGGGAAAACGTCATCGCCGGATCGGACTGCGGCTTCGCCACTTTCGCCGGATCGAAGGAAGTGCATCCGTCGATTGTCTGGGCGAAATTCAAGGCGCTTTCCGAAGGCGCGCGGATCGCGTCGAAGGAGTTGTGGGGGCGCTGAAAGTTAAACGCCCGGGAGCGCCAGCTCGGCGCGTAGCCCTCCGATCGGCGCCGTGCCGAGGGTGAGCACCCCGCCGTAAAGATTGGCCAATTCGACGACGATCGACAGGCCGAGCCCGGAGCCCGGCTTGGTCTCGTCGAGACGCTGCCCACGCAGCGCCACTTTCTCGCGCTCGGTGGGAGAAAGTCCCGGCCCGTCGTCGTCGACAATGATGCGCACGCGCGGCTTGGCGTCGTCGGAGGCAGGTTTATCTTCCATGACCTCGATGGCGACCCGCGACTGCGCCCATTTGCATCCGTTGTCGACGAGATTGCCGATCATTTCCTCGAGATCCTGTTGCTCGCCGCGAAAGCTCGCATGTTCGGGCACGTCGAGATCGATGGCGATATCGCGCGCGCGGTAGAGCTTCTCCATGGTGCGGGCAAGCGCAGTGACCACGGGCGGAACCTCGATCGCGGTGCCGATCACCATCGAACGCGCCGCCAGCCTCGCGCGCTCCAGCTGACGCGCGACCTGATCGCGCATGATATCGGTCTGCTCGAGCACCTTGATGGCCAGCGGATCGTTGCCGCGGGCCGCCGCCTCGTTGACGATCACCGACAGCGGCGTCTTGAGCGCATGCGCCAGATTGCCGACATGGGTGCGGGCGCGCTCGACGATTTCGCGGTTGGAGTCGATCAGCGCATTGGTCTCGCGGGCGAGTGGCGCGATTTCGACCGGAAATTCCCCTTGCAGGCGTTCGGCACGGCCGGAACGGATGGCGGCGAGGCTCGCGGAAATCCGCGCCAAGGGCGCCAGGCCGAACCGCACCTGCAGCGCGGTCGTCAGCAACAGCGCGAGCGTCAGCGCGGTAAAAGTTATGACGATGGTGCGCTCGAAGCTCGCCGTTTCGTCATCGATCTCCGAAGCGTCGCCGGCCACCGCGATGAGATAACGGCCGTCGGCGCCCAGATCGATGTCGCGCTCGACCAAGCGTAGTTCCTGGTTCTCCGGACCGCTAGCGTAGCCCTGGCGGTATTCCGCGTCGGTCGAGGATTTGTCGTCGGGCAGACGCGGCAGGCTGGCATCCCACAGCGAGCGCGAGGCATGCAGTTCGGGGGTCTTGGTGTCGAGCCGGGTCACTTGCCAATACCATCCCGACAGCGGCAATTCGAACAGCGGCTCGCCGATCGATTGCGGGTATTTGTCAGCGCCTTCTTCGGGCGAGGCGACGTCGGCGACCAAAGTGCGCAGATAAACGTCGAGACGGCGATCGAAGGCACGCTCGACGGCGTGACGATAGAGCGTCGATAACGCAACGCCGGTGATGATCAGGATAACCACCGTACAGGCGGTGGCCCAGATGAACAGCCGCAGGGCAAGGGAATTAGCGCGCATCGGGAGGCGTCAGCAGATAGCCGAGCCCGCGCACCGTCTGGATCACATCGACGCCAAGTTTCTTGCGAATGCGGCCGACGAAGACTTCGATAGTATTCGAATCGCGATCGAAATCCTGATCGTACAGATGCTCGACGAGCTCGGTGCGCGACACGACGCGGCCAGTGTGATGCATGAGATAAGACAATAACCGGTACTCGTGCGAGGTGAGCTTGACCGGATTGCCGTCGACGGCGACGCGGCCGGTGCGGGTATCGAGACGAACCGGACCGCACGTGAATTCGCTTTTGGCGTGACCGGCGGAGCGGCGCAGCAGCGCCCGCACCCGCGCCAGGACCTCCTCGAGGTGGAACGGCTTGGCGACATAGTCATCGGCGCCGGCATCGAACCCCTGCACCTTATCACTCCAGCGATCGCGCGCGGTCAGTATCAGCACCGGCATGGCGCGGCCGGCGCGACGCCACGCTTCGAGCACCGAGATACCATCCATTTTGGGCAGGCCGATGTCGAGAATGACCGCATCATAGGGCTCACTCTCGCCGAGATAGTGCCCCTCCTCGCCGTCAAAAGCGCGGTCCACCACGTACCCGGCGTCCGTCAATGCGGTTGCCAGTTGCCGATTCAGATCGGGGTCGTCTTCAACAACAAGAAGCCGCAAATAACTCTCCGCTTAGCGATCGGCGGCGGAACCGCCCTTCACCGCGTCCACCGAAATCCGCGCCACTTTGCCATCGTGCGCAAGAACTGTCAGCACATAGACGAGCCCGTCTGGGCCGCGGCACAGCCGCGCCCGCACGACCGTTCCCGGCTGGCGGTGCTGCGCCGCGTGCATTGCCGCGGACAGCCTGATCAGTCTGCCGCTCTCGGTTTCCGCCCGCCGCTCCTTCTGATTTAGACACGTGCGCTCGGCCTCGGGGCGACCGGCGTCGGCATGCGTCGGACGGACGGCATCGGGATGCGCCGGATGCGTGGTTTCGGGATGCGCGGTCTCCGGATGCGATGGTGGCGACGGCGTGGCATCCTGCGCATGCAAAGGCGCGCCCGCGAGAGTGAACGCGAGCGAGGCAGCAAGGGCTAGTCGCCTCGCGGCAGCCATAGCCGGAATCATGGCAGATGTTCTAAGGACATGGCAGTGAACCTCACCTGAACGGCTCATTTGCGGCTTAGGCGGCTCAAAAGCCCAGAAAGCCATTTGTCCCGAACGCCGCGGCACGAGGAATGTTTCATGACCGGAATGATAACAAAGCGGCGACGGCTGCTGTCGCTAGCCGGGCTCGCCGCCGCGGCGGTGAGCGTGACCGTGGTGGCCTGCATGACCCCGGCAGCGGCTATGGTCGGTGGAGCACCCCCCGCGCCCGGCGGCGTCGGACGCTCCGTGGTGATGATTTTGGGCTCTTACGGCACCGCTTGCACCGCGACCGCGATTGCACGCGACCTGCTGTTGACCGCGGCGCATTGCGTTCAGCCGGGCGCCGACTACAAACTCGTCGGCAGCGCGCCGGGACAAGAGCCGGTGCTCAAGAACATCGTGCGCGTCGAGCGCGATCCGCAATTCGATCTGAAGCGGTTATTCGGCCATCTCGCCACCGCCGATGTCGCTTTGATCAAGCTCGAACAGCCGTTACCCGCCCGAATCCCTCCGGTACCGATCGCCACTGACGGCGAAACAGTCGCGGTGGGCGACACGTTGATGGTGGCGGGTTACGGAGTGACGGTGCGCGGCGACGGCCGTACCGGCGGCACGGCGCGAGCGGCGGCACTTGTCGTCACCGGTCACCCTGGGTCGCTGCAAATCCGCCTCTACGATCCGCGGACCAGGGACGAAAGTGCCGGGCTGGGCGCTTGCGCCGGCGATTCCGGTGCGCCGGCGTTTCGGGCTACCGAGGGGACGCTCTCGATCATCGGCGTCGTCAGCTGGTCGACCGGGCCGAAGCTTTCGGCCGGTTGCGGCGGACTGACCGGCATTACGCCGCTTATGCGCTACCGCGCCTGGATCGTGGACACGGCTCGCACCCTCGGTTCGCCGCTGCCGCCTTGAGATCAAACTATTCCGCGGCGCCTTCGCTCAACCGCACCGGTCCGTGCAGCGGCCGCTCTTCGACTAGGAACAGGCAGCAGAAGGAGATGCCGAGAAAGATCGCCGCGGCCACAAAGACCCAATGATAGGCCGGCGCCAGATCCCCGTGCATGACCGCGAGCTTCTCGAGCGTTGCGACACCGGACGTGTCGAGCGTCCCGCTCAGCACGATGGCGCCAAACACCGCGACGATGATCGCGCCGCCGAGCGTGCGAAAGAAGTTTAGCGTGCCGGTCGCGGTACCAAGCTGATGCGGCTTCACGGCATTTTGCATCAGAATAGTGCTCATCGGGTACATCGGCCCCATGCCACAGCCGAGGGCGAACAGCAGGAATACGAATCTTTCGATCGACTGCCCAGCCGGGTCGGCAGCGAGGACCACCAGCGCGGCTATCGCGACCGCGAGCCCAATCATCGCCACGCGCAAATAGCGCGTCATCCGCACCATCAGCCGCGCCGCGACCTGCGAGCCGCATACGGTTCCGATCATAAACGCAATGAGCGCCAGGCCGGACGAGCTCGCCGAGACACCGAGCACGGCCTGGCAATACAGCGGTGTGTAGATGGTGATGCCGATGATCGTGCCGATGGAAAAGAACGCAGCGCAGGTGATTGCCGAGGTCACCCGTCCGCGCAGAATGGAAACCGGGATAAACGGTTCGCGCGCGGTGACGAGCCTAACCGCGAACAAGGCCCACAGCGCGACCGAACATGCGAGAAGCGTGATGATAGGCCAGGAGATCCAGGGATAATGCGTGCCGCCCCAGGCCAGCGCCAGCAACAGCACGATCGCCGCTCCGACCATCAGCGCCGCACCGATAACATCGAGCCGATGCGGCCGCTCGTGACGCGGCAGCCGGCGCAATGCCCGCTCGGTCATGATCAACGCGCCGGCCCCGAGCGGCAGGTTGATCCAGAAAATCAGCGACCAGTGCAAGTGATCGGTGAGCAGACCGCCAAGCACGGGACCGAGGATGCTGGCACTCATGAACATGATCGAGGTGCGGCCCATTATGACCGGCCGTTCGCGCGGCGACAGCAGGTCCGCGATGATGGTCTGCGCCGTTGGCAATAGGCCGCCGCCGCCAATGCCTTGCAGGCCGCGCGCGAGAATCAGCATCCAGATGTTTTGCGCCAGCGCACAGGCGACGGAACCCGCAATGAAGATTCCGATTGCCCACATCAGAATGAGGCGCCGCCCGTAAATGTCGGAAAGCTTGCCGAACAACGGCGTCGTTGCCGTGACGGCCAACAGGTACGAGGTCACCACCCATGACAGATCGTCAATGCCGCCCAGGCTTTTGCCGATGGCGGGCAAAGCCGGCGCGACGATGGTCTGTTCCAACGCGGACAGGAACATAGCCAGCATAATGCCCGCGACTATGGTGCGGACCGTGGCATGATCGAGCGGTGCCGGCCCGTGTTCGACATCTGCCGCAATTGGCGTAGCCCCGGCGGCGGCCACCCGGGCCTGGACAGTATCGGCTTCGATTTCTCTGACTTCGCTGCTCATCTCGGGATCGGGTTAGGGCGTCAATTACTGCGACGGGCGAAAGGCGGCTACCACTTGGCTGGCACGAGAGGGCTTTGCAACCGCCGCGACCGCAGACCAGGGGTGCACGCCCTTCGGCGGGCGGCTATCGACCCGGCCGCCTCGCTCGTTTCGGCAGCCGCAGCGGCCAATTGACGATGTGATCCTCAAGGTCTTCGTCGGGCACATCGACTTCCGATGCACCCACCCGGCCACGCACCGAAACACCCGCGATGTGAACTGTTTCGGGATCGCCGGAGACCAAGGGATGCCACCAATACAAGTCCCGACCTTCCGCAACCAGCACATAGGCGCATGATGGCGGCAACCAATTAATGGTCTTGAGCGTCTCCGGCGTAAGCTGGACGCAATCGTCGACCCGTTCGAGCCGATGGCCGTAATCGTGGCAGCGACAGGTTTCCCCGTCCAAGAGCCGGCAGCCGACGTCGGTATAGAAGGTCTTCGCCGCCCCCTCCTCTTCCTCCAGCTTATTGAGGCAGCATTTGCCGCAGCCGTCGCAGAGGCTTTCCCATTCCGAATCTGTCATATCCTCCAGGGACTTGCGTCGCCAGAAGGGAACTTGATCTGAGCTCACTATTTTGGCTGCCATGTTGTTCCGCGCGACCCTATGCCAAATTTACCCCTAATTTCCATTCACCTTGTCGGCGCATGCGATTTGGCGGTCCGGGCAGCGTCCACTACACCGCTAACGAATCATTAGCCGCCCAAATCGCCGTCGGCTAAAAAGGCATAACCTGTGGTCTTGATCTCGGTTGTGGTCGATTTGCGGAGCGCGTTGTTGTGACGGACATGTTTCCCGATCCGGGCGACGATTGGCGGCCCAAATTCAAGCGTGTGCTGCTCGATATCGATGCCCGCATCGATTTCGCCGTGTTTCAGTGCGGCAAGTGGGCCCGTGAAATCTATGAGCGCTTTACGGCTTTCATGGATCACGCCCATATCGGTGGGTGGCGGCGCTGGCTCCTCATCGAACCGCTGTCGGAAATCGCGACGCTCGGCACCGGCGGCCTCATTCTCATGCTGGCGCTGGCAATTCCCGCCTTCCATCAGACCTCCGACGACGATTGGCTGAAAAAGTCGGAACTTGCGGTCACTTTTCTCGACCGTTACGGCAATGTGATCGGCAGCCGCGGCATTAAGCACACCGAATCGGTGCCGCTCGACGAAATGCCGGACAACCTGATCAAGGCAACGCTGGCGACCGAGGATCGCCGTTTCTACGACCACTACGGCATCGATATCCAAGGCGTGTTCCGCGCCTTCGTCACCAACACCGAGGCCGGCGGCGTAGTGCAAGGCGGCTCCACCATCACCCAGCAACTCGCCAAGAATCTGTTCCTGTCCAACGAACGCACCTATCAGCGCAAGATCAACGAAGCGTTTCTCGCATTGTGGCTCGAGGCGCACCTCAGCAAAAACGAGATCCTGAAGCTTTACCTCGACCGCGCCTATCTCGGCGGCGGCGCTTTCGGCGTCGATGCCGCCGCGCGATATTATTTTGGCAAGTCGGTCCGCGACGTGACGTTGGCCGAGGCGGCGATGATCGCCGGCCTGTTCAAGGCGCCGACCAAGTTTTCGCCGCTCGTCAATCTGCCGGCGGCCCGCGCCCGCGCCAATGTCGTGCTCGATAATCTGGTCGACAACGGCTTTATGACAGAAGGTCAGGTCTACGGGGCACGACGCAATCCGGCGACGCCGATCGATCGCGCCGCGGAGGACGTGCCGAATTATTACCTGGATTGGGCTTTCGACGAGATGCGAAAACTCGTCGAGACATTTCCCAAGTCGGTCACCGCGCGCTCATTTATCGTGCGCACCGCGCTCGACAGCAATCTGCAGCACTACGCCGAGCATGAGGTCGAATCCGAGCTGCGCCAATATGGCCGGGACTATGGTGCGAGCCAAGTTGCGGCGGTGATCGCCGATCTCGACGGCGGCGTGCGCGCCATGGTCGGCGGCCGCGATTATGGCGCCAGCCAGTTCAATCGCGCCACCGACGCGATGCGCCAGCCCGGCTCGTCTTTCAAGCCCTACGTCTATGCCACCGCACTTGCCAATGGCTTCACGCCAGCATCGGTCGTCGTCGATTCGCCAGTCTGCATCGGCAATTGGTGCCCGCACAATTATTCCGGCGGCTATTCCGGAGCGGTCACGCTGCTCGATGCGATTACGCATTCGATCAACGTCATTCCGGTCAAGCTGTCGATCATGCTCGGCAAGGGCAATCCGAAGCTCGGTCGCGCCATGATCGTGCAGACGGCGCGCAATTTCGGCATAACTACGCCGCTTCCGGACACGCCGTCGCTGCCGATTGGCGCCGATGGAGTGACGGTTGTCGAACACGCCGTCGCCGACGCAACTTTCCCAAATCTCGGCCGCGCCGTCGCCCCGCACGCCGCCCTCGAAGTCCGCACCGATTCCGGCAAGCTGGTGTGGCGTTTCGATCGCGACGGTCCGAAACCGCGCCAGGTGATATCTCCTGAAGTCGCCGTCGAAATGATCAAAATGCAGAATTCAGTAGTCGAGAACGGCACCGGCCGGCGCGCGGAACTCGATGGCGTGCCCACTTGCGGCAAGACAGGCACCACCAACGATTGGCGCGACGGCTGGTTCGTCGGCTACACCGGAAACTTCGTCGGCGCGGTGTGGATGGGCAATGACGATTTTTCGCCCACCAAGCGCATGACCGGTGGCACGCTGCCGGCAATGACGTGGCACAACATCATGGCCTACGCACACCAGGGCATCGAATTACGGGCGTTGCCGGGGTTGCCGCCACCGCAACATGCGCCGACGATCGCCGACGCTTCGTTCAAGGCCGACGAGAATCCGCACCCGGTGCTGTTGACCCGCAAAGGTACCGATGCGCTTATTCAGCTTGAGCATATGTTCGACGAGGCCAACCACGCGCTGACGGCGCAAGGCGCACCGGTCGGATCGCTCGGCGCCCTTGACGACAAGGACCGCGGCGGCCCTCGGAGCAATGCCTATGCAACGACCGCGGACCGCAATGCTGGAGGTACGCCGCGCGGCGACTAGAGTAACGCGCTGACCGCGCCCGTTCGTGTTCGATCCGGATCCCCCATGCGTCTGCTGTTCGGTTCCTGTTTCACGCTGCTGATCGCCGCCGCTCTGGGGCTTGGCGCGACGTGGTTCACGCTGACACGCGGCGTGGCGTTCGGTGCGCTGACGATCGGAGCCTGGACGGCTTGGCCAAAGAGCGGATCGGTCGATATCGATCCTTATGCGCGCGCCAGCATTGCACGCAGCGGTGAACTACCGACCGGCATGGGCGACGGCATAGCGTTTTACGCCCATACCGACGACGCCGGCGATAATCTGGACGGCCGCTGTACATTTGTGATCAGCGGCATGACGCCACCGGCGCGCTACTGGACCGTCGCACTCTATGATCCACACGGACGGCTCGTCGCCAACGCGATCGATCGCCACGATTTCACCAGCGAAGAAATCGTGCGCGACATCGATGGACGTTTCACCATCACCGCGGCGCCACTGGCGCGCCCGGGAAATTGGCTGCCGACCGGCGGCATCGAGCGCTTCGTCCTGGTCTGGCGCCTCTACGACACGCCGATTGGCGTCGCCACGCGAACGACCAAAGAAGGGCCGATGCCGGCGATTGCGCGAAAGGGCTGCTCATGATCCGCGGCCTGTTGTGGATTCTTGCCGCTGTTCTGCTCGGCGGCATTGTGCATCTGGCGACGGTTTTGGCGATGCCGCAGACCGCGACCGAAGACGCCTATGCCCGGCTGGCGCCGCTCACGCCGGTCAATCGCGTGGTGCCGCTGTCCTCGCCGACCGCGCAAAGCGCAATCATGCCTTTTATGGATCCGGCCTTCGCGTCCGCGGTGTGCCGTTACGACTTGAGCGGCGGGTCGCTCAAGCTCATTGCGCCGGTCAGTCAGGCTTACACCTCGGTCACCTTCTATACCCGCAAGAGCATCGCCTACTACGCCATCAACGACCGCGCCGCCGGCCGGCATTCGATCGAACTCGATCTGATGACGCCGGAGCAGCATGCAGCGCTTCCCGAGGACGAAGACGTCACGGCGGCCGACCGCCTGATCATCGAGTCTCCGTCAGCCATGGGCTTGATCGTCTTGCGTGCGTTGGCGCCGGAGCCCGGCCTCATGCCGATGGCGCGCCAAGCCTTGGCCGCGGCAACTTGCGGCGTTCAGCCGGTGCAATGATTATTGCACGATGGCGACCGCACGCGGCGCCGAAGCGAAATGCGGCCCAACGACGATGACTTGATTGACTGCGATCTGCTGCTGCAATTCGGTGAGCGCCCGATCGGCGTCGGCGGCGATCGGTTCCGGTTCGGCGACCGCAAGATGCTCGAGCGCAAAGCGGTAGCTGGCGCAGCGTTGCCCCAAGGACTTATCCACCCAGGCGATGGTCAAACTGTTCTCATTGATGCGTGCCACCGCGTTGAAGCGTTCGGCGGGCGTGAGACCGCCGATCTGCCGCATGCTCGCGGCACGCCGCCGGTCGAGATCGACAACCCGCCGCGCCAACAGAAAAAACGGTCCGATCCGGACGATGTCGTTGCGGATGTCGTCGATCAATTGATTGTAACGTGCGGCGGTCGAGCGCCGCATCCTGCCCTGCAAATGCCGGTAATAAGCGGTCGAATCGAAGGCCCACAATTCCCGCTGGAACGAGTTTTTGGTGCCGTATTCGTAGACCACGACATCCCAGCGTATCCGATCGTAAGCCGGTTCGATCAACGGAAAGGCGAGATCGCGCAGCGTACGCTCCTCATCGGTCAAATTGTCGGCGGAGACCGGCGCGCCGACGCGGGTCGCTGCCTCTTCGCCAACCCAGTCGTGAATGTCATCGGTGACCAGCGGATCGGCAAGGCGGCCGAAATCGCCGATGCTGGTGCAGCCGGACAGGATAAGCAGCGTCAGGACCGCAAGACCAGGCGCCCTGATTTCGCTGCGGCGGCGGGCGCTCGGAGTCATGTGTGCCGACGCCCGTCTAGCGGCGTCTCACCCGCCGGCGGCCGCCGTTGTCCGCCGGCGGATGCGTGTGAGGCTCGGCCTCCTCGGCCCGCGGATCGACGTAGCGTTCGATCCGGATCACCGGCAGAATGATGATCGTGGCCGACTCGTCCGCCGTCTCGCGCCCGAACCGCACGATGCGTCCTTCGTCCGGGAATTTGATAACGTTGCCCACCAGCCGCTTTCCTCTGCCGCCGGCAGGGAG
>DATAWA010000173.1:0-46726 GCA_036267435.1 Xanthobacteraceae bacterium | reverse complement strand
GCCATTTCGAATCGGACTTTGTCAATATTCGGCTGGCGGTCCGCAATATTCGCCTCGCCACAAGTATTGCTGAACTCAACTCAGCAAACAACCTTGAGGCGCGGCTGAAGGATGCCGATAGACAGTTCGATCTGCTGAACGGGCTGATCACCGTTCCGGAAAACCGCGAACGCGCTCAGAAGGTCCACACGGCATTGCACAACTACGTCGCCACTGCTTTAAAGGAGACGGTGCCGATCAAGACCCAGTCGCTCAATCTCGATCCGGACAAGGACGCCGCGCGCATCGTCGCGCTTTATGCCGAAACCCAGCGTATCCAGCATGACGATCTCGATCCCGGAGCCAACGCGGCGATCGCGAGTATGGGTGATCTAGAAAAGTCGGTCGCTCAACTCGCTGCGGAGCGGGCGCACGACGCGGACGATGAGATGGCGCTGGCGGCGACGATTAATATCGCTATCGGCGGCATAGTGATTCTCGTCTTGATAGGGTCGGCATTATTCGGCGTCTTCACCATCGCGCGGCCGTTGCGCAAGCTCACAGGTCTGCTGCAGCGCATGGCGAAAGGCGAAGAGGTCGAGATCACCGGCACCGAGCGCAGGGACGAGGTCGGCCAGACCGCGAAGGCCGTCAACGACATCAAAGTCATGCTGGCGGAGAAGGCGCGGATCGAGGCCGAGAGCAAAATCGAGCAGGACAAGCAGGCGACCGCGGAACGGGATGCGGCGGCACAGCGGATGGCCGACGAATTCCAGGCGGCGGTCGGCGGCATCGTCACGGCCGCGGTCGCCGGCGATTTCTCTCAGCGTGTCGATCTGCAGGATAAGACCGGTCTGGCGCTCAACGTCGGCACCGCGATCAACTCGCTGTGCGAAAACGTGTCCAAAGCCCTCGACGACCTCATCGGCATGCTCGACGCGCTCGCCGCCGGCGATCTCTCCAAACGCATCACCGCGCAGTATCAAGGCAACTTCGCGGTGCTCAAGGACAACGCCAACAAGACGGCCGAGCAGATCGGTTCGACCATCGCCAACATCAAGGTATCCACGCGCGAGGTCACCAACGCGTCAGCCGAAATATCCACCAGCGCCACCGATCTGTCGCAGCGGACCGAGGAGCAGGCGGCGAACCTGGAGCAGACCTCGGCATCGATGGAGGAAATCTCCTCGACCGTGAAGAAGAACGCCGAAAATGCGCAGTCGGCCAATCAGTCCGCCAGCAGCGCCCGCGAAGTCGCCGATCGCGGCGGCCAGATCGTCGCCAAGGCGGTCGAGGCGATGGGGCACATCGAAACGTCGTCCCGCAAGATTTCCGACATCATCGGTGTGATCGACGAGATCGCGCGCCAGACGAACCTGCTGGCGCTCAATGCCGCTGTCGAAGCGGCGCGCGCCGGCGACGCCGGCCGCGGTTTTGCCGTCGTGGCGACCGAGGTGCGCAGTCTCGCCCAGCGTTCGTCGCAAGCGGCCAAGGACATCAAGGACCTCATCACCAACAGCAACAGCCAGGTGCAACAGGGCGTCGACCTGGTCAACAAGGCAGGCTCAGCGCTTGCCGAGATCGTCGGTTCGATCAAAAGCGTCGCCGACATCGTCGGCGACATCGCGGCGGCCAGCACCAAGCAGGCCACCGGGATCGAACAGGTCAACAAGGCCCTGGCGCAGATGGACGAAGTCACGCAGCAGAACTCGGCCCTGGTCGAGGAAAACGCCGCGACCGCCAAGGCGCTTGAAACCCAGGCGCAGGCCATGGGCGAGCGGGTGGCGTTCTTCCAGACCCAAGAAGGCGCAGAGAGCCACGCGGCGGGCGCCGCAAGCGCGCCGCCAAAGCCGCACCTCGTCCCAAAGCCGGCTGCCGCAAGGCCGCCCACCGTGGTTGAGAAAGCCGCCCCGGCACGCGCGCCAAGGCGCCCTGCCACCGTCAGCGGCGGCCCCGTCGGCAAGATGCAGTCTTCGCTCGCCACTGCGCTGAAGCAGGACCAGCAGCCTGACTGGAAGGAATTTTAGGGCGGTGATGCGGGAAGAAGAACAAGCACAAGCGCATCGATAATCTCGGTCCCGCATTCCTATCGCCAATGAATGAGCGAGAGTGTTTTCTCTCGCAGCTGTTGCCGAGAGGTCGGGCGCTTCGATCGTTCCATACCCTGCGCCGGTTAATCCAGATCAATAGCTAAGCCTGCCGGGTGATTGAAGACGGCGCCCTCCAATAACTTTTTCGAAAGCCGAGCGGTGAAGATTGGTGCCTGCGTTTCCATGAGCGGCGATCATCCGACATCGGCCGCGTACGCAGGGCAGAAAAATTTCGTCATGGCAGCATCTGTTTCAAAGCGGTCTGGAATCCTGACGCTTCGGTTGCGCGGCAAGATTGTCCTGCTATTCGCCATCACCACGCTGGCGCTGTTCGCGGCAGCCGCGGTGGGCTTCTACAAGTTCAATGTCAGCGTGCAGGCCTTCGCAAAAGCAAATCTTGCCCAGAACAACGCAATCGACGTCGAAGCGACCGAATCCGATTTCAAGAAGCAAGTTCAGGAATGGAAGGACACGTTGCTGCGCGGCAAGCAGCCGGACAGCTTGAACAAGTACTGGGGCAATTTCCAGAAACGCGAGAATGACGTCCTCAGCGAAGCGGAGCGGCTCGGCCAAAACATTCCCGATCCCGAAGCCGCCGATCTCGTGAGACAATTTGTCGTCGCGCATAAGAGCATGGGAGAAGCCTATCGGCGCGGTCTAGAGGCATTCAAAAGCCACGGCTTTGACAGCGCTGCCGGCGATGCGGCGGTAGCTGGTATCGACCGGCCGCCGACCGAGCTTTTGACCAAGGCCAAGGACCAACTGGTGACTGAAGCCGCAGCGCGGGCGCGCGCAGCGCAGGAGATCGCGAGCCGCGCGATCTCGACCAGCGTGATGCTCTTCATCGCAGTCACCGCCGCCGGCGTGATCATTTTTCTCATCGCCGTGCAAAGCAGCATTTCGAGGCCGCTCAGGCGGCTCAACGGCGCGATGCATGAGCTTGCCTCAGGCAAATTCGACGTTGTGCTGCCCGGCCTCGGCCGCGGGGATGAGATCGGCGATATCGCGGGCGCTGTGGAAGAATTCAAGGTCAAGGCCGCGGAAAAGGCGCAGCGCGACGCCGAGGAGAAGATCGAGCAGGACAAGAAACTTGCCGCCGAGCGCGAGACGGCGGCGCGGCGGATGGCGGACGAATTCCAGGCGGCGGTCGGCGGTCTCGTCAAGGCGGCGGTGGCCGGCGACTTCTCGCAACGCGTGAACCTGAACGGAAAATCCGGTCTTGTCCTCAATGTGGGTACCGCACTCAATTCACTGTGCGAAAACGTGTCCAAGGCGCTGGACGATCTCATCGGCATGCTCAACGCGCTCGCCGGCGGCGACCTGAGCAAACGCATAGCTGCGCAGTATCACGGCAATTTCGCTCTCCTGAAGGATAACGCCAACACCACGGCCGAGCAGATAGGCTCGACAATCGCCGACCTCACGTCGGTGGCGCGCGATGTGACCACGGCTTCGGTGCAGATATCCACCAGCACCACCGATCTGTCGCAACGCACCGAGGAGCAGGCGGCGAGCCTGGAAGAAACCTCGGCGTCGATGGAGCAGATGTCGGCGACCGTGAAGAAGAATGCCGACAATGCGCAGCAGGCCAGTAAATTCGCCGGAGAAACGCGGCAGGTCGCGGAACACGGCGGCGCGGTGGTCGGCGACGCCGTGGAAGCAATGGCGCGCATCGAGCAATCGTCGCACAAGATTTCCGATATCATCGGTGTCATCGACGAGATAGCACGGCAGACCAATCTATTGGCACTCAACGCCGCCGTCGAGGCCGCGCGTGCCGGCGACGCCGGCCGCGGCTTCGCCGTCGTGGCATCGGAAGTGCGCACGCTGGCGCAACGCTCTTCGCAGGCGGCGAAAGACATCAAGGATCTGATCACCAGCAGTGCCAATCAGGTCAAGGACGGCGTCGATCTCGTCAATCGAACCGGCTCATCGCTCACCGATATCGTCACGTCGATCAAGAAGGTCGCCGACATCGTCGCCGATATCGCCGTGGCGAGCAGTGAGCAGGCCAACGGACTCGAGCAGCTCAACAAGGCGCTGGCGAACATGGACGTGATTACGCAGAAGAACTCGGCGCTGGTCGAGGAAAATGCCGCGACGGCGAAAAACCTGGAAATGCTTGCCGGGACCATGGACGCGCGCCTCGGCGCTTTCGTGCTCGACCGAACGGGCCAAACGCAGGCTTCGCCGCCGGCCGCCAAGAGGGAGCCCGGTAATCGATCGCCATCCCCGCCGCGATCTTCCTTGAACGCGGCCGAGCCGGCCAAGCGGGCGCCGGCCCGGGCGCCTCAGGCTGTCGGCGCCACGGCGCTCAAACAGGAACCCGACTGGAAGGAATTCTAAGCAACGCGATTCGTCTTTTCTAGGATTTGATCGCCGCCAGTTTGGTCTTCAGCGCATAGAGCGCTTCCAGCGCGTCGCGCGGCGACATTTCGTCGGGGTGCAGCGCCGCAAGCGCGTCGATCACGGTGTCGCGCGGATCGGCGCGCTGCGGCTCGGGCGCCGCGCGCGCGGCAAACAGCGGCAGGTCGTCGATCAGTGCGCGTGCCGGCGACACGCGATCCTCGGCCTCGATCTGGGCGAGCACCACCTTGGCGCGCTCGATCACGCCCGAAGGCAGGCCGGCGAGCTTCGCCACCTGGATGCCGTAGGACCGGTCGGCGGCGCCGGCGACGACTTCGTGGAGAAACACCACGTCGCCCTGCCATTCCTTCACCCGCATGGTGGCGTTGTGCAGGCGGGAAAGCTTGGCCGCGAGCGCGGTCATCTCATGGAAGTGCGTCGCGAACAGCGCGCGGCAGCGGTTGGCCTCGTGCAGATGCTCGATGGTGGCCCAGGCGATCGACAGACCGTCATAGGTCGCCGTGCCGCGCCCGATCTCGTCCAGGATGACCAAAGCCCGCTCGCCGGCCTGATTGAGGATGGCCGCGGTCTCGACCATCTCGACCATGAAGGTGGAATGGCCGCGGGCGAGATCGTCGGCGGCGCCGACGCGGGAGAACAGCCGATCGACGATGCCGATATGCGCGGCGCGCGCCGGCACGTAACTTCCCATCTGCGCCAGCACCGCGATCAGCGCGTTCTGCCGCAGGAACGTGGATTTGCCGGCCATGTTCGGCCCGGTCATGAGCCAGATGCGGCCGGCCTCCGCAACGCCGGGCGGCGACAGGTCGCAATCGTTGGCGACAAACGGGCCGCCGCCGGCCGCCAACGCCTGCTCCACGACGGGATGCCGGCCGCCGGTTATGGCGAAGGCGAGGCTGTCATCGACTTCGGGCCGGGTGTAGTCGTGCTCGATGGCAAGCGTCGCCAGCGCGCTTGCCACGTCGAGCAGCGCGATGGCGTTCGCTGCCTCCTTGATCGCCGGGCTCGCCGCGGCCGCGGCGGCAGCGAGCCGCTCGAAAATGTCCAGTTCCAGCGCCAGCGCCCGCTCCGCGGCGGTCGCGATCTTGGCTTCGAGCTCGCCGAGTTCGGTGGTGGTGAAACGGACCTGGCCGGCCGTTGTCTGGCGATGGATGAAAGTGGCATTGAGCGGCGCGGCCATCAATTTTTCGCCGTGCTGCGCCGAGACGTCGACGAAATAACCGAGCACATTGTTGTGCTTGACCTTGAGCGCGCGAACGCCGGTCATCTCGGCATAGCGCCCTTGCAGCGCCGCAATGACGCGGCGCGATTCGTCGCGCAGCGCGCGGGCCTCGTCGAGTGCGCCGTCATAGCCGGCGCGGACGAAGCCGCCGTCGCGGCGCAGCGCCGGCAGCTCGTCGGCGAGCGCGTGGCGCAATTCGGTGGCGATCGCGGCATCCGGCCGGCGCAGGCCCGCGGCCGCTTGTCCGAGCTCGCGCGGCAATTGCGGTAACGCCCCGAGCCGTGCCGCGAGTTCCGCCGCCGCAACGATGCCGTCGCGGATGGCGGCAAGGTCGCGCGGGCCGCCGCGGCCGACGACGATGCGGGACAGCGCGCGAATGAGATCGGGCGCCGCTTTGAGCAGCGCCCGCACGTCGCCGCGCACGGCGGAATCGTCGGCGAAAACGGCGACCGCGTCGAGCCGCTGCGCGATCTCGGCCGCGTCGGTAAGCGGTGCGGCGAGCCGCTGGGCGAGGAGACGCGCGCCGGCGGCGGTGACGGTGCGGTCGATCGCGGCGAGGAGCGAGCCGCGGCGTTCGCCCGACGGCGCGCGCACCAATTCGAGATTGCCGCGCGTGGCCTGGTCGATCGCCAGCGTTGCGCCGGCACGCTCGCGCACCGGCACCGACAAGGGCGGCCGTTTGCCGATCTGCGTGCGCTCGACATAAGTGACGACCGCCGCCGCGGCAGCCAGCTCGATGCGCGAAAACGCACCGAACGACGCGGTCGTGGCGACGCCGAAGAATGCCGCCAGCCGCCGCTCCGCCGTCGCGCCGTCGAACACGTCGCGGGTGAGCGGGGTCAAGGCCGGCAGCGATCGCAGGAACGGCGCCAGTTCAGTGTCGGCATAGACCGCGTCGGAGACGATGATTTCGCCCGGCTCGATGCGCGCGACCGCGGCGGCGAGCGCGGCGCGGTCGGATTCCGCGACCTGGAATTCGCCGGTCGAAATGTCGATCCAGGCCAAGGCAAAACGGTCTTCGCCCGAGGACAGGCGGCTGCGCGCCAGCGCCAACAGGAAATTGTTGCGCTTGGCATCGAGCAGCGAATCTTCGGTCAGCGTTCCCGGCGTCACCAGGCGCACCACGTCACGGCGCACCACGCTCTTCGCCCCGCGCTTGCGCGCTTGCGCGGGGTCTTCGAGTTGCTCGCACACGGCGACCCGGTGACCGAGCGCGATCAAGCGGTGCAAGTATTCGTCGGCGCGTTCGATCGGCACGCCGCACATCGGGATGTCGCGGCCGAGATGCTTGCCGCGCTTGGTCAACATGATGCCGAGCGCCCTCGAGGCGACCTCCGCGTCGTCGAAGAACAATTCGTAGAAGTCACCCATCCGGTAGAACAACAGGCAATCCGGATTGGCCGCCTTGATTTCGATATACTGCTCCATCATCGGCGTGACGCGGAATGCGTCGTCGCCGACCGCGGCCGGCGCGGCCGGATTCGCCGCCGCGGCCTCCGCGTCAAGGATTGGGCGTGCTGCGTCCAATGAGGCTTCCATGGCGGCAGACGCTAGCAAAAAACCGGCCGCCCTGTCCGCCGCGGCTTTAGCCATCCACGATTTAGATTGCCGGTAAATAATGCCGAACGGACCGGGTCTTAACCGCCGTTCTTGGCACCACTCTTGGCACCACTCTTGGCACCACTCTTGGCCCCGCTCTTGGCGATCATATCCTGCAGATCGGTAACCCACTTCTGCACATAGGCCTGCGCCGCCGCTCCGGAGACATAGCTGTCGGGTACCGCCGCCTCGTTCGCCAGCATTTTTTTATAGTCGGGGGATTGTGCAGCGGCATTCATCGCCGCGACCAGCGTGTCGTAGCGCTGCCCTTCCGTGCCGTTCCTGACCGCGAAGGCGCGGAAATGCGTGATGTTGATGCGGTAATCAAGCTCGGTCACGGTCGGAATCGCGGGAAATTCGGCGACGCGCTTGTCGGCGAACGCCAGAATTGGGCGCAGTTGCTTGCCTTGCAAAAAGGAAATCAGATCGCCGAATTGCGCGTAGAGGAGATCGGTGTGGCCGCCCAAAAGCGAATTCCAGCGCAGACCGGGATCGTCGAACGGGATACTGACGAATTTCAGGGCCTGCACCTTATCGAAGTAATTGACGGTCACATCGCTCTGGGTACCGAAGCCAGATCCCGCGACTGTCAGCGTTCTTGATTTCGCCGCCTGTAGAACGTCATCCCAGGTCTTAAACGGGCTGTCGGGCCGGACGAAAAAGCCGCTCGGCTGCTGATCGACGACCGCGAGCGCGGTGAAATCGGAAGTTTTGAACTTGGGATTGGCCGCGGCAAACAGAATATAGCTGTCCGACGTTATTTCGATGACGGTATGACCGTCGGCCGGCTCGGCCAGCGCCTTGGTGAGTCCGACCTGGCTCGCCGCGCCGGTGACATTGATGACCGGGACGGAAACGCCGAGCTTGGTCGACATCAGGCCGGCGAAGATGCGGCCGACGCGATCGCCGCCGCCGCCAACGCCCCAGGGCACGATCATGTTGATCGGCCGGTCGGGAAAGGCGCGCGCCGGCGCCATCGTAAAAGCTATTGCCGCTGCGACCGTTCCGGCAACGATAAGACATCCTGCAATCGATCGGAGCCCGCGATTTTCGCAACACATGACAACCTCCGTTGTCGGTTACACCCGCTCTCCACCTTGCAATGACGGCCTGCAGCCCGTTTCGAGGCTGACGGACCCGCTTCCCCCTTCATCGGTCATTTCCCGATGTATCGTCATGATTTACAGTCGCCGTCACGCCCCGGGCATGACGCATTTCGATTCCAAGCGCGCAACGCGCCCGTCAATATTTCAACGCCAGTATGTGCGGCACGCGCGGTGCGACGTGCAGATCCTCGGGCGGCAAGCCGGCAAAGCGCAAATCGTCCTCGGTGATCGTCGGCATGGTTTGCTGCAGGCCGTCGTAGTATTTGGTGTTGATCAGCATCCGATTGCAGCCCGCGCAATAAGTATCGCCGCCGAACTGCTCGGTTGTCTCTTTCAGATTGGCATAGATGTAGATCATCTCGCGGATCGACGGCGGCTTCTGATCTTCAAGGGTCGTTCCCTTCAGCGGAACGAAGACGAAGATCGTCGGCGTCGCGCCCATCAAAGTGAGGTGCACGAGACCCTCGACCGTGCTTTGCGCCGGCTCGAGGCCGGCGATCAAGTTGGCGCTGGCGTGCCCCTTGCCGAAGGTCTGCACCATATAGGTGAGCATGCGATCATAATGGGCATGGCCGAGCCGGCCCTTCTCGATATCGCGCGTCTTGCCCGGACACATTTTGGCAAACAGCAGCGGGTCGAAAATCTCGTAATTGAAACCGACAAGGTCGGCGCCCGCCTCGAACAGCATGTCGACGTAACGCTCTTCCTCAGGAGGCGCGATGGTCAGGCGCAGCCAATTATCGGGAAAGGCGTCTTTCAACGGCTTCAAGAATTTGGCGTGCGCCTTGGCGCCGCGATCGGGCGGCGGCGTGGTGCCGCCGGCGAAAACCGGGCCGTGACGGAAATACGGATATTTGCGCGCCTCCGCCACGGTTTCCAGGAAGTCGTCCGGCTTCTTTGGAAAAATGTCGCGGCCGGATTCGAGGTTCTCGTCGATGCCGCAAAAGCGGCATTCAGTATGGCGGTAATCGTCGACAAACCTGCCGAAGTAATGGCAGTGCGGGAAGATCGTCGCACCGCCGAAGTCGCCGGCAATCGGCATGATGCTGCGCATCGAATGGCCGCGCGAGGTGTGCAGGTCGTAATAGTGGGGATAGGGCGGGACGGTGACGCTCATCAGCCGTTCCGGCTTGGCGTTTTCGTCGATGCATTCCCAGCGACCGTTGCCGCGCAGCGCCGCGGGCTTCTTGCCGATGAAATATTTGCCGTTGTCGACGTCCAGCACGAATGGCGTGCCATCGGTCAAATGCTCGCTCACCGATTCGCCGACCGGGACGCCGACATACACTTTTCCGGGGTCGAGGATGATGTCGAGTGCATGCTTGCCGACGGCGCCGACGGCATGGTCGCTCTTGAGCGTTTTGCCGATCTGGGCCTTGGCGTCGGGCGAGATTTTCAGCCCTTGGCTAAGCAATTCGAGTTTCAGAATGACCGGATGATAGGTCTTGCTTTTGCGCGGCTTGGTCAGGTCTTCCGCCGGGATCCACCGGCTCAACAGCCCTTCGCCCGGCGCATTGGACGTGCCGGGTGCGGGTGATTTCGGTTCAGCCTCACGCGATTCCAGTAGCGATTGCAAGATATCCATGCTGGCTCCCGAACAAGGCTACGCGGCCACGATGAAAAGATGTTGCGTCTCGCTCTCCACGAAAAAGCGCACGGCATTGGCGGCGCCTTTGACGTGCGCTTTCACCGCTCTTTCGACGGCCTTGAGGTCGCCGCCGCCCATCGCATCCAGAATCGCGTGGTTTTCGCGGCGAATTTCATCGGCGCGCTGCGCGTGCCTGGAGACGACGACGGTGCCGATGCTCCAGAACCGGGAACCGAGATTGGACAGTATTTCCTGCAGCACGCTGTTGCCGGTTTGCGCCGTTATGAGATCGTGAAATTTGCGACTGGCCCGCAGAAAATCCGGATAGCGTCGTTGCGCCAACAGCGCGTCCGCCTCGTTGAGCGCATCGCGCATCGCGTCGAGCGCCGCCGGCGTCAGTTTGGGAAAGGCCTGGCGGGCCACTTCGATTTCGAGAACCTCCCGGACACGGTAGAGATTGAGGATCTCGCGAACGCTCAATCCGCGCACGATAAAGCCCGAGCCTTGCTCGCGGCTGATAAGACCTTCCTGTTCGAGCCGGACTAGCGCCTCTTTCACCGGCGTGCGGCTGACCTTGAGTTCGTGCGCCACGCGCAACGCCCGCAGCCGCTGTCCCGGCTGGTAAACACCGTCGACGATCGACTTTTTGAGGCTGGTGTAGGCCTCGTCCACCACGCTCCTAGGTCGCAATTGTGCATCCATAGTGAATTCACTATGCCGCCAGTTGTGCAATGTCAAGAGGAGTTGGTGAGGAATGACACTATGAGTTGTGGATGGTTGCGCGGCCTATTCCAGGCCTCTCGCAGCCCGCTGCAGCGTGTCGGAACCCGGTGGTTAGCGGGCCTGGCTACCCGGTTCGGCGCTCGATCGGCAGGTAAGCGCGGGCGTCCGGTCCGCTGTACAGCGTGAGCGGCCGGATCAGGATGTTATTTTCCATCTGCTCCAGCGCCTGCACCACCCAACCCGGCACGCGGCCGATGGCGAAGATCGGCACGAACAGATCGCGCTTGATGCCGAGCAGGTGGTAGACCACGCCCGAATAGAAATCGACGTTCACATTCACCCCATGGCGCGCATAGGGCGCCATGGCCGCGACCACCGCCTGCAAGATTTCATACCACCGCGGCTGCCCCATCTCCTTCGACAGGCGCTCGACGCCGGCGCGCATGTGCCGCGCGCGCGGGTCTTCGGCGCGATACACGCGATGGCCGAAGCCGGTTATCGGCTCGCCGGCCTTGCGCTTGTCGCGGACGTAATCGGCCGCGCGCGACGGATCGCCGATTTCCTCGGCCATCTTCATCACGTCCTCGGCCGCACCGCCGTGGGCCGGACCGGACAAGGCCGCAATCGCCGCGGTGACGGCGGCATGCAGATTGGCCTCGGTACCGATCACCACCCTCGCGGTGAACGAGGATGCATTGGAGCCATGCTCGGCGTGGAGCACGAGATCGCGGTCGATCAATTGCGCAGCGTCGGCGCTCGGCTTCTCGCCTTTGAGCATCCACAACAGATTGGCGGCATGCGACAGCTCTTTGCCGGCGGCCACCGGCTCGAGCCCGTCGCGTAACCGTGCATGCGCGGCGACGATCATCGGTACCTGCGAGGTCAGGCGAATGCCCTTGCGAATGACCGCGTCGCGCGAATTGTCGCTCGTCTCCGGATCGAAGGCGGCAAGCGCCGAGGCCGCAGTGCGCACCACGTCCATCGGATGCGCCGATTTTATCGTGCGGATGATGTCGAGTATCGGCGCCGGCAGTTCGCGCGCGCTTTTCAGTGCGGCGTCGAATTCCGCGAGCTGCGCCTTGGTCGGCAAATCGCCGTGCAGCAGAAGCCAGGCGGTTTCCTCGAAGCTCGAATGCTCGGCAAGGTCGTGGATCGAGTAGCCGCGATAGCGCAACTCGCCGATGCGGCCGTCGATGAAGGTACAGGGCGAGCGGTCAAAATAGACCCCCTTCAAGCCACGGCGAATCTTGATCGGTTCGTTTGTTTCGGCCATCTATGCCTCGCTATACTGACGTCTTGCACGAACTCAACGATGAACCCCATCGAGCGCTGCTTCGATACAGCACGTCGTCGTCATTTCAAGATCGTTTTGCCCGAGGGCGATGACATTCGCGTGCTCGCCGCCGCGCGCGGTCTCAGTGACCGGGAAATCGCGCGCCCGATCGTGCTCGGCGCCGCCGCCACCATCGCGAAAGCGGCACAGAGCGCGGGCATAAAGCTTGACGGTATCGAAACCATCGATCCGCGCGGCGACCCGCGTCTGCAGGACTACGGCGCCGCTTGCGCCGCGATGCGTGAGACCATGACCCCGGCCATCGCCGCGCGGCTCGTAGCGAAACCGCTCTACTTCGCCGGCATGATGGTCCGCCAGGGCGACGCCCAGGCCATGGTCGCCGGCGCCGCCAACCCGACGCGCCGCGTCATCGAAGCCGGACTGATGACGATCGGTCTCGCTCCGGGCATCGCGCTGCCATCGAGTTATTTTCTGATCGTGGTGCCGGATTTTCTCGGTGCCGGCCCGCGCTCCTTTGTCTTTGCCGATTGCGCGGTGAACGCCAATCCGAGCGCGGAAGAACTCGCCGCAATCGCCGTAGCCTCCGCGCGCAGCGCCGCAACTTTGCTCGGCGAGACGCCGCGCGTTGCCATGCTGTCGTTCTCCACCAAAGGCAGCGCCCAGCACGCCCGCGTCGATAAAGTCCGGCGCGCGCTCGATTTGGTGCGGGCCAATGCGCCAGACTTGGCGGTTGACGGCGAACTGCAAGCCGACGCGGCGGTGGTGCCCGCGGTCGCGCAAAAAAAGGTCAAAGAACTCGGCGACGTTGCGGGACGCGCCAATGTCCTGGTCTTCCCCGACCTCGATGCCGGCAATATCGCCTACAAACTCGTGCAGTGGCTCGGCGGCGCCACCGCAGTCGGCCCGTTCCTGCAAGGCTTTGCCCGGCCGATCAGCGATTTGTCGCGCGGCGCCAGTGTCGATGACATCATCACCACTTGCGCCGTCGTGCTGGCGACGGTCTGAACGCGACACGGAGCAATACGACACAGGCCGTCACGGCTTTCGCTCTTTCACGAGGCCGGCGATTCCGACCTCGGGCCGGTCGCCGCGTCCCTTGCGTCGCTCAGCCTCGTTGTCGGCAGATTAGCACTATGCTAAGTGGTTTTAAAACCATACGTCTCATTCAATGAGATTATTACGATCGCGCGGGTGAGGCCGAGCCAAACAGAGCGGTCCACGCGAACGACCAAAAATGAAACGCAGCGAGGAAGGGTGATGATTGGCAAAAAACTGGCGGTGCTCGCCGCCTTCGCTTTGGCCGCGGTATGCGGGGCCGGCGCCGCACAAGCGCAAGACAAGTTTCCGGATCACCCGATCAACTTCATCGTGCCGTGGGGTCCGGGCGGCGGTGCCGATCTGTTGGCGCGCACCGCGGGCAAGATCATGGCGCAGGATCTCGGCGTCTCGTTTCCGGTGCTCAACGTTCCGGGCGCCACCGGGCAGACCGGCATCACCAAGCTCCTCAATTCGCCGGCCGATGGCTATACGCTTGGGGTGCTGATCGGCGACACGTATTCGCTGCTCGCCGGGCCGCATCCCGGCTTTACCTCGGATCAAGTCATCCCGCTGGCGATCATGATCCAGCAGCCCTCCGGCTATTGGGTCAACACCCAGAGCAAATGGCACACCTGGCAGGAGCTCGCCGCCACCGCGAAGCAGCAGGCGCTCAAAACCGCGATCCTTGGTTTTGGCAGCGCCGACGACATCACCACGCAATATCTCGACAAGCAGGGTTTCAAATTCGAGCCGATTCCCTATGCCGAACCCGAGTTGCGTTATACTTCGATCCTCGGCGGCAATGCCGACGTGCTCTATGAGCAGACCGGCGACGTGCGCAGCTATTTCGACGGCGGCAAGATTCGCCCGCTGATCTTCTTCTACCCGCACCGCCTTAAAATCCCGCAGTTCGCCGATGTGCCGACCTCCAAAGAGCTCGGCTACGACGTTACGCTGCCGCAGTTCCGCTCCATCGTGGTCAAGGCCGGCACCGATCCAAAGATCGTAAAAGAGCTTTCCGATGAGCTGGCCAAGGTCGCGCAGACCGCTGAGTTCAAAGCCTATCTGAACCAGCAATATGCCGATCCGGACAGCTTCGTGCCGATGGATAAAGCGCGCGGCTTCATGGATACATGGCTGGCGCAGGCCAAAGGAATTCTCGCTTCCATGAAAACGGGATCGAAGTGAACGCGTTGAAAACCGTCACACCGCTGGATCGGTTCCGGGCGACACTGCCTTACCTGGTTGTGCTCGCGGTCGGCGTGTTTCTCTATTACACCGCCGAGAATTTCGAATTCGAACAGGCGTCGGGGCGTATCGGCCCCGGCGCCTGGCCCAAGCTCATCCTGATCCTGCTGCTGGCGTCGGCGCTGTGGGGCGCGGTGTCGAGCGCGCTCAACGTCGGGAAGTCCACCGAGCGCGACGATGAAGCCGAAGCCATGGAAGCCTTGGTGCGGCCGCCGGAAATCTATCCGTGGCTGGTCTGGCTCGCGGTCGCGGCGACGCTCGGCTTTCTCGTCATCCTGCCGATCTTCGGCTTCTTCCTGTCAACGATCGTCTACGCGTTCGTGCTGATGTATCTCGGCCATTACCGGCAGTTTGTGCGCGTGTCGCTCTTGAGCGTCGCGATCGCCTTTGCCTTCATGTTCATGTTCATGCGCGTGGTCTATGTCGCGCTCCCGGTCGGGATCGCGCCGTTCGATCGTCTGTCCTACGCGCTGATGGCCGCCATGGGCGTACACTAGGGAGCGGCAGCGTGGTCCTGGTCAATCTCGCTCACGGCTTTGTCGAGGTCTTTCAGCCGTTCGACCTCTTGATGCTGTTTGTCGGCTTGCTGGTCGGCATGGCGGTGTCGATCATGCCGGGCCTCGGCCTGGTGATGGGCGTCATTCTGGCGTTGCCGTTCACTTATCAGATGCAGATCGAGCCGGCGGTCATCCTGCTGACGGCGATCTACTTCTCCGGCACCTATGGCGGCTGTTTCACCGCCATTCTTTACCGCATTCCCGGCGAACCGATGGACGTGCCGATGCTATGGGACGGTTACACCATGGCGCAGCGCGGCCAGCCGGCGAAGGCCCTTGGTTGGGCGCTGATCGCGGCGCTGATTGCCGGTCTTGTCTCCTCGGCGGTCATGGTGGCGCTGGCCGGTCCGATGAGCGAGGCAGCGCTGAAATTCGATTCCCCGGACTATTTCGCCGCCGTCTTTTTCGGGCTCACGACCGTGGTGGCGCTGGCCGGCAAATCGATGGTCAATTCGCTGATCAGCCTGTGCGTCGGCCTTCTGGTCGCGACCGTCGGCATCGACAGCATCTACGGCACCGATCGCTTCACCTTCGGCGTGCCGATCCTGCGCGACGGCATCCAGCTGGTCGAGGTTCTGGTCGGCATGTATGGGCTCGGCGAAGTGCTGGCCCGGATCGGCCAGGGCTTGCATCTCGAGAAACCGAAGGACGCCAAAGTCAACGTGGCGACGCAATTTCCGTCGCTGAAGGAACTGCTCGCGGTCAAGATGACGCTGATCCGCAGCACCGTGCTGGGCACTGTGCTCGGCATCGTGCCGGGTGCCGGCGCGACCATCACCAGCTTCATTTCATACGGCATCGAGAAGCAATACGGCCGGCGGCGCCAGCTTCTGGGCACCGGCATCCCGGAGGGCATCGTCGCGCCGCAGATCGGCGCCACCGCCTCGGTGGCCGGCCATATGATCCCGTTGTTGACGCTGGGGCTCCCCGGCAGCGGCGCCACCGCCGTCATCCTGGCGGCGTTTCTTCTCCACGGCGTGCAGCCGGGTCCCATGCTGTTCGAGGATCCCGCCTCGTCGCTGATGGTCTACACCATTCTGGCGTCGATGTTTGCCTCCGTCATCGGCATGTGTCTTGTCGGATTTTTCTGGATCAGGGTCGTAGTCAAGGTTTTGACCATCCCGCAAGGCGTCCTCTCCGCCATCGTGGTGATGTTCTGCCTGGTCGGCTCCTATGCCAACCGCAATGACATGTCCGACGTCTGGATGATCGTCATCTTCGGCGTGTTGGGTTATCTGTTCGAAAAATTCAAATACCCGATCTCACCGATGGTGCTGGGAGCGATCCTCGGGCCGGTCGGCGAAACCGCGTTCATGCGCAGCATGATCTCGAGCGGCAGCGACTGGACCGTCTTCTTCAGGGGACCGATCTGCGGCCCGCTGATGGCTGCCTCGCTCCTGGCGCTGAGCTATCCGCTCGTGCGCGAGCTCATCTCGATGCGCCGCCGCGCCGCGGTGGCGACCGTTTCCGGCGAGCAGCGATGAAGGCCAGGCCATGACCGATACTCTCGAACACGAAATAAGGCACGAGGACGCCGCCGGGAGCGGCGGCGAGCCCGAAGCCATCTCGACGGCGACGGCACGCACTTTCGCCATCCTCGATCTGGTCGCGCGGTCCAATGCCGCGATCGAAGTTGCCGATGTGATCGAGGAACTGGCGCTGCCCAAGGCGACCGCTTATCGGCTGGTCGACGGCCTGGTCAGTTCCGGCTATCTCGCCCGTGAGCCGCAGCGCAAGCGTCTCATCGTCGGCACGCGTCTCACCGACCTCGCCTTCGGCGCGATGCGGGCATCGATGCGCGATTGCGGCCGCCACGCGCTGTTGCGCCGGCTTGCGCATCAGGTGAACGAAACCTGCAATATCGGTGTGATCCTCAACGGCGAGATCGTCTATCTCGACCGCGTCGAGTCCGAGCATTGGCCGCTGCGCCTGCATTTCGCCGCCGGCTCGCGCGTGCCGCTGCATTGCAGCGCCATCGGTAAGCTTTATCTGGCGCTGTTGCCGGCGCGCCGCCGTCACCGCCTGCTGCAGAGCCTGGAGCTCCGCCGCTTCACCGACGCCACCATCACCGAGCGGTCGCGGCTCGAGGCGGAACTGAAGCAAATCCGCAAGGAGCAGGTCTCGTTCGACCGCGAAGAATATCTCGACGGCGTCGTCTGTGTCGCGGCGCCGGTGATGGGACGAAACGGCGAGATGCTGGCCGCGATCGCCATCCAGGCGCCGGAAGCGCGCATGGCGGTCGCCAAGGCGCACGAATACCTTCCGGCACTGCGCAGCGCCGCCACCGAGCTTGCCGGAACATTCCAGGACAGGACGTGAAACCCACCGGCCGACGGCATAAATCATCGCCGGAGCCGGTAAGCCGAAAACCGCAAAAGGAATTTGACCGATGAAAATGACGACGGAAGAAGCCTTCGTAAAAGTCCTGCAGATGCACGGCATCGAGCACGCATTCGGCATTATCGGGTCGGCGTTCATGCCGATCTCCGACATTTTCCCGGCGGCCGGCATCACCTTTTGGGACGTCGCGCATGAAGGCAATGGCGGCATCATTTGCGACGGCTATACCCGCACGACCGGAAAAATGGCGATGGTGATCGCGCAGAACGGCCCGGGCATCACCAATTTTGTCACCCCGATCAAGACCGCATACTGGAATCACACGCCGATGCTTTTGGTGACGCCGCAGGCAGCGAACCGCACCATCGGGCAGGGCGGCTTCCAGGAAGTCGAGCAGATGGCGCTGTTCCGCGACATGGTCGCTTACCAGGAGGAAGTACGCGACGCGGTTCGCGTCGCCGAAGTCCTCAATCGCGTCATCGCCAAGGCGAAGCGCCTGTCGGCGCCGGCGCAAATCAACATTCCACGCGATCTGTGGACTCAAGTGGTCGACATCAATCTGCCGGCCATCGTCGATTTCGAGCGTCCGGCCGGCGGCGCCAATGCGGTGGCGGAGGCGGCCAAGCTTTTGTCGGAGGCCAAATTTCCGGTGATCCTATCCGGCGCCGGGGTCATCCTCGGCAGCGCGATTGCGGAATGCGCCGCGCTCGCCGAAAAGCTCGATGCGCCGGTGTGCAGCAACTATCAGCACAACGACAGCTTCCCCGGCAGCCACCGGCTGGCCTGCGGTCCGCTCGGCTATAACGGTTCGAAGGCGGCGATGGAGATCATCGCCAAGGCCGATGTCGTGCTGGCGCTCGGCACCCGGCTCAATCCGTTCTCGACGCTGCCTGGCTACGGCATCGATTACTGGCCGAAGAACGCCAAGATCATCCAGGTCGATATCAATCCCGACCGTATCGGCCTGACCAAGCCGGTGGCGGTCGGCATTTGCGGCGACGCCAAGCTTGTCGCCAAGAGCCTCTTGGCGCAATTGTCGCCGACCGCCGGCAACGACGGCCGTGAAGACCGCAAGGCCTTCGTCCACACCGCCAAATCGCGCTGGCTCCAGGCGCTCTCCAGCATGGATCATGAGGAGGACGATGCTGGCACGACCTGGAATGCGGATGCGCAAAAGCGCGATCCGGACCGGATGACGCCGCGGCAGGCGTGGCGGGCGATCCAGGCCGGCTTGCCGAAAGACGCAATCATCTCGAGCGACATCGGCAATAATTGCGCGATCGGCAACGCCTACCCGGCCTTCGAGAAGGGCCGGAAATACCTCGCGCCAGGCCTGTTCGGGCCATGCGGCTATGGCTTCCCCGCGATCATCGGCGCCAAGATCGGCAACCCGGATACGCCCTGCGTCGGCTTTGCCGGCGACGGCGCCTTCGGCATTTCCATGAACGAAATGAGTTCGATCGGACGCGAAGAATGGCCCGGCATCACCATGGTGGTCTTTCACAACTATCAGTGGGGCGCCGAGAAGCGCAATTCCATCCTGTGGTTCGACGATAATTTCGTCGGCACCGAGCTCAACAAGCATTTGAGCTTCGCCAAGATGGCGGAGGGCTGCGGCTTGAAGGGCGTCACGGTGCGCACGCAGCAGGAATTGACCGATGCCATCCGCCAGGCTTGCGAGGCGCAGAAAAAGCGTGTGACCACCTTCATCGAGGTCATGCTCAATCAGGAGCTGGGCGAGCCGTTCCGGCGCGACGCGATGAAGAAGCCGGTTCGGGTCGCCGGCATCCGCCGCGAGGATATGCGCCCGCAACAGGCCGCGAGCTGACATCGAGCGAGCGCACTTCAAAGCGAGCCGATTTTTAGGATGTGAACGATGAACCTGGCAGTGAAATCACCGGCCGAAGCGCAGCACAAGGCAGTCCTCGACGACGTGATGCGGCGGGCCCGCGCGGCTTTCGCGAGCTTCCGCGACGTCAGCCAGGAACGCGCCGACGAAGCGGTTCGGGCCTTGGCATGGTCGGTCTACCAGCCCGAGCATGCGCGCGAGCTTGCCGAACTGGCCGTCGCCGACACCGGGCTCGGCAACGTGCCCGACAAGATCGCCAAGAACCAGCGCAAGACTTTCGGCACCTTGCGCGATCTTCTTCGCGGCAAGTCGGTCGGCATCATCGAGGAAGACAAGACCAAAGGCATCGTCAAATATGCCAAGCCGATGGGCGTCATTGCCGCGCTGACGCCGTCGACAAATCCGGCCGCGACGCCCGTCAACAAGGCGATGATGGCGATCAAGGCCCGCAACGCGGTGGTTATCGCGCCGTCGCCGCTCGGCTACGAGACCACCAAGCGCACGGTGGATTTCATGCGTGCCGCGCTGGAGCGGACTGGGTTGCCCGCCGATCTGGTGCAGATCCTGCCGCCGCCGGTGACCAAAGAAATCACCGAGGCCTTGATGAAGGCCGCCGATCTGGTCGTCGTTACCGGTTCGCAGGACAATGTCCGCCGCGCCGCCATGAGCGGGACGCCGTCGATTGGCGTCGGCGCCGGCAATGTGCCGGTCATCATCGACGACAGTGCCGATCTCGCCGACGCCGCGCGCAAGATTCGCGCGTCGAAGATTTTCGATAATTCTACCTCGTGCTCGTCCGAAAACTCGGTGATCATCCTCGATTCGATCTACGACAAAGCGATCGCCGCGCTGCAAGCGGTCGGCGGCTATCTGTGCACAGCCAAGGAAAAGGCGGCGATCCATGAGGCGCTGTGGCACGACGGCAAGCTCAACCGTCATCTGATCGCGCGCGGTCCGGATGTTCTGGCGCCCGCCTTCGGCCTGCCGCCGGCAGCCGCCAAGGCCGACTTCTTCATGGTCGAGGACAGCGGCGCCGGCAAGGAGCACCCGTTCTCCGGCGAAAAACTGTCGCTGGTGCTGACGGTCTACCGCGTGAAGGATTTTGCGGCGGCCAAACAACAAGTCCGCGCCGTGCTCGACTACCAGGGCAAGGGTCATTCCTGCGGCATTCACACCAAGGACACGGCGCACGCCCGCGAGCTTGCCGAGGACCTCGATGTCGTGCGCGTCCTGGTGAACTTCGCCCATACCTTCGGCAATGGCGGCGGCTTCGACTCCGGCCTCGGCTTCACGCTGAGCATGGGCTGCGGCTCATGGCAGAAAAACAGCATTTCGGAAAACTTGAGCTACAAGCATTTCCTCAACGTCACCCACCTCGTCACGGTCATCCCCGAGGACAAACCGACCGAAGCGGAGCTGTTCGGCCCGCACTGGACCAAATACGGGCGCTAAGCATGATCCGGAAAAGTGGTGGCCGGTTTTCCGAAAAGATCATGCTTCACTAAAGGCGGGCTGATATGAATTTCGAAGAGCACGCCGCCAAGGCGAAAGTGCTGGCGCCGGCGTCGATCCCGGTGCCGCGCGGCAAGCTGTGTGTCACCGCGGAGGAGGCCAAGGCCGCGTTCGCCGACATCGGGCCGTGCGTGGTCAAGGCGCAGGTGCCGACCGGCAAGCGCGGCAAGGCCGGCGGCATTCGCAAGGCCGACAGCGCCGCCGAAGCGTTGGCGGCGGCGCAGGCGATCCTCGGCATGTCGATCGACGGCTATCGCGTCGACAAGGTTCTGGTCGAGGAACGCGCCGACATCGTCCGCGAATTCTACGCCGCGGTGCTGACCGATTTTGCCGCCCGCCGCCCGCTGGTTCTGTTCTCGACCGAAGGCGGCATGGAGATCGAGGAGGTGGCGGCGGCGACGCCGGACGCGGTTCGCCGTCATGGTCTCGACATCGATGAGGCGTTTGGCGACGAGGCAGCGAGCGCCATGCTCAAGGGACTCGATCTCGGCGCTGCCGCGCCGCAGATCGCCGCCATTCTCAAGGCGCTGTACGCCATCTACCGCGCGCGCGACGCCGAGCTGATCGAGATCAATCCGCTGGCGCTCCTCAAAGACGGCCGCGTCGTCGCGCTCGATTGCAAATTCACGCTCGACGATGCGGCAGCCTTCCGCCAGGCCGATCTCGCCGCCGCCGCAGCCGCGGAGAAATACACCGTGCTCGAGCGGCGCGGGGCGGAAGCCGGGTTGAAATTCATCGAGCTTGACGGCAAGGTCGGCGTGCTCGCCAACGGCGCCGGCCTGACCATGACCACGATGGACGTTATCGCCCATTGCGGCGGCGCGCCGACGAATTTCCTCGAAATCGGCGGCGAGGCCTATACCAAATCGGAGATCGCTCTCGGTCTGGTGCTGTCGGCACCGAACGTCAAAAGTCTGGTGATCAATTTTTGCGGCGCCTTCGCCCGCACCGACGTGATGGCCGATGGCGTGGTCAAAGCCTGGAAGAAATTGCATCCGGAGATACCGGTGTTTTTTTCCATTCACGGCACCGGTGAGGTCGAAGCCGTCAGACTGGTGCGCGAGCAACTTAACATCGAGCCCTGCGATTTCATGGAAGACGCCGTGCAGGCGGCGGTGGACGCGGCGCGATGATCATTTATCGGAGTTCGCACCGCGTGCTGGTCCAGGGCATCACCGGCAAGCAAGGCACGTTCTGGGCCGAAAAGATGATCGAGTGCGGCACCCGTGTCGTCGGTGGCGTCAATCCGAAGCGCGCCGGCGAGAGCCACATCGGCGTGCCGGTCTTCGCGTCGGCGGCCGAGGCGATGAAGACGGCGCCGTACGACGCGGCCGTCATGTTCATTCCACCGGCGCTCGCCAAGGAGGCGGCGCTCGACGCCATCGCCGCCGGCGTCGAGCTTTTGGTCGTGCTCACCGAGCACATTCCAGCGCAGGACGTGATGGCGATTTTGCTGGCGGCGCGCCGTTCCGGCACCCAGGTCGTCGGTCCCAACACGGCGGGGCTGGTGACGCCGGGCGAAGGCTTCGTCGGCATTATGCCGGGGCACAATCCGAATATTTTCAAGCCCGGCAAGGTCGGCGTGATCTCGCGCAGCGGCAGCCTCGGCACGCTTGTTTGCCTCAATCTGACACGCGCCGGCATCGGCCAATCGGCGTTTATCGGCATCGGCGGCGATCCGATGATCGGCACGACAAGCCGCGATGCGCTCGCCGCGCTCGATGAAGACTCGCGCACCGAGGCCGTGGTGCTGGTCGGCGAGATCGGCGGCGCCATGGAAGAGAGCGCCGCCGCATATGCCGCCGGGATGAAGAAGCCCGTGGTCGCTTTCATCGCCGGCCGGGCCTCGCCGCCGGGCAAGAAAATGGGCCACGCCGGCGCCATCGTCACCGGCAATGCCGGCAGTTACGCCGGCAAGCGCAGCGCGCTCGAAAAAGCCGCCGTGATCGTGGTCGATACGCCGCGTGAGCTTCCCGAGGCGTTGCGGAAACGCGTGGGCAGTAGGGGCGGGTTTTAAACCCCGCCGCTACGGCACAGACCGTCATTTCACCAGCGTCTTGCCGGTGACTGCCTCGAGGTTTTTGTAAAACACTTTTTCGCTCGTGGCCTTGTCCATCTTCAGCTTTTCGAGGATGCGCAAGGTCTCGCGCGGGAACATGGTGCCGCCTTCGGGATCGAACGGACAGTCTGATGCGAATACGATCTTGTCGATCGGGAAGAACTCCATGCCGCATTTGGTCGCCGGCTCTGCGGTGAACGCCGCGGTGTCGGCCCAGAAGTCGTTCTTGAAATAATCGAGCGGCCGTTTCTTCAGGCTTTTGCGCAGGCCGACATAATCCTCGTCGCTGGTGCGGTTGCCCATCACGTCATTGCCCGGACCGAGCCGGCCTTCCAGCATCGGCACGATGCCGGCAAAATGGTGGGTGATGATTTTCAGATTGGGATGGGTATCCATGATCTTGGAATATACCAGGCGCAGCATCGCGCAGGCGGTCTCATAGGACCAGCCGATGGTCCACCAGATTTCGTAGAGTGATTTCTGCTCGTATTCGGGATAATCCGGCGTCTCGGCGCCGCGTGCCGGATGAATCCAGATCGGCGCGCCGAGCTCGTTCATCTTTTTCCAGAACGGCGCGAATTCCGGCCGGTCGATCGGCTTGCCCGCTACGTTGGTATAAATTTGCACGCCAAGCGCGCCCATTTTCAACGCGCGCTCCGCCTCGGCGACGCCGGCATCCGGCGCCGCCAGCGACACTTGCGCCACCCAGCCGGGGAAGTGGTCCTTTTCCTTGGCGATCAGTTCGGCGAAGCCGTCATTGATGATCCTGCAGAACTCGTCGATGTCCTTCGGCGTTTTGGCGAAGCGCTCGATCGGCGGCTGCGGATAGGACAGGATCTGCTGGTAGTCCTTGTGTCCATCGACGATCTTCTTACGCACGTTGATATCGAACAGAGCCGGCAGCGAGCGGATGCGCTTGCCCATGTCCTTATAGTCGCCGGCGACCTCGTTGAGCTTGTCGAAGAATTTCTGCGGAAAAAAGTGAGTATATGCGTCGATACGCATGGTCATGGGCGTTTCCTTTGCTTCTAGCGGAAGGCTTCTAGCGTATTTTCGGAGGGTCAGGAAATTCGTCGGTTTGCCGTTAGCCCTGCGTCAAACGCGCAACGACTTCGGGCGGAATCGGCTGCGATTTAATCTTTCCGGGATCGTCGGGGCTGCGGCCCACCCAGACCCGGGTCTCGGCGCCTTCGGCGGCCAACGTGCCGGCGAGCGTCAAACGGTGCTCGACCTTAAAGCTCGTTCGCCCGCAGGCCACGATGCTGCTCTCGACGGCGACCTCGTCGCCGAAGCGCGTCGGCAGACGGAATTGCGCGCGGGTTTCCAGCACCGGATGGCCGACGAATTCATAGGCTTTGAGATAGTCGATCTTCTTCATGCCGGTGGCGCGTTCGACGAGATGCGTCGTCGAGGTATCGAAGATCTCGAAATAGCGCGGGTAATAGATGATCCCCGCCGGATCGCAGTCGCCCCATTCGATGCGGACGGTACGGATATTTTTCAGCATGGCTTGCGATCAGCGCGGCGCCATGCGCAGCGCGCCGTCGATCCGCACCACCTCGCCGTTGAGGTAGCGGTTCTCGATCAGATGGCGGACCAGTGCGGCATATTGCGGCGGCTGGCCCAATAGCTTCGGAAACGGTACCGAGGCGGCGAGGCTTTGCTGCGCGGCGTCCGGCAGCGCATGCAGCATCGGGGTCGAGAAGATGCCCGGCGCGATGCCGTTGACGCGGATGCCGAACTGCGCGAACTCGCGCGCTGCCGGCAGGATCAATCCGACCACGCCACCCTTGGAGGCGGCATAAGCGGCCTGGCCGATCTGGCCTTCATAGGCCGCCACCGAGGCGGTGCAAACAATAATGCCGCGCTCACCGTCCTGCAGCGGTTCGAGCGGCTGCATCGCCGCCGCGGTGAGCCGCATGACGTTGAAGGTGCCGATCAGATTGATCTCGACCACGCGCGCGAACTCGGCAAGCGGCATCGGCCCGTCGCGGCCAACGATACGTTTGGCCGGTCCGACGCCGGCGCAATTGATGACCATGCGCGCGATGCCGTGATCGGCTGCCGCCGCTGCGACGGCCTTTTCGGTGGCCGCGCTGTCCGTCACGTCGCAGGCAAGCGCAATGCCGTTGACGTCGGCCGCCACCTCGGCCGCAGCCTTGTGATTGACGTCGAAGATCGCGACCTTGGCGCCGGCCTCCGCCAGCATGCGCGCTGTCGCGGCGCCAAGACCGGAGGCGCCGCCGGTGACGATCGCCGCATGTCCACGAATGTCCATATCAATTCACCTGTGCAGGTTGTGCGACTCGGGCCAGGATGACATGCGCCGGCGGCGTCTCGGCGTAAAGCTCTTCGACCAGTGGCGCGCGATGGGCCAGCACGGCGCGCTGGTTGATCGATCCCTTGTCGGTCATCTCGCCGCGATCGAGTGACGGCGGTTCGGGCATCAGCACCGCGCGGGTGATGCGGCTCGATGTGCCGCTCGCCGCGGCGAAGAACGAGTTCAGCCGATGGGCAAAGGCATCGATCACGCGCGGATCGGCCAGCAAGGAGGGGGCCGGAAGCTCCGCGCTGCCGCCGGCTAATATTCGGCAAGCCTCGATGTCGGGAAAAATCAGTGCGGTGACCTCGTCGCGGTCGGCGCCGGCCAGCACCACGTCGCGGATAAGCGGCGCGAAATGCGCGATGAAGGCCGCACGCAGCGGCCCGACACTGACCCAGGTGCCGGTCGCGAGCTTGAAATCCTCGGCCAGCCTGCCGTCAAACAGCAAGCCCTTCGATGGATCGTCCGGATCGTGAAACTTCAGCGCGTCGCCGATCTTGTAGAAGCCCTCCGCGTCGAAGGCATCCGCGGTCAGATGCGGCGCGCGCCAATAGCCGGGCGTGATATTGGCGCCTTTCAGCCGGGCTTCGAGCTTGCCCTCGCGCGGCACCAGCTTGAGCTCCACGCCCGGCAACGGCAGCCCGATATTGCCGGCGCGCTCGCATTCCCAGGTGCAGGCGAGCGCGGCGGGGGCCGTTTCGGTCGAGCCGAGGCTAGAGAGAAAAATGATGCGCTCGCCGGTCGCCGCCACCGCAAGCTCCTGCAGGCCCTGCAACACATGCTGCGCCAGGCTCGCGCCGGCATAGAACATGACTTTCAGGCGGCTGAAGAACTTTTCCCGCAAGGCGCGGTCGGATTGCAGATGCGGCAACAGCATCTCGAATCCCTTCGGCACGTTGAAATAAATGGTCGGCGCCACGTCGCGCAGATTACGCACCGTCGCCTCGATCGCACCCGGCAGCGGCTTGCCCTCGTCGATATAGAGCGAACCGCCGTTGTCGAGCGCCAAGCCGAAATTGTGGTTGCTGCCGAAGGTGTGGTTCCACGGCAGCCAGTCGACCACGATCGGCGGTTCGTCGCGCACAAACGGCAAGCCGGCGGCGATCATCGCCTGATTGGCGCACAGCATGCGCTGGGTGTTGATGACGCCTTTGGGCTGCCCGGTCGAGCCGGAGGTGAACAGGATTTTGGCGATAGTGTCGGGGGCGACGGCGGCGTGCGCGGCTTCAACCGCGGCCTTGTCCGCCGGCGTTGCCGCCAGCGCGGCGAATGACGTCGCGGCCCGGTCGCCCGGCGGATTGGCCGTGGTTACGATCTCGGCGTCCTTGGGCGCGGTCGCGGCGATGGCGCGCGCAAAGGCGGTGCCATTGGCGGCAAACACAAGCCCGGGCGAAAGCGCGTCCATGATCGCGGTGAGCTTGCCGAAGTCCGCCGACAACAGCGAATAGGGAACCGAGATCGGCGCATAGGGGATACCGACATGCATGGCGGCAAGCGCCAGCAGCGCATGCTCGATGTCGTTACCGGAAAGGATGGCGATCGGTCGGTCGGCCAACAGATTACGTTCCAACAGCGCCGAGGCGATTGCGTTTACTGCGGCGAGCGTCTCGGCATAGCTGAGCGTGCGCCAGCCGGATGTTTGCGCGTTGCGTTGCGCAAGGAAGACGCGATCCGGCGCGGCTTTGGCCCAATGGATAAGGCGCTCGGTCAGCTTGCGCGGATGCGGCGGCAAAGCGTGCGGCGAGCGCATCAGGATGGTGCCGTCGCCGCGCCGCTCAACCAAGACGTCGGCCGGCCCGAGCTTCACCGGCCGCAGCGGCGGCGCGGATTTCGCCGTTGGCGCGGCCGCCCGTGTGATGGTCGAATCGGGGTGAGTGACGCCGGTCATTTAGCCTCGCGTCACTTTCGGCGCGCGCTTTTCCAAAAAGGCCTTGAGCCGCGCTTTGGCTTCGGGCTCGTTTTGTGCGATCGCGGCCGTCAGCGCCTCGGTGGCGAAGCCGGAGGCGGGATCGCCCTTGGCGATGCGCGGCAGCATATGGGTGATGGCGAAATTGGTGAACGGCGCATTGCCGGCGATGCGTTGCGCCAGCTCCATCGCCTTGGCGAAGCCGGCGCCGTCATCGACCAGATATTGCGTGAGCCCGATCGATTGACCTTCCTCGGCGGACAGCGTGCGTCCCGTCAGCATCATGTCCATCATGCGCGCAGTGCCGATTAAGGGCGGCAGCCGCACCGAACCGCCGCCGCCGACATAAATGCCGCGGCTGCCTTCCGGCAGCGCGTAATAGGCCGAGCGCTCGGCGACGCGGATATGGGTCGCGGCGGCGATTTCGAGGCCGCCGCCGACCACGGCGCCGTGCAGCACGGCGACAACCGGCACACGCCCGAATTCGATTTGCGCGAAGGCGCGATGCCAGGACTGCGAATGGACGACCCCGGCGAAAATATCGCGCTCGCTGAGCTCGGTCAGATCGAGGCCGGCGCTGAAATGCTCGCCTTCGCCGGCCAGCACCACGGCGCCGATGCCCTCCGGCAGCGCCGTGAAGAAGGTTTCGACGCCGCGCACCATGTCGTCGTCGAGCGCGTTGCGTTTGTCGGCACGGTTGAGGCGCAGCACCGCGACCGCGCCGTGGCGTTCCGCTTTCAGGGTCGGCGGCAGGTCTGCGAATGCGGGGGACGGGTTCGTCATTTGCGCCATTTGACCCGTTCCGCCGCGGCCCGTAAATAGCCTGCAAGAGTGCGAAAGGCGGCGAAAATGCAGCGGGCAATGCGTGACGTCTTTATCTGCGATGCCGCGCGAACCGCGATCGGCCGTTACGGCGGTGCGCTGGCCAAGGTCCGCACCGACGACCTCGCCGCCGTGCCGATCAAGGCCCTGGTGGCGCGCAACCCCAAGACTGACTGGAGCCGCCTCGACGAAGTCTATTTCGGCTGCGCCAACCAGTCCGGCGAGGACAATCGCAATGTCGCGCGCATGGCGCTCTTGCTCGCCGGCCTGCCGGACTCAATTCCCGGCATCACCGTCAACCGGCTGTGCGCCTCCGGGCTGAATGCCGTCGGCGACGCTGCGCGGGCCATCCGCTGCGGCGAGATCGATTTTGCCATCGCCGGCGGCGTCGAATCGATGACGCGCGCGCCGTTCGTCATGGGCAAGGCCGGCGAGGCGTTCTCGCGCTCGGCGGAGGTTTATGACACCACGCTCGGATGGCGCTTCATCAATCCGCTGATGAAGGCGCAGTACGGTGTCGACTCCATGGCCGAAACGGCCGAGAACGTCGCCGAGGAATTTCAGGTCACGCGCGCCGATCAGGATGCGTTCGCGCTGCGCTCGCAGCAGCGCGCGGCCAAGGCCGTCGCCGCCGGCTATTTCGCCGAAGAGATCGTGCCGGTTGCGGCACCGGGCGGCAAAGCCGGCCCGGTCACCGTCGACAAGGACGAGCACCCGCGGCCCGACACCACGCTCGATAATCTGGCGAAGCTCAAGCCCATTGCGCGCACTCCCGGCACGATCACCGCGGGCAACGCCTCGGGCATCAATGACGGCGCCGCCGCGATCGTTCTCGCGAGCGAGGACGCCGCCAAAGCGCACGGGCTGACGCCGCGCGCCCGCGTGCTCGGCATGGCCTCGGCCGCGGTGCCGCCGCGCATCATGGGCATCGGCCCGGTGCCGTCGACCAGGAAACTAATGGCGCTGCTCGGCCTGAAAATTTCCGACTTCGACCTGATCGAGATCAACGAGGCCTTTGCCTCGCAGGGACTTGCGTGTTTGCGCCAGCTCGGCGTTGCCGACGATGCTGCGCACGTCAATCCGCACGGCGGCGCCATCGCGCTCGGCCATCCGCTCGGCATGTCGGGCGCGCGGCTGACGCTGACCGCAGTGCATGGCCTGGAAAAGCGCGGCGGTAAGCGCGCGCTCGCCACCATGTGCGTCGGCGTCGGTCAGGGCGTGTCGCTGGCGCTGGAGAAGGTTTAGCCGTCATTCCGGAACGGCGCATGCGCCGGGCCCGGAATCCATAGTCACCGGACCATGGGACGAGTATCGGCGGTATAGAGTTCGAATGACTGCGATTATGAATTCCGGACGGCCGCTGGTGCGGCAATCCGGGATGACGAATGGAGAAGTTCGCGTGCCGATGTCGCCGGGTTACATTCCGTTCCATCCCAATCCGTCGAAGCCGAAATTCAGGCCGCCGCCGGGCGCGGTCGATTCGCATTGTCACGTCTTCGGGCCGGAAGCGGTGTTTCCGTTCGCGCCGAAGCGGAAATACACGCCCTGCGACGCGCCC
This sequence comes from Xanthobacteraceae bacterium, assembly GCA_036267435.1. Lineage (GTDB taxonomy): Bacteria > Pseudomonadota > Alphaproteobacteria > Rhizobiales > Xanthobacteraceae > BOG-931. Next base: position 17,546 of record DATAWA010000173.1, on the reverse strand, counting down.
ACAGAGAAGCTGTTCGCGCTGCGCGATTTTCTCGGCTTCGACAAAAATGTAATAGTCCAAGCGACCTGCCACGACACCGACAATCGCGCTCTGGTCGATGCGCTCGTTCATTCGGGCGGCAAAGCCAAGGGCGTCGCCTTTGTCGGCGAGGCGATCGCCGACGCCGAGCTGAAGGATCTGGACAAAGCCGGCGTCAAGGGCGTGCGCTTTAATTTCATCAAGCGGCTGGTCGATTCGACGCCGAAGGACGTGATGCAGCGCATCGCCGCGCGCATCGCCAAGCTCGGCTGGCACATCGTCATCTATTTCGAGCACGCCGATCTCGATGAGATGGGTCCGTTCCTCGAATCGCTGCCGACCACGCTGGTGTTCGATCATATGGCGTGCCCGAACGTGCGGGAGGGCGTCGACGGCAAGCACTTCCAGAACTGGCTCAAGGCGCTTGACGCCAACAAGACCTGGATCACCAAGGTGACCTGCCCGGAGCGCTTCACGGTGGCCGGCCCGCCCTACGACGACGTGGCGCCGTTCGCGCGCGCCATCGTCGAGCGTTTTGGCGACCGGGTGATCTGGGGCACCGATTGGCCGCATCCCAACATGCCCAAAGCGGCGCCCGACGACGGCGTGCTGGTCGATTTCATCCCGAAGATTGCGACCACGGCCGCGGCGCAGCAGGCGCTGTTGGTCGACAATCCCATGCGGCTTTATTGGAGCTAGAGCAATTCCAATGTTTACACGGATCGCAACTCTTCTGTTGGTTCTGGGCCTGGCGGCGGCCGCCTCGGCCCAGACCGCCCCGGTGAACTGGCCGCCATTGCCGACCAAAGGCTTTGTTTCCGGCCGGCCCGCGACCGACGAAGATGTCGCTGCCGGCAATGCCATCTTCGTGCTGAAGGCCTATGGCACCTATTTCAGCAAGCCGATGGACATCGTCATTCCGCAATACGCTTATATGACCAAGGCCGGCCAGAAGACCGTTCCGGTGATCGTCGTCCAGGCCGAAATTGGCAAGGGCATAAAGCTGTTCGGCGTCCGGGGCCTCGACGGCGATAAATCGACGGCTCGAGATTTCGAGTTGAAATTGCTGGGCACCAAGCCGCCGAATTGAACCGCGACGGCGGCCGGCGGCTTAAGTTGCCAAGGGACACTGCGCTATATATGTCAAAGCGATAGGAAGAGACGCCCATACGGGAGAGATCGATGGCCCGCGAGCAGCACGATTACGACGATATTCCGGGCACTTTCGTCTTCGATGCCGAGCGGTCCCGGCAGGGCATCGGCATCAACATGTTCTGCATGTCGCTGATGAAGGACGAGAACCGCAAGGCCTTCAAGGCGAACGAGGCGGAATATCTGAAAAAGTTCAAGCTGACGCCGGAGCAGACTGACGCCGTTCTCAAGCGCGACTACAACCGCATGCTGGAGTTCGGCGGCAATATCTATTTCACCGCCAAGCTCGGCGCCACCGACGGCCATTCGTTCCAGCATCTCGCCGCGGTGATGACCGGCAACACCCAGGACGACTACGCCAAGATGATGCTCGGCGGCGGCCGTAACGTCGAAGGCAATCGCTCGCGCACGGGCAAGAATACGCCGTCGAAATTCATTGCGGCTGGCGGCGGCAAACGGGCGGCGGGCAAGAAGGCGAAAGCCAAGCCGGTAGCCAAGCCGAAGGCCAAAGCCAAATCCAGCATCAAGACCAGCAAGACCAAATCCAAATCAGCAAAACGGAAGTGATGCCGTGGCCAGAATCGTCGCAGGAATAGGATCGTCGCACGTGCCCGCGATCGGCGCGGCGCTGGACAACAACAAGACCGAGGAGCCGTATTGGAAGCGGGTGTTCTCGGGCTTCGAGAAGTCGCAGGAGTGGATGCGGGACTGTAAGCCCGACGTCGCCATCATCGTCTATAACGATCACGCCTCGGCGTTCTCGGTCGAGATGATCCCGACCTTCGCGCTCGGCTGCGCGGCGGAATTCCCGCCGGCCGACGAGGGCTGGGGACCGCGGCCGGTGCCGGTGGTGGAGGGGTATCCGGCACTGGCTTCGCATATCGCGCAGTCGGTCATTCTCGACGAGTTCGATCTCACCATCTGCAACAAGATGGAAGTCGATCACGGCATGACGGTGCCGATGAACCTGTTATTCGGCAAAATTCCCAAAGAAGGGCACTGGCCCTGTCCGGTGGTCCCGCTTGCCGTCAACGTGGTGATGTATCCGCCGCCGACCGGGCATCGCTGCTTCATGCTGGGCCGCGCCATCAAAAAGGCCGTGGAATCCTACCCCGACGACCTCAAAGTGGTGATCTTCGGCACCGGCGGCCTGTCGCATCAGATTTCCGGACCGCGCGCCGGGCTGATCAACAGCAAATGGGACAAGGCGTTCCTCGACAATCTGTCCAAGGACCCGCAGAAGCTCGTCAAGATTCCGCACATCGACTACATGCGCGAGGCCGGCGCCGAGGGCATCGAGATGGTGATGTGGCTGATCATGCGCGGTGCGCTCGACGACAAGGTCGACGAGGTCTATCGCTTCTATACCGTGCCGGCGTCGAATACCGCGGTCGGCCATATCATTCTGGAAAACCGCGCCAAGGCGTCCGGCAGAAAGCCGGCGAAACACGCGGTCAAGCACAAGCGCGCGGCGGCAGGCGCGAAGGTCCAGCGGATTCGCAGTTGATGTTGAGCCCGTTTCCCGGACGCGGCGCAGCACGGAGCGTAGCGACGTGATGCACCGCTGATCCGGGATCGTAGCCAAACTCCGAGTCCGTAACGATCCCGGTTCAACAGCGCACCGCTTCGCGCTGCGCTGCGCCCGGGAAACAGGTCAGTGAGAACTTCTGGAGAAGTGAACAATGAAAATCTGCGTAGCGGGGCAGGGCGCGTTCGGCCAAAAGCATCTCGACGCGCTCAAGCGCATCCCCGACGTCGAAGTCACTTCGCTGGTCGGCGGCAATCAGGACTCCACCGCCCAGGTCGCCAAGAAATACGGCATCCCGCATTTCACCGGCGAATTGTCCGAGGGCATCAAGCGGGCCGATGCCGTGATCCTGACGACGCCGACCAAGATGCATTTCCGCCAGGGCGAGCAGGTGATGCGCGCCGGCAAGCCGGTGCTGATCGAGATTCCGGTCACCGATTCGGTCGAAGACGCCGAGGCGCTGGTCAAGATCGCCAAGGAGACCGGTGTCATCGCCATGGGCGGGCACGTGCGCCGCTTCAATCCCAGCCATCAATACGTCCACAAGAAGATCGTCAACGGCGAGCTGAAAATTCAGCAGATGGACGTGCAGACCTATTTCTTCCGCAGGAAAAACATGAACGCGGCCGGCCAGCCGCGCAGCTGGACCGATCACCTGTTGTGGCACCATGCCGCTCACACCATCGATCTGTTCCAGTATCAGGCCGGCGAGACTATCTCCGACTGCTACGCCGTGCAGGGACCGATTCATCCGCAGCTCAACATCGCCATGGATATGGGCATCGTCGCCAGAACGCCGTCGGGCGCGGTGCTGACATTGTCGCTGTCGTTCAACAATGACGGGCCGCTCGGCTCGTTCTTCCGCTACATCTGCGACAACGGCACCTTCAAGGCGTTCTACGACGATTTGTCGGACGGCAAGGACAACAAGATCGACGTCTCCAAGGTCGACGTGTCGATGGACGGCATCGAGCTCGAGGACCGCGAGTTCATCGCCGCGATCCGGGAAAAGCGCGAGCCGAACGCCAGTCTCGCGCAGGTCTTGCCGTGCATGCACGTTCTCGGCAAACTGGAAAAGATCGTCGATCCGCAGCGCAAGGCGCACGCGTAACACGGCGTCGTATCGGAGAGCGGAATGGCTCGCTGCCATCGTCCCCTGGTCTTGATCGCCGTCAGCGTCATGCTGACCGCTATGTTGGCTGCGAGCCAGACCGGCCTTGCGCAGACGCCAGCAGCGCAGATGCCTGCACAGCAGACGCCGGCACCGCAATCGCCCGCACCGCAATCGCCCGCACCGCAGACGCCCCAAGCCGTTCCAGCGCCCGCACCGCCGGCGCCACCCCCGGCGACGCAATCGCTGACGGCGGCCGAGCAGCAAAAGATCAATGGCTGGATCGCCGACAAAGGGCGCGACATCGCTGTCACGCCGATCATCACCGACATTCTCGGCCTGACCAACGGCAATCAGACATTGACTTGCCGCGCCTTCGCCGCCGAGGGCGACGGCGGCGAAATCCACCAGGTCTATGTGCTGCCGGACGGCAAGGGCTATCTGGAGGCGCACTTCTACAAGGATCGGCTCGACGTCTATTGGACCGACAAGAATTTTGCGCTGCTCGCCGCCGTGGAAGGCGTCCGCGGCGAGAAGCCTGCTGCGGCGTCGTTTGCCGACGCCCAATACGGCTTCGGCTTCGAATCGGCGTGGTGGGCCAAATACGCCGACGCAAATTAGGGCATCCTCCTCCGCGCGCTATTGCGGGGACGGAGAAACGCTACGCCCAACTCGCAAAACTCAATCCGGTGCCGGTGCCGGCGGGCGTGCGATAGCCGGGGACGTATTCGAACCAGTCCAGGTCGAGATGCTCGCAGGCGCCGGCGACGCCGACCCAATTGAGAATCTCGGAGCTGCCGGCGTGCAATTTGTTGCGCGGCAAGCTCTGTAAAAATCCCGCGTCCTTGTCGGCGCAGGCTTTGAGGATGGCGCGGTCGAATTCCTCGTCGACCAGGAAATGACTGAGCCCGCCCGAGGCGATGATGCCGATGCGGTGATCGCCGGGAAATGCCTCGACGGCTTGGCGGATCGCTCGGCCGAGCTCATAGCATCGCCGCGGCCGCGGCTGATTGGGCGGGAAATAGGTGTTGAGGAACACCGGGACGATGGGGATCGGCTTATTCTCGTCCATCAGCCGGCGATGCACATAGGCCATGCCGTGGCCCTCGCCTTCGCCCTCGCGCATGCGCTTCGAGGAGGCCGGATCGAAGCCGTGCTCCATCAGCCAGTCGATCAGATGCAGCGCGAGCTTGGCGTCGACCGGATAGGCGCGCGGCGTGTTGTTTTCGAAGAAGCCCTGCCGATTCTTGACGTACCATTCCGGAAAACGCTGGTGGTACTGCTCGTGCTGCTCGTTGCTGTTGAGGATGGTGTCGCCATAGTAAATGGCGAAGGTCGGCCGGGCGTCTTCGAGGTAGGCTTCGTCCTGATCGTCGCTCATGACGATCAGCGCATCGAGCCCGGCTCCGTTGAGAGTTAAGCTCAGGCGCGCCATCGCGGCACGCACCTTGTTTTGCCGCGCTACGAGCTCGGCGGGCGCAACCATCGCCGCCATCTTGGGATCGGCTTTCTCCAGCAGTTCGCCATAGGTGACCGGCCGGCCCTCCTTGTCGCGGTGTTTGATCTTCTGGTCGGTTTCCTCGAAACGCGGCAGCGTCTCGTCGGAGGCGAGCAGCATCGGCGTATGCGAACTGCCGAGCCCGAGCGTAATCTTGGCCATCAGTACCTCCGGCTATGCGGACGACCCCGTAATTCGCCGGATGCTAGCACAATTGCCGGAACACGCGGCAGCGCCGCATTTGTAGGCACCCGAACTGAGACATCGCGGACCTGGACAAGAACGAGCCGGAATGTTGGTATGCGGCCCGAACAGACGACCAGCGGGAGGAACCCCATGAAAAAAAGGCATATTTTCGCCGCGGCTTGCGCGGCGGCGGCGTTGACCGCCGCCACTGGCGCCAGCGCGCAGGACGTCAAGATCGGCTTCATTCTGCCGATGACCGGCCAGCAGCAATCGACCGGCAAACAAGAGGCGGCGGCGGCCAAGCTGTGGATGGCGCAGCACGGCGACACGGTCGCCGGCAAGAAAATAGATCTCATCATCAGAGACGACGGCGCGGTTCCCGACAACACCAAGCGCATCGCCCAGGATTTGTTGGTCAACGAGAAGGTGAACTTCCTCGCCGGCTTTGGCATCACGCCCTCGGCGCTGGCAGTTGCCCCGCTCGCCACCGAGGCCAAGGTGCCTGAGATCGTCACCGCCGCCGGCACCTCGATCATCACCGCGAAGTCGCCTTACATCGTGCGCACGAGCTTCACGCTGGCGCAGTCGTCGGTTCCGATGGCCGATTGGGCGGCGCAAAACGGCATCAAGAAAGTCGTGACCATGGTTTCCGACTACGCGCCGGGACACGACGCCGAGGATTCCTTCGCCAAGGAATTCATCGCCAAGGGCGGTCAGATTCCGGACCACATCACCTTTCCTTTGGCCAATCCGGACTTCGCGCCGTTTCTGCAGCGCGCCGCGGACAACAAGCCCGACGCAATCTTTGTGTTCGTGCCCTCGGGCCAAGGCGGCACCTTCGTCAAGCAGTTCGCCGAGAAGGGCCTCGACAAGGCCGGAATCAAGATCATCGGCCCCGGCGACGTCACCGACGACGATCTCCTCAACAATATGGGCGATGCGATCATCGGCACCATCACCGCGCATATTTACTCGGCCGACCACAATTCGCAGGCCAACAAGGATTTCGTCGCCGCCTTCGAGAAGGCCAATAACGGGATGCGGCCGAATTTCATGGCGGTCGGCGGCTATGACGGCATGCACCTGATGTATGCGGCGCTGGAGAAGACCGGCGGCAAGACCGACGGCGATTCGCTCATCGCCGCCATGAAGGGCATGGCCTGGGAGAGCCCGCGCGGTCCGGTCTCGATCGATCCGGAGACGCGCGACATCATCCAGAACGTCTACATTCGCGAAGTCAAGAAGAAGAACGGCCAGCTCTTCAACGTCGAGTTCGCCACCATTCCGAACGTCAAGGATCCGATCAAGGCCGGGACGGTAAAGTGACGGTCACCGGCTGGTCATTCCGGGGCGCGGCCGTAAGGCCGCGAGCCCGCAATCCATAACCACGATCCGTGCGAATGGCGAGGGCGTTGATTATGGATTCCGGACTTGCCGTTTCACGGCAATCCGGAATGACGGTGGAGTCCGCGGTTCAATGCTGACGATCGTGTTTGATGGTGTCGCCTACGGCATGCTGCTGTTCGTGCTGGCATGCGGGCTGTCGGTCACGCTCGGCCTGATGAATTTCATCAATCTGGCCCATGGCGCGTTCGCCATGGCCGGCGGCTATTGCACCGTCATCCTGGTCAACCGGCTGGGTGTGCCGTTCGTGCTCGGCGTGCCCATCGCGTTCCTGGTCACGGCGCTGCTTGGCGGGCTGTTCGAGCGCACGCTTTACGTTCATGTCTATGCGCGCAGTCATCTCGACCAGGTGCTGTTCACCATCGGGCTCGTCTTCATGTCGGTCGCTGCGGTCGACTACACGATGGGCTCGTCGCAGCGCTTCGTGCAGATTCCCGATGCACTGCAAGGCCAGTTCGACGTCTTCGGCATCGGCATGGGCAAATACCGCCTGCTGATCATCGTGGTCTGCGGCCTGCTGACGATCGCGCTGCAATTGATCCTGGCCAAGACCCGTTTCGGCAGCCGGCTACGCGCCGCGGTCGACGATCAGCGCGTGGCGCGCGGCCTCGGTATCAATGTCGGCGCGGTGTTCGCCGTTACTTTTGCCGTGGGCTCCGGTCTCGCCGGTCTGGGCGGGGCGCTTGGCGCGGAAATTCTCGGCCTCGATCCGACCTTTCCGCTGCGCTACATGATCTATTTTTTGATCGTAGTCACGGTCGGCGGCACCTCGAGCATCATCGGGCCGTTTGTTGCCTCGATCCTGCTCGGCATCGGCGACGTCGCGGGCAAATATTACGTGCCGACGCTGGGGGCTTTCGTCATCTACGCCATCATGATCGTCGTCTTGATCTGGCGGCCGCAGGGCCTGTTCGCCCGCTCCACGGCGCGGTGACGCCGATGTCCGCGCCCATGTCCGCGCCCATGTCCGCTCCCATGTCCGCGCCGACGCCCGGTCTTGCCGACGACGTCTCGAACTATCTCAAGCGCCGCGGCCGCTGGTCGCCGTTCGAGATCGCGTTCTGGCTCCTCGCCTTCGCCAGCATTTGGCTGTTTCCCGACAAGTATCTGATCCTTAAAGATACAGCGATCCTGGCTTTGTTTGCGCTGTCGCTCGACCTCATCGTCGGCTATGCCGGCATCATCTCGCTGGGCCACGCCGCGTTTTTCGGCGTTGCCGGATATTTTGCCGGCCTGGTGGCGAAATACGGCCTCATCAACGAACCGATCATTGCGCTGGTGTGCTCCGGCATCGTGGCGGCGGCGCTCGGCTTCGTCACCAGTTTCCTGGTGCTGCGCGGCTCGGATCTGACCCGGCTGATGGTGACGCTCGGCGTCTCGCTGATGCTTGGCGAAGTCGCCAACCGCTACTCCGACATCACCGGCGGCGCCGACGGTCTGCAGGGCGTCTCCATCGCGCCGGTCCTCGGCCGCTGGAGCTTCGATCTGTACGGCCACAATGGCTATGTCTATTGCCTGATCGTGCTGTTCGTCTGTTTTGTCATCGCCCGGCGCATCGTTTATTCGCCGTTCGGGCTGTCGCTGCGCTCGATCAAAGGCAATGCGCTACGCGCCGGGGCCATCGGCATTCCGGTGAACTGGCGGCTGGTCTCCATCTACACCATCGCCGCCTTTTTCGCCGGCATCGCCGGCGCCTTGTTGACGCAAACCACGGCGTTCTGCTCGCTCGATGTGTTCTCGCTCGAGCGCTCGGCCGACCTTCTGCTCGTTCTGATCATCGGCGGCACCGGTTATCTCTATGGCGGCCTGATCGGCGCGGTGATCTACAGATTTTTGCAGGATTGGATCGCGACGCTGACGCCGCAATATTGGCAATTCTGGATCGGGCTGGTGCTTGTCGTCATCGTGCTGATTGGACGCGACCGCATGGCCGGCTGGATCGCGGTGCCGCGCGGCCTGCTGGAACGGCTGGGCGCGCGGCTGTTGTCTCGGCTGTGGCCGCGTTCGGCCGCGCTCGGCGGCGCCGCGCCGGATGGGCACTAGACCATGCCGATCCTGCAAACCATCGGACTGGAGAAGCGCTTCGGCGGCATCCTTGCCGCTCAGAGCGTCAATCTCTCGGTGGAGAAGGGCGCGCGTCACGCTTTGATCGGGCCGAACGGCGCCGGCAAGACCACGGTGATCAATCTATTGACCGGAGTGCTGCGGCCGACTGCCGGCCGCATCATGCTCGAGGGCAACGATATCACCGATGAGGTGCCGCACCGGCGCGTGCGGCTCGGCATGGCACGCACCTTCCAGATCAATCAACTGTTCCTCGACCTCACCCCGCTGGAATCGATCGGGCTCGTGATTTCCGAACGGCTCGGCACCGGCGCCGATTGGTGGCGGCTCGTCGGCACCAAATCCGCGGTGACCGAGGAGATCGTCGAAATCGTCGAGCGTTTTCGCCTCGTCGAGGTCATGCACCAGCGCACCGCCGTCCTGCCCTATGGCAAGCAGCGGCTTTTGGAAATTGCGCTCGCCTATGCCTGCCGGCCGCGGGTGCTGTTGCTCGACGAGCCGGCCGCCGGCGTGCCCGAGGCCGAGCGGCACGAATTGCTGGCGACCATCGAGGCGTTGCCGGCCGAGGTCACGGTGCTGCTGATCGAGCACGACATGGATCTGGTGTTCTCCTTCGCCGACCGCATTTCGGTGCTGGTCAACGGCGCATTGTTCGTCGACGGCGCGCCGGAAGACGTTGCGCGCGATCCCCGCGTCAAGGCGGTCTATCTCGGCGAGGAACTCGATGCCTGACCTTCTCACCGTCGCGGCTCTATCCGCCGGCTACGGCGAAGCCGTGGTGCTGTCCGATGTGTCGCTGTCGCTCCTCGAGGGGCAGGCGCTGGCCTTACTCGGCCGCAACGGCATGGGTAAAACCACGCTGATCAATTCGATCGTCGGCGTCACCCGCTATTTTTCCGGAACCATCGTGCTCGACGGCGCCGACATCACCAGGCTGCGGCCGGAGCAGCGCGCCCATCGCGGCGTCGGCTGGGTGCCGCAGGAGCGCAATATCTTCAAATCACTCACCGTCCACGAAAACCTGACCGCGGTGGCGCGGCCGGGGCGTTGGACCACCGACAAGGTCTATGCGCTGTTCCCGCGATTGAAGGAGCGCCAGCAGAACCTCGGCAATCAACTGTCCGGCGGCGAGCAGCAAATGCTGGCAGTCGGGCGCGCGCTGGTACTCAATCCGCGCGTCATGCTGCTCGACGAGCCGCTCGAGGGCCTGGCGCCGATCATTGTCGAGGAATTGCTCACGGCGCTGCGCCGCATCATCCGCGACGAGGGCATGTCGGCGATCCTGGTCGAGCAGAACGCCAGGAAGATATTGGGCGTCACCGATCGCGCCATCATTATCGAGCGCGGTTGCGTGGTCCATGCGGCCGACAGCGCCACGCTCGCCGCCGATCGCGCGGCGCTGGAGACCCATCTCGGCGTCACCGATCATGGGCCGAGGCGCGGTGGCCGACGCGGCCGTGACGCCGCTATGGCGGCCCCAGAATAGTGCTTCGGCACCGAAGCATTCGCCGGCGTGTCCATTCGCCATGGACTTGACGGGATTGACGGATTCAGGCGCGATGCCCGATAAGCCGGGAGCCGCAATACCGCCGGATAGATCGAGGTCGGCCGCCCCGCCATGGAGATGACCGCGCCCCGCCAAGCCGATAAAGCGGACCTGGTTGCTCATGCGGCGCGCGGCCCGACCATGCGCGGCTATCTCCTGCTCATGGTCGTCGCGATCCTGTTGCCGCTCGTTGCCTTCGCGGCCGTTCTGTTCGCCCGCTACGATAATTCCGAGATCGCCCGCATCGATCAGCAACTGCAAGACGATGCGAGGGACATGGCACTCGACCTCGATCGGGATTTGCAAGGCAAGATCGTCACGCTCGAGACTTTGGCGACGTCGGGGGCGCTTGCCAACAAGGACTATTCCCGATTCTACCAGCGAGCGATGCGGGTGAAGGATATTGCCGGCTTCGACATCGCGCTGCGCAGCCGCGACGGCCAGCAACTTGCGAATACCCGCGTGCCCTGGGGTACGCCGCTGCCGCGAAATTCGTTCGACGTCGACGAGGAGGCGGCCGCAAGCAAAAAGACGGTGGTAAGTAATTTCGTCGCCGGACAGGTCTCCGGTAAGCCGGTTTATCTGATCACCATGCCGGTTGTCGAGGACGGCGGCGTCGCTTCCTTCCTTCATCTGACGGTGGATGTTTCGCGGCTCGACGACTTTCTGCACAGCGAGATCGCGCCCGGGCAGGTCGCTGGAATTCTCGATCGCAACAATGTCGTCCTGATGCGGACTGAAGGCGCCAGCGATCGCATCGGCAAGCCGTCATCCAGAAGCTTCGTCGACCGGATCCATGGGTCTGAGGGAATCTGGGTCGGCCGCAATGTCCAGGGCTATACCATCCGGCTTGGCTATGCGCGGTCGAAGCTGTCGGGCTGGCTGGTTTGGGTCGGCATGCCCGATGCGGCCATCCAAGGCCCGCTGCACCGAACATTGTGGCGCTTGAGCGCGCTGGGCGCGGGACTGACCATCCTCACTCTCGGCCTCGCTTATCTGCTTGGCGGCAGGCTTTCGCTGGCGAGCCGCGAACTTGCCGCCCAGGCCGCGGCGCTCGGTCGCGGCGAAACAGCGCCTCCGAGCGGCATGCCGGTGCGGGAGCTTGACGACGTTGCCGGCGCGCTCACCGCGGCTGCCGTGCACCGCAAGGAGCTGGAACGGCGGCTGGTGCGGGCGGCCACCCAGGACAGCGAACGGCGCTTTCAGATGCTGGTGCAGGGCGTCACCGACTACGCCATCTACATGCTCGATCCGCAAGGCAATGTGACCAACTGGAACGCCGGCGCCATGCGCATCAAAGGCTATAGCGAGAGCGAGATCGTCGGCCGGCACTTTTCCGTCTTCTACACGGCGGAGGACCGCGCCGACGGCGCGCCGACGCGCGCTTTGCTGACGGCGATCAACGAAGGCCGCTACGAGGCCGAAGGCTGGCGCGTGCGCAAGAACGGCTCGCGCTTCTGGGCGAGCGTCATTATCGATCGGATCGAAGACGCCAATGGCAGCCTTATCGGTTTGGCGAAGATCACCCGCGATGTCACCGAGCGGCGCGAAGCCCAGCAACGGCTGGAGGCCGCGCGCGATCAGCTCTACCAATCGCAGAAAATGGACGCCGTCGGCCAGCTCACCGGCGGCGTGGCGCACGATTTCAACAATTTGCTGACGATCATCATCGGTAATCTCGATAACGCCAGGCGGACGCTGGAGAACTGGCAGGACGGCGCCAAGGAGCGTGTGGCCCGGGCCGTCGATTTCGCGCTCACCGGAGCCAACCGTGCGGCGGTGCTGACCGGGCATCTGTTGGCGTTCTCGCGGCGGCAGCCGCTTGAGCCGAAGCCGCTGGACGTCAACAAGCTGCTCACTCACCTGTCGTCCTTTCTCAAACCTTCGCTTGGCGAGGCCGTGCAGCTTGAAGTGGTCGGTGCCGGCGGCGTCTGGACGGTCGAAGCGGATCCGGTGCAGCTCGAAACTGCGATCCTCAACCTTACGGTCAACGGCCGTGACGCGATGCCGAATGGCGGTCGGCTGACCATCGAAGCCAGCAATGTGTTTCTCGACGACGCCTATTGCGCCGACCACGCGGAAGTGCGGCCCGGCCAATATGTGCAGATCGCAATTACCGATAACGGTATCGGCATGACGCAGGAGGTCGCGCAGCGAGCCTTCGAGCCGTTCTTCACTACCAAGGAAGCCGGCCAAGGCACCGGCTTGGGCCTCAGTCAGGTCTATGGCTTCGTCAAGCAATCGGGCGGACACGTCAAAATCTACAGCGAGCGTGGCCAAGGCACGACGGTCAAAATCTATCTGCCGCGGGTCAAAGGGTTGGTCGCCGAGCAGCGCGCTCAAAGTCCCGCTCCGGCGACCGCCTATGGCAAGGAAACTATTCTGCTGGTGGAAGACGATGCCGACGTGCGGGCTTTCATTGCCGGCACGCTCGAAGAGCTGAACTACACGGTGCTGCAGGTGGGCGATGCGGCGTCGGCGCTAAAAGTGCTGGACCGCCCGGACAAAATCGATCTGCTATTGACCGACGTTATTCTGCCGGGACCGAACGGCCGGGAATTGGCCGGCGCCGCGGTGCAAAAGCGCCCGGGTCTCAAGGTGCTGTTCATGACCGGCTATTCGCGCAACGCCATCGTCCACCAGGGCCGTCTCGACGAGGGCGTCCAGCTCATCCAGAAGCCGCTGACGCAGGCGGCCCTGGCGGCCAAAATCCGCGATGTCCTGGATAACCGCGGCGCTGGTCTTGGCGGCGTCCGGATCGCTTGAGCGCGAATGGTCTTTAACCCTATTTGGGTAATGAGCGTACGGGATCGATTGCCGCGACTCCGGTAGGCTCGAAGTGCCGCACATTGCGTGTCAGCACAGTCAGGCTGTGAACGCGCGCGGTCGCGGCGATGATAAGATCGGTGCGCTCGATCACCATCGGTCTGACCCGCTCAGCGAGCCGGGCTACGGTCAGCGCGACCTCAATATCGAGCGGCAGCAAGCGCTCATTGAAGTCGGCAATGAGACCGTCGCGTAGCGCAATGATCTGACTGGCGCGGGCGTCCTTGCCCTCGCGCTCAAGCTTTAGAATGCCCGCTTCAATTTCGGTAAGTGTGATGGTGCTCAGGAACAACAAGGCATCGTGTTCGCGCATCCAGTCGATCGTCGTCGCCGCCTCGGCGGCGCGTCTTGGATCGAATAGCGAAACGATGTTGGTGTCGAGGAGATACATTCCTCACTCGGCAAATTCAGCGCCGAGTGCACGTTCGTCTTTGGCCCAGGGCCGCGGCTCTTGCGCGTCGGCTAACCCATGTGGGTCCGCGCCAATCGTTTTGACGAAGAGATCGGCAAGCGTGGCGGCGCTTTTCGGCCGTGTGTTCCAGACTTCCTCGGAAACGATGACCACGGCTTCCTTCCCATGGCGCGTGACGCGTTGCGGCTGCCCCTTGAGCGCGCGCGCGATCAAGGCCGAGAGCTTCGATCGCGCTTCGTGGAGCTGATAGCTGGGCAGCGGGGCTTTGGGCATAATATGCACAGAATAATGGAATTATGTGCATATTTCAAGATGCCCACCCGACAGCGGTGCGGTCGACCGCTTCGGCTCACTACTACATCGTGGCTGCCGCCACAGCGGCGGTTTAATTGCCGCATTGAACTGATCCGATTAATAAATCCAGTGCTGGTCCGGCCACGGCGATGCCGTCTTGGCAGGCGCGCAGCGCAAGCCTTACGGCTACGTCGCCAAGGTGCGCCCCGGCCGCTAGAGTGCATCTCGCCGGCGCGACCGGTCAGCGGTGGGGAATAGGAACGGCGAGGGGTTTGATAAGCCATGTCCATAGCTTTGATGAAATCCCGCCGCTTCGCGCCCTTGTTCTGGTGCCAGTTCTTCGCGGCATTCGGCGATAATTTTCTCAAGACCGCACTGGTCTTCGTCATCTTGTTCCAGGTGGCCGGCGCCAATTCGGCGGTCCTGATCACGCTCGCCGGTGCAACGCTGATCGCACCATTCTTCTTTCTCTCCGGGCTCGGCGGTGAAATCGCCGACCGCTACGACAAGGCATTCGTGGCGCAGCGCATCAAGCTCATCGAGATCGCCGCCGCGATCGTCGCGGTGGCCGGCTTTGCCTTTCACTCGGTCGCTTTATTGTTCGTCGCCGTCTTCATGTTCGGCACGCTCGCCACCCTGTTCGGTCCGATCAAATACGGCATTTTGCCCGACCTGCTCAAACGCGAAGAGCTGCCATCCGGTAACGCGCTCATCGAGGCCGGCACGTTCCTCGCCATTCTGCTCGGCACCATTGTCGCCGGCTTTGCCGCCAACGGCAAAACGAGCCCGATCCATTTCGCCTGGCTGATGATCCTGACCGCGTTGGCGAGCTTCGGATCGAGCCTGCTTATTCCGAAAACCGCGGAGGCCTCGCCCGGTCTCGTCATCGACCGCAATGTCCTTCATTCGACCGCTGCCCTCATCAGGCAGGTGCGCGCCGACCGGCGGCTGTGGTGGGGCGCGTTGGTGGCAAGCTGGTTCTGGCTCGTCGGCGCGCTGGTGCTGTCGCTGTTGCCGCCGCTCGTCTCCTTCGTCATTGGCGGCAACGCAAATGTCGTCACGCTGTTCTTGACGATCTTCTCGGTCGCGGTCGGCCTCGGCTCGGGTCTGGCGGCCTGGCTCGCCGCCGGCCGCATCGTGCTGTTGCCGACGCTCGTCGCCGCCGTGCTGCTCGGTCTGTTCGCGCTCGATCTCGGCTGGACCGCGTCGTCGATGGTCACGGCCGCGGCGCCGCTCGGCGTCGCCGGCTATTTCGCGGCGCCGCATTCGATCCACATCGCCGTCGATCTTGCGGGTCTGGCGATTGCCGGCGGCCTGTTCATCGTACCGGTGTTCACCGCCATTCAAGTATGGGCCGGCACCGATCGCCGCGCCCGGGCCGTCGCGGCAGTCAATGTGCTCAACGCCGCCTTCATGGTGGCCGGCGCGCTGGTGCTGGCGGTGTTGCAGAAGCTCGGGCTGTCGACGCCGCTGTTGTTCATGCTGATTGGCGCCGTCAATCTTTTGATGGCCGTCGCCATCGGGCAAACCATGCCGGCCAGCTGGCTGAACGATTTCCTGTCGATCGTATTTCGCGCCTTCTTCCGCCTCGAAGTGAAGGGCTTGGAGAACATCGACAAGGCCGGCCACAACGCCATCATCGCGCTCAATCACGTCAGTTTTCTCGATCCGCCGCTGGCGACGGCGATCCTGCCGAAACGGCCGGTCTTCGCCATCGACGTGGCGATGTCGAAGCACTGGTGGATTCAGCCGTTCCTCAAATTCGTGCGCACCATGGCGCTCGATCCCTTAAAGCCGTTCTCGGTGCGCGATCTCATCCATGCAGTCCGCGACGGCAATATGCTGGTGATCTTTCCGGAAGGCCGCATCACCGTCACCGGCAGCCTGATGAAAATCTACGACGGCGCGGCGATGATCGCCGACAAGTCCGACGCCATGGTGGTGCCGGTCCGCATCGACGGTGCGGAGGCGACGATCTTCAGCCGGCTCAAGAGTTCGCAGGTCCACCGCCGGCTGTTTCCCAAGATCACGGTGACCATTCTCGAACCGGTCAAGCTCAAGCTCGACCCGGCGCTCAAGGGCCGCAAGCGGCGGCAGGCCGCGGGCGCTGCGCTCTACGACATCATGTCTGACTTGATGTACCGGTCGACGCCGACCGATCGCACGCTCACCAAGGCGCTGATCGAGGCCGGCAAGGTCCACGGCGCGAAGTGGCTGGCGATCGAAGATCCGCTCAGCGGCCAGCTCACGTATAAGCGGCTGCTGACGGCGACCGCGGTACTCGGCCGCAAGCTGATGCCGCTCGCCGGCGAGGGCAAGGCGCTTGGCGTCATGCTGCCGACCTCGAACGGCGGCGTGGTCACGACCTTTGCCGTGCTCTCGGCCGGCCGCGTGCCGGCGATGATCAATTTCTCCGCCGGCGCCGCCAATATCCGCGCCGCCTGCCGCGCCGCCGAAGTCGAGACCATCCTCACCTCGCGCGCTTTCGCAGAAAAGGGCCGGCTGGATCACGTGATCGCTCAACTCGCGACCGATCTGCGCATCGTCTATCTCGAGGACATCCGCCCCACCATCGGGACGTTCGACAAGCTGCGCGGCCTGTTGGCGCGAAACAAGCCGTTGGTCGCGCGCACGCCGGACGACTGGGCGGTGATCCTGTTCACCTCCGGCACCGAAGGAACGCCGAAGGGCGTGGTGCTGTCGCATCGCAATATGCTGACCAATGTCGCGCAATGCGCCGCGCGCATTGATTTCGGCCGCGAGGACAAATTGTTCAACGCGATGCCGATCTTTCATTCCTTCGGCTTCACCGGCGGCGTCGTGCTGCCGCTGATCTCCGGCGTGCCGATCTATCTTTATCCGTCGCCGCTGCATTACCGCACCGTGCCGGAGCTGGTCTACGGCGTCTGCGCCACCGTGCTGTTCGGCACCGATACGTTCCTTAATGGTTATGCACGCATGGCCAACCCTTACGACTTCCGCTCGCTGCGCTACATCATCGCCGGCGCCGAGCCGGTGCGCGAATCGACGCGGCGCGTCTATCTGGAAAAATTCGGACTGCGCATCCTCGAGGGCTATGGCGTCACGGAATGCTCGCCGGTCATGGCGCTCAATACGCCGATGTTCAACAAATTCGGCAGCGTCGGCCGTCTGCTCCCCGGTATGACGGAGAAGCTGGAAAAAGTGGAAGGGGTCGACGAGGGCGGACGGCTCTATGTCAGCGGCCCGAATGTGATGCTCGGCTATCTGCGGGCCGACCAGCCGGGGGTTCTCGAATCCCCGCATGAAGGCTGGCACGACACCGGCGATATTGTCGTCATCGACAAGGAAGGCTTTATCGCCATCAAAGGCCGCGCCAAGCGTTTCGCCAAAGTCGGCGGCGAGATGGTGTCGCTTGCCGCGGTGGAAATGCTGGCGGCCGAGCTGTGGCCGGACAACATCACCGCCGTGACCGCGGTTCCCGACGCCCGCAAAGGCGAGCGCCTGATCATGGTCACCGACAAGCAC
>DATAWA010000172.1:0-1519 GCA_036267435.1 Xanthobacteraceae bacterium | reverse complement strand
GCCGGCAATTTCGTCATTCGCGCCAAGGGCAGCCGCCATGCACCGACGGCGCCGAACGGCTGCACCATGCTGGTGTTCTTTCTCAAGCCGACGGCCGGACTGAAGAAGGCGCTCCTGCAAAATGTCTGAACGAGCATGAACGATATCGCAACGACCGCATTCATCGGCCGCTCGCTGCCGCGGCGCGAGGATAGGCGCCTGCTCACCGGCCGCGGCCAGTTCATTGCCGATTTCGAACTGCCGCGCATGCTGCACGCGGTATTCGTGCGTAGCCCGCTCGCCCATGCTCGCATCAAGGCGGTCGATCTCACGCGCGCCGCCGCCGCGCCAGGCGTGATCGCCGCGCTGAGCGGCCCGGAACTGGCGCAATTGCTGCCGCCGGTGTCCGACACGCAACTCGCACTGCCGAGCAAATGGACCACGCAGGTTCAGCACAAATTCATCAACCCCCAGCAGCCACTGCTTGCACACGACAAGGTCCGTCACGTCGGCGAGGCCGTGGCGGTGATCGTCGCCGAGACCCGCTATGCGGCCGAGGACGCGGCGCAACTTGTCGAGCTCGACCTCGATCCGCTGCCGGCCGTGCTTGATCTAGACGCGTCGCTAGGTGCGGGTTCGCCGATTGTGCACGATCGTTTCGGCACCAACCTGATTGGTTCCTTCACTGTCGCCAAGGGCGATATTGAGCGTGCCATGGCACGCGCGCCGCACCGCCTCAAGCGCCGCTTTCATCATCACCGTTATGCGGCAATGCCGATGGAATGCCGCGGCGTGGTTGGCCTGCATGATTCGCGCACCGATACATTGACGATCTGGTCGTCGACTCAGGTCGTGCATTGGGTGCGGCGCGAGGCGGCCGCGGTGCTGCAATTGCCCGAGGCGCGCATCCGCTGCGTCGCGCTCGATGTCGGCGGTGGCTTCGGCGTCAAGGGTCACGTCTACCCGGAAGACTTGCTGATCCCGTTCCTGGCGCGCCGGCTCGGACGCCCGGTGCAGTGGATCGAGGATCGCCGCGAGCATCTGATCTGCTCCTGCCATTCGCGCGATCAGATTCACGACGTGGAAGTTGGCTTCGACGATGAGGGCCGCATCCTGGCGCTGCGCGACAGTTTCGCGGTCGACGGCGGCGCCTGGAACCCGATTGGCGCCGGCGTCGTCTACAACACCGCGGCGCATCTGCCCGGCCCATACAAGATCGGCGCGATGGCGATCGAGGCCCGCATCGCCGCCACCAACAAAACGCCAAATGCGCCTTATCGCGGCGCGGGCCGGCCCGAAGCGGCCTTCGCCATGGAACGCATCGTGGATATCGTCGCCGGCGAGCTCGGCCTCGAACCCGCGGAGGTGCGGCTGCGCAACATGATCCGCGACGACGAAATGCCGTACGCCATCGGTATGCCGTATCGCGACGGCGAGCCCATCGTCTATGACGGCGGCGACTACCCGGCGGCTTTGGAGAAAGCTCTGGAGGCGGTTGGCGGGCTGTCGGCGTTTCGCGAACGGCAGCGCGCGGCGCGCG
>DATAWA010000171.1:0-4232 GCA_036267435.1 Xanthobacteraceae bacterium | reverse complement strand
GACTTTCGCTATGACGATCGGGGGACGGGAAAGCTGATCTGTCTTGAGGTCAATACACAACCGGGGATGACCGAGACCTCGCTCGTACCCGAGCTTGCCGCCTACGCAGGCATCACGTTCGATGAGCTGGTCCAATGGATGGTGGAGGACGCCTCGACCAACCGCTGAAGCGGTCGAGGCAATCAGCTGCAAGGCAGAACGGCGCGCCGCATGACGAGCCGGGCCGCAGCTATGCGCCTGGCGAGATCGTTGCCGGCTATCGCCGCCTGACCGCGCGCATGTCGGCCAGGATCGCGCAGCTGCCGCGCGGCACCGGCATCGCCGGCTCAGTTTTGCTGATTGCCGGCGCGCTCGCCTATGGCGCGGTCGCCGGACAGCATGTCCCGGCCGTGATGGACTGGGTCAAGAATGCGCGCGATATCGCCGCCAACACTTTTGGCTTCCGCATTGCCGCCATCGCACTCTCGGGCGAAAAGGAAGTCAGCCGCGAGGAAGTTCTCACGACCGCTGGCGTGACCGGACGTGCCTCGCTGTTGTTCCTCGACGCCGACGCGGCGCGCACCAAACTTTTGCAAAACCCGTGGATCGCCGACGCCGCGGTGCTCAAGCTTTATCCGGACCGCCTGCAGATCACGATCGCCGAGCGGCACGCTTTCGCGCTGTGGCAGAAGGACGGCCGCGTCAGCGTCATCGCCGCCGACGGCACGGTGCTCGAGCCGTTCGTAGAAAAGCGTTATCTCGGCCTGCCGCTTGTGGTCGGACGCGACGCCGAACGGCAGGCCAAGGATTTTCTCACTCTCCTCGACCGCTATCCGGAGCTTCGCTCCGCGATGCGGGCGTCGATCCTGGTAGCGGATCGGCGCTGGGATTTGCGGCTAGCCAACGGCATCAACGTGCAGTTGCCCGAAGCCGACGTCGAAGACGCACTGCACCGGCTTGTCAGGCTCGATCGCGATAAGAAGCTGCTATCGCGCGACATCACGGTCGTCGATTTGCGGCTGCCCGATCGGGTGACGGTGCGCCTGTCCGATGCCGCCGCGCAGGCACGCGACGAAGCGCTCAAGGCCGCCATGAAAAAGAAGAAGGGGGGCGACGCGTGAACGCCCTCCGCTACGGCCTCACCCCGAAGATGAAGCCGATTTCACCGCGGCGTAGCGCGCTGGTCGCCGCGCTCGATGTCGGATCGAGCAAAGTCGTCTGTCTGATTGCACGCTTGCGGCCGCACGGCCCGCAGCAGGTCTTGACGCGCCGCAGCCACGCCATCGAGGTCGTCGGCTTCGGTCATACCAATGCGCGCGGCATGAAGGCCGGCACCGTTGTCAATCTTGCTCAGGCCGAGGATGCCATTCGCCAGGCGGTCGATGCCGCCGAACGCTTAGCCGGTGCTGAAATCGAGTCGGTCGTGCTGTCGCTGTCTTCCGGCCGGCTCGCCAGCGAACTGTTCGCCGCCGATGTCGACATCGTCGGCTCCGCCGTATCCGACGGCGACATCGCGCGCGTGCTGGCCGCCGGCAGCCGCCATTCGCTGCGGGACGGCCGCGCCGTGCTGCATTCGCTTCCGGTCGCCTACTCGATCGACGGTGTCGACGGCGTGCGCGATCCGCGCGGCATGCTCGGCGCGCGCTTCGGCGTTCATATGCACGTCGCCACGACCGACGTCACCGCCGCACGCAATCTGATGCTCGCGGTCGAGCGCGGTCATCTCGAGGTCGAAGCCATGGTTGCTTCGCCCTACGTCGCCGGGCTCGCCGTTCTGGCCGACGATGAGGCCGACCTCGGCGCGGCGGTGGTCGATATGGGCGCCGGCACCACGACGATGGCGATCTTCCTGGGCGGCCGCTGCGTTCATCTGGAAGGCTTTGCGCTGGGCGGTCACCACGTCACCATGGACCTTGCCCGCGGATTGAACGCCCGCGTCGCCGATGCCGAGCGAATCAAGACGCTTTATGGCAGTGTGCTCTCCGGGGGATCGGATGAGCGCGACATGGTCACTGTGCCGCCGCTGAGCGAGGACGAGCGCGAACAGGCGCAATTCGTTCCTCGTGCGGCGCTGGTGAACATCATCAAGCCGCGCGTTGAGGAAATACTCGAAATGGTCCGCGACCGGCTCGCCGCCACCTCGATCGCAGCGGAGCGGCGCGGGCATGTCATCCTCACCGGCGGGGCATGCCAGCTCGCCGGGCTGCCCGATCTCGCCTCGCGCATTCTCGGCCGCCCGGTGCGCATCGGACGGCCACTCGGCATTGCCGGCGCCCCGGAAGCGGCCAAAGGGCCAGCTTTCGCGGTTGCCGCCGGCCTTCTGGTTTATCCGCAAGCGGCGCATCTCGAGCACTTCGAATCGCGGCGTAAGCGGCAAGTGATGACGGGTACGGGCGGCGGCTATTTCGCCCGAGTCGGACGATGGCTTCGCGAGAGCTTCTGATGGCCCCCAGATGCGAAGTTAGAAAATCCCAGCGGCCGGTGGCGGACCGGACGGGGCCGGGCGTGAACCACGCCCGCGCTACGAACAAGAGGCAATCATGACGATCAATCTGAATATTCCCGATATTCGCGAACTCAAGCCGCGCATAACCGTTTTCGGCGTTGGCGGCGCGGGCGGTAACGCCGTCAACAATATGATCACGGCCGGCCTGCAAGGCGTCGACTTCGTCGTCGCCAATACCGATGCCCAGGCGCTCACGATGTCGAAAGCCGAGCGCGTCATCCAGATGGGCGTGCAGGTCACCGAGGGGCTGGGTGCCGGATCGCAACCCGACGTCGGGCGCGCCGCGGCCGAGGAAGTCATCGATGAAATCCGCGACCATCTGTCGGGAGCGCATATGTGCTTCGTGACCGCGGGCATGGGCGGCGGCACCGGAACCGGCGCCGCACCGGTGATCGCCAAGACCGCACGCGATCTCGGCATCCTCACCGTCGGCGTCGTGACCAAGCCGTTCCACTTCGAAGGCCAGCGCCGCATGCGCATCGCCGACGGCGGCATCAGCGAATTGCAGAAATGCGTCGACACGCTCCTCATCATTCCCAACCAGAATCTGTTTCGGGTGGCGAATGAGAAAACGACCTTCGCCGACGCCTTCGCGCTGGCGGATCAGGTGCTCTATTCCGGCGTCGCCTGCATCACCGACCTGATGGTCAAGGAAGGGCTCATCAACCTCGACTTTGCCGACGTCCGCGCCGTGATGCGCGAGATGGGCAAGGCGATGATGGGAACCGGCGAGGCCGAAGGCGACAAGCGGGCGCTGACCGCAGCGGAAGCCGCGATCGCCAATCCGCTGATCGACGATGCTTCCATGAAGGGTGCACGCGGCCTCTTGATCTCCATCACCGGCGGCCGCGATCTCACGCTTTACGAAGTCGACGAGGCGGCCACCCGTATCCGTGAGGAAGTCGATCAGGACGCCAACATCATCGTCGGCGCGACCTTCGACGAAAGCCTCGACGGCATGATCCGGGTGTCGGTGGTTGCGACAGGTATCGATCAGGCCATGTCGCAGCGGCCGACACTGCCGGCGCTGGAGCCGCGCATGACGGAGGTTGCCCAGCGCATCCGCGCTGAGAACCAGCGGAGTGTCGAGCGCAGCGAGCAGCCGCGGCCGGCGATGGCCGCGCCGGCGGTCACGGCGGCACCCGCCGTTGCGGCGGCCGCGCCTCCTGCGCCCGCCGTCGTGAACGCTTCGATCGAAACCGCCGCCAAGGCCGCGATCGCCGCGGCGGTCGAAGACGTGGCGATCCGGCCGCTGTCGCCGAAACCGTCGTTGTTCCTCGATCCGACGCCACAGAGCGAGCCGAAGCTGCAGCGGCCGGAAATGCCCGAACCGGCTTCCTTCATCCCGCCGGAGCCGGAGCGGGCGCCGGTGCGCGCGCCGCGCATGCCGCGCCTCGACGAACTGCCGGTGCCGGCGCAAAACGAGATTCGTGCGCGCCGCGGTGAGACCCGCGACGACGACCATCCGGAAAAGCGCCGGATGTCGCTCCTGCAGCGGTTAGCCTCAGTGGGTCTTGGCCGCCGCGACCAGGACGACCAGGAAACCAGTCTGCCGGTGGCGCCGGTCAGTGCCGCGATGAGTGGCCCGGTGTCGCCTGAGCGGATGGTCGGCCGTCCAATGGCGCGTCAGGCCGAATCGCGGCACGAGTCGCGTCAAGAACCGCACAAAGAACCACGCCAAGAACTGCCGGTATCCGAATATGCCCGCCGCCCAGCGCCGCAAGGCCTTGACCAGCACGGCCGACAG
>DATAWA010000170.1:0-34726 GCA_036267435.1 Xanthobacteraceae bacterium | reverse complement strand
ATCAACGCCCACAACTACGCGCGTCGGCTGAAGACCCTCAAAGGCCTCACTCCTTACGAATACATCTGCAAATGCTGGACTTCCCAGCCAGAACGATTCAAACTCGATCCGCTCCAGAAAATGCCGGGACTAAACACCTAGCGCTCGGGTTTATGCAGCGCCATCGCGTCGGTCCAGACTTTGGCGCGGTCGTCATCGAACACGAGTTGCGGATTTTCCGGCACGGTCACCCAGGCGCCGCGGGCGATCTCGCCGTCGAGTTGCAACGGACCCCAGCCGGCATAGCCGAGCGCCAGCAGGCTTTTGGCCGGTCCTTTGCCGAGCCCGATGTCGCGCAGCACGCCGGCGCCGTCGCTCAATGCCACACGGCCGTCGATGTCGAGACTTCGCTCCTGTCCGTAGTCGGCGTCGTGCACGATGAAAGCGGCCGCCGGCGACACCGGGCCGCCGAAGTAGATCGGCAGGCTGCCCGACACGTCGGCAGGGTCGGCGCCGAGCGCTTGCAGGATTTTGGCAATGGGACGGGTGGCCAGCGGATGATTGATGATGATGCCGAGGGCGCCGTCGCGGCTGTGCTGCGCGATCAATATCACGGCGTGATCGAATGGGGCGCCCATATCCGGAAATGCGATCAGGAGTTGCCCGGCAAGCGATGGCGGTCCGCCCGTGTCCGGCTCACCCGGCGACAGCGCGGCATGCAGGACCGCGGCCGGCAGCCACAGCGCCGCCGCGGCGAAAATCCGCAATAACCATCTGCTGGGCCACTCGCCGAACGCACGCACGGTCGATCCGCAACGTCCCCTGCTGCCGCCACCTATCCTATATCGTTCAGGCCGAGAGCGGGAGGTAAGCCTTACGGGGACAAAGCTTCACGGCGAAATCTCTTCAAGAACACGCCGCTTGGTTTCCACCGCGAAGAGGCCGGTCACGATTGCGCCGACCACGCCGACGGCGGCGAAAACCAGAAACACCGCGCCGAGACCCGAGCCGACGATAACGCCGACGATCGCGGGACCGAGAATCGAGGCGAGGCGCAGCCATGCAGTGGCGGTGCCGACGGCCACGGCGCGGGCACGCGTCGGATAAAGCTCCGGCGTATAGACGTAGACCCCGATCGACAGCACCGAGACGAAGAAATAGCCACAGCTCACCAGGACCAGGACTCGTTGCGGCGAATCGGCGCCGAGGAAGAACAACGCGCCGAGCGCGATCGCATTGGCGGCAAAGGCCAGCGTGAACCACGGCCGGCGGCCGATTTGGTCAATGGTCAGCGCGCAGATCAAGGCGCCGCAGAAGCCGACCGCCTGGGTAATCAGGCCATATTGCAGCGCTTGCTGCAGCGGCAGCTTGAACACCGTCGAATAGATCGTAGGCAACCAGACGACGAGGCCGTAATTGAAGAAATACGCGGCGAACCAGATAACCCAGACGACGAGCGTTCGCCGCAAATAGGTCGGCCCGAACAGATCGGACCATGAGGCCGTCAGGGGGCCGGCGACGGCGATTTTCCGCTGTGCCGGCGGCAGCGGTTCGCCGGTGGACTTTTCCGTTTCGCGTTCGATTTCGGACATGGCTGCCGCTGCCTCGGCGTTGCGGCCGCGCGAAGCGAGCCAGCGCGGCGATTCCGGAAGGAGCCGCTGCAGGACCATGGCGACGAAGGCCGGCAGCGCGCCGATCACGAACATCCACTGCCAGCCGAACCGCGGCACGATCCATGATCCCAGAAATCCGGCGGCGACCAGGCCGACCGGAAACACCAGTTCGTAGAGCAGGACGAAGCGGCCGCGGCCCTTGGCGCGCGCAAGCTCGCTGATATAGGCCGCAGCGACCGGCACTTCGCCGCCGAGACCGAAACCCTGGATGATGCGCGCGGTGACCAGCGACTGGTAATCCCAGGCAAAGGCACAGGCGAGGCTCATGACGGCAAAGATCGAAATCGACCAGACCATGGCGCGGATGCGGCCGTAGCGCTCGGCGATGAAGCCGAAGAATAGCGCGCCGCCGAGCTGTCCTAGATAGCCGGCGGAGATCAGGAGACCGATTTGCGGACCTTTGAGATGCCATGCCGGCACCAGCACCGGCAGCACAAAGGCGATGGCGAGCGCGTCGAACGCGTCGAAGAACGTCGCGACGCCGATGATGATGCGGGCCTTGATGTGCCACCACGAGATCGGCAGACGCTCGATCCGTGCGACGACGTCGCTGATGGAGCCGTTGCCGCCGGCAACGGCGTCGGTCGCGCTCATGTGTTTCCCCCCAGTGATGGCCCTTATTTTGCACGAACTATTTTTTGTTGGAGCATGATCTCTTCGGAAAACCGGTATCCAGTTTCCCGGATCGCGCTCTAAACGAATTGAATGGCGATGCCGCCGAGCTGGCCGAAGTCGGCATGCAGCGTGTCGCCCTTGCGCGCGAATACCACGCGCGTGAACGAGCCGGCGAGCACCAGATGCCCGACTTCCAGCGTCACGCCGTTCTGGCCGAGCTTGTTGGCGAGCCATGCGACCCCGAGCGCGGGATGGCCGAGGACGCCGGCGGCGACGCCGGTCTCCTCAATCTCGGAATTGCGGTACATGATGCCGCCGACCCAGCGTAAATCGACTTCGAGCGGACCGACCGGGCGGCCGCCGACTACGATGCCGGCGCCGGCGCCGTTGTCGGACACGGTGTCGAAAATCTTGCGCGGATCCTGCAGGCGCGCATCGACGATCTCGATCGCCGGCACCACATATTCGGTGGCGCGCAGCACGTCGGTCAGGCCGATGCCCGGACCGCGCAACGGCTTGCCGAGCACGAAGGCGAGTTCGACCTCAACCCGCGGCAGGCAAAAGTTTTCGTGCGGAACGCGCGCGCCGTCGGCGATCATCATAGTGTCCAGCAGGTGGCCATAATCCGGCTCGTCGATCTGCGAGGATCGCTGCATCGCCTTTGAGGTAAGACCAACCTTGTGGCCGATCAGTTTGGCGCCGGCTGCGATCTTGCGGTTGGCGACCTCGGTCGAGATCGCGTAGGCGTCTTCCATGGTGATGTCCGGCCAGGTTTTGGTGAGCTGAACCGCCTGTTTGCGCTCCTTTTCCGCCTTCAGAAGGATATCGGCGGCTTTGTTGCGATCGGCATCTGACATCATGACGGCAAGGCTCCCTGCAAAAACCAACGCTGCCGCCGCCATTCCCGGTTGTGCGCGCGCGCGCCGTGAGGAAGGGGCGGACGGAACCTTTAGCACATTTGCGATGGACGACGCGCGGCGTGATTAGTTTTTACTTGAGCATGGCCTTATTGCGAAACCGGTTTCCACTTTTGCGGGACATGCTCTAGCGGCAGGCGGCGCGCAATAAAGTCGTTTCGACCGGACAATCCGCGGCGGTTGGCGTATGGCCCGAGACCCAGAGCGAGTCGGCGCATTTTTCCGCGGTGCGCACGTCGAGCGGCTGGCCGCTGCTGTAGCCCTTGGCCTTGCAAACATTCATCGCCGCCGTGGCGCAATCGGCGGCACCGTTGCCTGCCACCGGGCAGGTCTGCTTGGCGTCGATCACATGCGACGGCAGCATAGCATCGGCGGCGTTCTTGAACGCTTGCTGGGCCGCAGTCGCCGCGTCCTTGGCGTTTTCGGCCGATTGTTTGTTCATAGCGTCAAGCTTGGTTTGCTGCTCCTGCACCTTGGCTTTCCAATCGGCAATCGACTTGTTCCACCACGTGCCGAAGCCATTGAGAAATCCGCGCTGCTCGGTCGAGGCACTCTGGGAGCCATTTGGCGTCCCGCTTGGTGAACCACTTGGCACCCCACTTGCCGCCCCATTTGCCGCCCCATTTGGCGAAGCCCCCGGCAACGCGGGGGGTGGCGGTTGCGGCGGCAGCACCAGACCGGTCTGCGGGGGCGTCGATTGCGGCGCGCTTGACGGCGGTTGCGTTTGGGGTTGCGGCGCGGCGGGGCCGGGAGTGACTTGCGCGTTAGCCGGGCCGGCCGGCGGCGCTGGTCCCGGCTGGGCCAACAGCGGTCCAGCCAACAGCGGTCCAGCCAACAGCCCCAATAGAGCAGTCGCGGCCAACTGGCCGGCCGGGCGCAGTTTCGCCGTCCGCGGGGCGCTGGCTGATCTGGAATTTCGTTGTTTCACGGCCACTCCGTGATGGCCAGTTGGAGCCCGCCGCCGACGCCCAACGCTCGATTTGTCGGCGGCGCGACTATGTCTGGATGCCAAATTAGGCACCAATGCGGTCTGGAGAATACTGCACCGCAACGGCAAGACCAATCACAAGACAAAACAAACCAAAATAAGCGTTCGAGCGGCGACCAAGGCCCGTTTTTAGGGACTCGAACCGTTCCTTTCGCGCCATCTGACCCAGACGAACCAGACAAATCCGGCCAGAACGAGCGCGGCCGCGACACCGTCGAAATCGTGAAAAAACTTGCGAAAGGTTGGATTGCTGTTCCAGCGGGCGCCCAACACCGAGCCGATATAAGCGAGCCCGAAACACCACGGCCACGAGCCGAGGAAAGTGTAGATCTGGAATTTCAGCATCGGCATGCGCGCCAGTCCCGCGGGAAAGGCAATGAAGGCGCGCACCACCGGAAGCAGCCTTCCGACAAAGACGGTGATTGCCCCATAGCGGGCGAAAAAGCGCTCGGCCCCCGCGATCTCATGAGGCCGCACCAAGACATAGGTGCCCCAGCGTTCCAACGCGGCGCGCCCTCCCGTGGCCGCTACATAATACGCAACCGTCGAGCCAAGATTGCAGCCGAGGGCACCGGCGGTGGCGGCGCCGATCAGACTGAACTGGCCGGTCGACACCAGGTAGCCGGCGAACGGCATGATCACTTCCGAAGGCAAAGGTGTGCAGGCCGATTCGATCGCCATGAGAAGGACGACGCCGAGATACCCCGCCGCCGAGATCACCTCGACGATCCAAGACGCGACCGCCGAGATGAGCTGGTCAATCATAGCCGGTCTGAACGGATGTGGAGCGGATCAGCGCCGTTTGCGGGTGCGGCGGCCTTCGAGCACGACGATTTTGCGGCGTGGGTAGTCCTCGTGCAGCTTCTTGGGAACTTTCTCGGCAATGCCGAGGAGGCGTTCGCGCCGGTCCATCTCTTTCCAAACGTCCTCGGGACGGATGCCGGTCGAGACCCACAGTACTACCAGATTGTAGATCAGATCGGCGCTTTCCTTGACCACCGCTTCGCGGTCGCCGTGCATGGCGTCGATGACCACTTCGACGGCTTCCTCGGCGAGCTTCTTGGCCATCTTGCTGCGGCCCGCGCGAAGCAACCGCGCCGTCCGCGAGGTCGACGGATCGTCGTGTCGGCAGGCCAGTGTAGCCTGATAGAGGCGGTTAACCGAATCAGCCATGGTTCATCAGAATACCGCGATCTTGTCGCGATTGTGTTAATTCGAGCGCGGTAAGGGGTTTCACCCGGCTGCCCGAGGCTCGTCGTCGCCGTCGAGCGCTAAGAGGCCGGCATTTCCTCCCGCGGCGGCCGTATTAACCGTGACGACCTGCTCGGTGGCGAAGCGGCGCAGATAGTTCGGCCCGCCGGCCTTTGGCCCGGTGCCGGACAGGAGCGTGCCGCCGAACGGCTGGGTGCCGACGACGGCACCGATCATGTTACGATTGACGTAGACATTGCCGTGCGGGAGCCGGGCAACGACGCGCCCGACGGTCAGGTCGATGCGGGACTGGATGCCGAGCGTCAGTGCGGTGCCATTGCTCGCAATGTCATCCAGTAGCGCCTCCAGCCGGTCGGCGCGCCAGCGCACGACATGGAGCACCGGCCCAAAAACTTCTTGCTTGAGATCGATGGCGCGATCCAATTCGACGATGGCGGGGACTACGTAGGTGCCGCCCGCCGGCGGCGCCGGATCGGGGCTCGACCGGAAGCGCAAGCGGCCGGCCCGTTGCATCTCCGCAAGCCAGCCGTCGAGATTGGCTTTGGCCTCGGCGTCGATCACCGGTCCGACATGGGTCGCGATGTCGCGCGGATCGCCGACTTTGAGTTGGCGCGCGGCGCCGATCACCATATCGAGCATGCGCTCGGCGACTTCGTCCTGCAGGCATAGGAGCCGCAGCGCCGAGCAGCGCTGGCCGGCGGAGCGGAACGCCGAGGCGATCACGTCGTCGGTAACTTGCTCGGGAAGCGCGGTGGCGTCGACGATCATGGCGTTGATGCCGCCGGTTTCCGCGATCAGCGGCACGATCGGACCCTCCTTGCGCGCCAGCGCGCGGTTGTTGAGGCGGCCAACTTCGGTCGATCCGGTGAAGGCTACGCCGGCGACGCGCGGATCGGCGACCAGGATCGCA
The DNA here is from genome assembly GCA_036267435.1 of Xanthobacteraceae bacterium. Taxonomy (GTDB): domain Bacteria; phylum Pseudomonadota; class Alphaproteobacteria; order Rhizobiales; family Xanthobacteraceae; genus BOG-931. The sequence goes on along the minus strand of DATAWA010000170.1, from coordinate 28,432 downwards.
CCGGCCTTGCCGTCGCCCGGGACGAGATGCAGCGCCGTCTTGGGCACGCCCGCGTCGTGCAGGAGTGAAACGACAAGCGCGGCCGTCAGCGGTGTTTGCTCGGCGGGTTTGGCGACCACCGCATTGCCGGCGACAAGCGCGGCGCTCACCTGACCGAGGAAAATCGCCAGCGGGAAATTCCACGGGCTGATACAAACGAACACGCCGCGCCCGCGATAATGCAATGCGTTGCTTTCGCCGGTCGGTCCCGGCATCGCTTGCGGCGTCAGAGCAGTGCGCGCCTGCGCCGCGTAATAGCGGCAGTAATCGACCGCCTCGCGCCATTCGGCGAGTGCGTCGTCGAGTGTTTTGCCGGCCTCATTCTGCAACAGGGCCAGAAGCTGGCCGCGCGCGGTTTCGAGCCGGTCGGCGGCGCGCTCCAGCGTTGCGGCGCGTTGTTCGACCGGGGTCGCGTTCCACGCCGGAAAACCGGAGGCTGCCGCCGCAACCGCAGCGCCGACCATCGCCGCATCGGCCTCGGCAACCGTCCCAATGCGCCGCCCGTCGATCGGCGAATATACCGCGCGCTCCATGCCGGGAAGAACAACGCCATCGATCAGCGGCGCCGACCGCGTCTCGAACCTCGCCCCTCCGCGAACTTCGTTCAAGAGCGCGTCGAGCGCGGCGCGGTCGCCAAATTCAGTCCCGGCCGCCCCCAGCCGTTCCGGAAGATAAAGCGCGCGCGGCGGCGGAATTTTTGGATTGCGTGCGGCGCCCACATTGGCAAGCACGCTCTGCGGCCGCCGCAGAATAGCGGCGATCGGAATATCAGGATCGGCGGCGATGGCGACGAAGGAGGAGTTGGCGCCGTTCTCAAGCAGCCGCCGCACCAAATAAGCCAGGAGGTCCCGATTGCTGCCCACGGGTGCGTAGATGCGGCAGGCCGCATCCGGGAATTCGGCGAGCAACGCCGTATAGAGCGCCTCCCCCATGCCGTAGAGGCGCTGGAATTCATAACCCTCGATGCCGTCGGCGTCGTCGATGACGCTTGCGACCGTTAGCGCATTATGCGTGGCGAATTGCGGATAAAGTCGCGGTCGCGCCGCTAAGAGCCGCTTCACGCAGGCCATGTAGCAGAGATCGGTCATGGCCTTGCGCGTAAACACCGGATAGTCGGCAAGCCCGCGTTCCTGAGCGCGCTTGATCTCGGTGTCCCAATAGGCGCCTTTGACGAGCCGGACCGCAAGCGTGCGCCGCGTCGTTGCGGCCGCCTGTTCGATCCAATCGATCACCGCCAAAGCGCGCTTCTGGTAGGCCTGGACCGCCAGACCAAATCCGTCCCAGCCGTTAAGCGATGTATCGCCTAAGACCGCGCCGGCGATGTCGAGCGACAGCTCCAGGCGATCCGCTTCCTCGGCATCGATGGTGAATTGCAGGTCGTGGTCCTTGGCAAGCCGGGCGAGCTCGATCACGCGCGGCTTAAGCTCGGCGAGCACGCAATCGCGCGAAATCGCCTCATAGCGCGGATGCAGCGCCGAGAGCTTGACCGAAATGCCCGGCCGGCCCGGCGGCGTCGCGTTGCCGGCGCGCGCCCCGATCGCCGCGATCGCGGTCGCATAAGCGTCGAAATATTTCGCCGCGTCGAGGGCGGTGCGCGCGCCCTCGCCGAGCATATCGAAAGAATAACGGACGTCGGCATGGCCGCGCGCGCGCGCCAAGGCCTGCTCGATGTCCTGGCCGATGACGAAATGCGAGCCAAGCAGCCGCATCGCCTGCCGGACTGCCGCGCGCATCGCCGGCAGGCCCAGACGGCGCATCACAGTGTCGAGGATGGTCTCCGGCATCTCGCCCGGATGGATGACGCGCGCGGCGATCCCGAGCGTCCACGCCGAGGCCGATACCAGAAGGGCGGTGGATTTGACGTCGCCCTCGAGCCAGCGGCCGGCGGCCAGCTTGTCTTCGATTAGCCGGTCGGCAGTGGCGGCGTCGGGAACCCGCAACAGTGCTTCGGCCAGCACCATGAGCGCCAGCCCTTCTTTGGTCGACAGCGAATAGGCGTGCAGAAAATCCTCGACGCCGCCGAGGCCGGTGGTGCGGGCGCGGATCGCCTCGATGAGCCGCCGGGCGCGGGCATCGATGCGGGTTTCCGCGGCGGCGTCGCGCTGTGCGCCGGCGAGGAGGCCCGGCGCCAGCCCTTCATCCGGCGGCGCATAGGGGGCTTGAAAACGCGGCAGCGTGCGATCCAGCGCGTCCATGCCGCCAATTTAATGCCGCAGCGTTCTCATTGCGAGAAGCAAAGAAACGGCTGCAAGCTGCCGTTCCGCCGGGGACGGCATTAATGCGCGCGTGCCAATAATGCCTGAAGCTTGTCGATGCTCATCGTCCAGCCCATCTCCATGCCCTGCAGATAGGCGGCCGCTTCATCAGCCACCACGCTGGCGCGCGTATGCAGGATCATTTTTGTTTTGCCGTTCTCCTCGGTGAACGTCACGGTGGTGAAGCCTTCCAACAGATGGCGGCCGGCCTCATCGACCGCAATATTGGTGAAAGCGAGCCGCTCTGGCGGCACGATTTCGCGTATTTCGCCCTTCATCGGGTAAACGGTTCCGTCCGGGGCGCGCATGTGAACGCGGATTTTGCCGCCGACGCGCGCCTCGAATTCACAGACCGGATTGGTGAAGTCTTTCGGGCCCCACCATTGCGCCAGTTGCGCAGCGTCCGTCCACGCCTTGAAGACGAGCGCGCGCGGCGCTTCGAACAGCCGCGTGATCGTCACCTCCCGTTCCGTCGGCGCTTGTTTGGCGTTGTCCATAATCTGCTCCTGGAATTCCGCGAGCTGCCTCTTGAACTCACGCCGCGTCGGCGTAAGCCTGCTTGAGTTTGTCGATTTCAAGCTTTTTCATCGTCATGATGGCGCCGATGACGCGGTCGCGCCGCGCCATGTCATCGCCAACGAGAAAATCCGGCAGCACCGAAGGCACGATCTGCCACGACAGGCCATATTTATCCTTGAGCCAGCCGCACACGCCTTCCTGCCCGCCGTCGGACAGCTTGCGCCAATACTCATCGATCTCGGCCTGGCTGTCGCACATCACCTGGAACGAGACGGCCTCGTCGAATTTGAACTGCGGGCCGCCATTGAGCGCCGTGAAGGTCTGCCCATCGAGTTCGAACTCGACGGTCAAAACCGAGCCGGGCGGCTTGCCATGGACGTCGCGGCCCGCATTGCCATAACGGCTGATCTGCCGGATCCGGGAATTTGGAAAGATCGCGACGTAGAACTGGGCCGCATCCTCGGCTTCGCCGTCGAACCACAGGCACGGCGTGAGTTTTTGCTTGATCGTCGGCATGCCACATCCTCATTTCGCCGTGGCAAGATAAGCGTCGAGACGTTCGAACGACCCGTTCCAGCCGCCGGTCATGCCGTCGCGAGCTCCGTCGAAAGTCTGTTGCTCCTCCCGCGTAGCGTTCAGCGGCGACCACCGCAGCGTCACTTTGGTCTTGCCGACGGCAGCGACTTCGAACGTGACGGTCGTGAGCAGTTCAAGCGGCCAGGTCGGGCTCAGCGGATGCCGCGTCAGGCCGCCGGCCTCGTCCGAGAACGAATGCACCCAGACCAGGCGTTCCGGCGCCGCAATCTCGCGATAGACGAACTTGGCCCACATGACGCGGCCCGAGGGGTCGCGCATGGCCCCGTGATAGGTGCCGCCGACGCGCAGATCCATTTTCGAGGCGATCACGGCCGATCCCTTGGGGCCGAACCAGGCCTGCATCCGTTCCGCCTCGGTGAAGCATTTCCAAACCAGATCGCGCGGCGCGTCGAACACGCGCGCGGTGACGAAATCGGCAGACTTCGCTGCGGTCTTGGCGCCGGCAAGCATGGCTTACTCCACTGTGTTGCGATGAGACGCGCTTAATGTCCGACCAGGACCATCCAGCCGACGCCGAATTTGTCGGCCAGCATGCCGAAGCGCGGCGAAAAGAATGTCTTCTGTAGCGGCATGTTCACTTTGCCGCCTTCCGACAGCGCGCCGAAGACGCGTTCGGCGTCGGCCTCGGTCGGGACGCTGAGCGCGAGCGCGATGCCGTGGAAATTGGCGCTGCCGGTGCAGCGGCCGTCCGACATCAACAGCGTCGCATCGCCGGCGCGCAGCGCGGCGTGCATCACCTTGTCGGCGCTGCCGGGCGACATCATTGATTGGTCGGGCGCCTCCTTGAAACGCATGAGCATTTCGACCTTGGCGCCGACCGCCTTTTTATAGAACTCGATCGCCTCGTCGCAGCGGCCTTCGAATGACAGATAGGGTTGCACGTTCATGGTCGTCTCCTTGTCTTGCTAAGCCATGGATGAAACGTAGGCATCAAGCCGATCCAACGAGCCTAGGAGGCCCTGTTTGGTCCAGTAATCGAACGGGCATGTGACGGTTTGGTGGCCGCGCAGGGAACGCGCGAGGAAGCGTCTCCACAGCGCTGTCATCCTGCCGGCGGCCGCGGCGACGGCGGCCACGTGATGCGGATAGCGCATGCTTGCGAAGGCGTGGCAGTACACCATCAGCTCCAACATGGCTCTCTCCCTTCATTCGCTTCCTATGACGAAGAGCCATGCTTGTTTGCGACAGGTTTGAATAAAAAAATCACGCGCATATCCGGAGGGCTAGCCTTGCTTCGCAATATAGTCGGCAAGCCGCGCCAAGGTTTGCACCAGCCCGGTGTCGGCGCCGTATTCCTTGATGACGCGATCACGGTCCGCCGCCGAAGCGAAGTCGCCGCGCCAGGTGATGCGGGTTCGGCCGCCGAGATCCTCGAACGTGATGATCTGCCGGAACTGCACCAGCTCGACGTCCTCGCCGCCGCCGTGGCGGTAGACCAGGCGCTCCGGCGGCGCGACCTCCTCGAAGGTGATCCGGTTCTGATAGTCGCGGCCGTCCGGTCCGTGCATGGCGAAGCGCCAGACGCCGCCCGGCCGCATGTCGAAACTCGCCGTGGTGGTGGTAAAACCATTCGGTCCCCACCATTGCGCCAGATGCTTCGGATCGGTGAAGGCTGCGAAGACCAGCGCACGCGGCGCGTCGAATTCACGGATGCCGATGATCGACCGCGGGTCGCTTTTGAGATCGAGACTATTTTGCACGCCCATCGTCGTCATCCTTGCGGCCGTTCGAATTTTCTTCGGTTTGCAGCGTCTTCAGATACGCATCGAGGCGATCGAAGCTTTCGTCATAGAAGCGGCGGTAGTGCGCCAGCCAATCGTCGATGTCCTTGAGCGCGCGCGGCTCGATGCGGCACGGCCGCCATTGCGCTTCGCGGCCCCGGCTGATGAGGCCGGCGCGTTCGAGCACTTTGAGATGCTTCGACACGGCGGGAAGGCTCATGGCGAACGGCTTGGCGAGATCGGTGACATTGGTCTCGCCCAAGGCCAGCCGCGCCAGAATGGCGCGGCGGGTCGGATCGGCGAGGGCGGAAAAAGCGGTATCGAGGTTCATTTGACTGTCTAGTTAAATAACTCAATGGTTAAATACAGACTGCCGGACGGCTGCTGTCAACTGTTTTTTCAACCGATCAGGCCTTCGCCGACACTAAGGGAGCGAACCTCGCCTTCCAGGGGAGCCGCGCCATGACCACTGCCCGAACTTCAGCCGCCCTCGCGCTCGTGGTGGCCGGATTGACGCTGACGACGACCGCCGCGCTCGACACCGCGCGCGCCGCTGATTTCGAGGTCGTCTACAAAAGCTGTCCCGAGGACAATTATTATGCGGACTACGACAAACTATCGAAACTGAAGGAGCCGCCGACCAACTGCAAAGGCTCGGCCGACAAGCTTGCCGTCGGCCGCATGGTGCTACGGCTTAAGGGCGATATCGCTCCGGGCGACGCCGACCGGCTGAAGGCTTTTCTCGACAGCCAGATCAAGGCCGTCAGTGGCTACGGCTACGATGCCGACGGCACGTTCATCACCGTCGACATGGCGGGCGACGGCGGCAGCCTCGCCGGCGCCACCGAACTGGGCGGCTTTTTCGCCGACAAGTACATCCAGACGCGGATCGTGCGCGGCTCAACATGCGCCGGTCCGTGCGCGCTCGCGTTCATGGGCGGCAGGGCCCAGTGGACCCGGCTGACGCGGCTTGCCATTGATCGCAGGCTGGAGACGGGCGGGCAGTTGATCTTCCGCTCGCCGCTCTACCCGCCGGGAGACGCCGCCGGCCAGCCGCAGGCGATACGCGACGCCGCGGGCATCGTGCAGACTTACGCCGCGCGCAACGACATCCCGCCGCTTATCCTGGCCAAAATTCTCAGCTTGAAGCAGGACGAATCCTTTCCGATCGACAGCGTATTTTGGGCCAAGGTCGCCAATATCACCGTTGACGGCGTGCTGCCGATGACCAAGCCCGGCGACGACGATAATATTTCCGCTTGCCTGTCGCAGGTCGACTGGACCTACGGGCTCGACGGCGAATATGACGAGCCACCACAGCTCAAAAACGGCAGCGACTGGGATGAAGGCAAGATCGTTTATCGCAGCGACAGCTATATGCTGGTTGCCGCCGTGTGGGCATCCGAGGGCTACGATTATTGGTGCGCGCTCAATACCAGCCGGACCGCGGAAGTGAAAATTCCGCGCCAGAAAGTGCGTGCCATTCTCGGCAAGTGGCAAGGCCGCAATTCCTTGCTGCACGGCGATACCAACGAAGATATCGACCTCAAGGGCAATCAAATTTATTTCAGCCGGGCGCCGAACGGGTTTAGTCCCACCCGCGCGCAAAACAGCCTCGATCTGCTATTGCGCGACCCGCAGACCAAGCTCGCGACAATCGCCGATCCGGATTTCAAATGGAATCCCTGGGCCAAATGGGATCCATGGTTTGAGCTCGATGGGCCTTGAGAATCCGAGAAAAGCTCCAAACTAAGGCACAAGCCCCATCGAGCCCCATGTCGTTTCTTCGCATCTATTTTCGCGTGCTCGCCCTGCTCCGGCCGGTGGCCCGGCTCGCCGTTACGTTGGCGCTGGCCAATGTCGCGCTCGCCGCGGCGCAATTCGTCGAGCCGGTGCTGTTCGGCCACATCGTCGACGCCTTGTCCGGCACGCTGCCGGCCGGCCTGCACACGGCGGCCTGGACGCTGGCGCCATTGATCGGCTTCTGGGTCGGCTTCGGGCTGTTCGTTATCGTTGCCGCCACGCTGGTCGCCTGGTACGCTGACCGGCTGTCGCATTACCGCCGCAACATGGTGCTGGCCGACTATTTCGAGCACGTGCTGCAGCTGCCGCTCGCCTACCACAGCGGCGCGCATTCCGGCCGGCAGATGAAGGTGATGCTCACCGGCACCGATACCTTGTGGTGGCTGTGGCTGTCATTCTTTCGCGAGCATCTGTCCGCTTTCGTCTTTGTCGTGCTGCTGTTGCCCGCCTCGCTGGTTTTGAACTGGCGGCTGGCTTTGCCGCTGATCGCACTGTGCGCCGCATTCACGGTTCTGACCGCGTTCGTCATCCACAAATCCTTTGCGCTGCAACGCGCCGTCGAACGGCATTATTCCGATCTCGCCGAGACCGCCGCCGACGCGCTCGGCAACGTCGCCTTGGTGCAGAGCTATGCCCGCGTCGAACTTGAAGTGTCGGGACTGCGGACGGTGGTGGACTCGCTCCTGCGCGCGCAGATGCCAGTGCTGTCGTGGTGGGCCCTTGCCACCGTGCTCACCCGCGCCGGCACCACGCTGACCCTGCTCGTCATCCTTTTGACCGGCGTCTATCTGAAGCTCGTCGGTCTCGCTTCCGTCGGCCAGATCGTCAGCTTCATGGCCATGGCGGCCATGCTGATCACCCGCCTGGAGCAGGCGGTGAGTTTCTCCAACCGGCTGTTCATGGACGCGCCGAAGCTCGCCGACTTTTTCGGCGTGCTCGATACCACGCCCGCTGTGCGCGACCGGCCGGACGCCGCCGATCCCGGCCGCGTGCGCGGTCTGGTCGAATTCAAGTCCGTGTCGTTTGCTTACGACGGCAGGCAACCCGCCGTGAACGACCTGAGCTTCACGGTCCTGCCCGGCGAGCGGGTCGCTTTGGTCGGCCCGACCGGCAGCGGCAAATCCACCGCACTGGCGCTGTTGTACCGCGCTTTCGATCCGCAAGCGGGAGCCGTCGCGGTCGATGGCGCCGATATCCGCGGCCTCAAGCTCGCGGGGCTCCGTCACAATATCGGCGTGGTGTTCCAGGAAACGCTGCTGTTCAACCGCTCGATCGCCGACAATCTGCGCGTCGGCCGGCCGGATGCGACCGGCGAGCAATTGCGCGAGGCGGCGGCGCGTGCGCAGGCGCTCGACTTCATCGATCGCAATCCCGATGGACTGGAAGCGCGCGTTGGCGAGCGCGGCAGGCTCCTCTCCGGCGGCGAGCGGCAGCGGCTCGCGATAGCCCGCGCACTGCTGAAAGATCCGCCGATCCTGATCCTCGACGAAGCAACAAGCGCGCTCGATCCGGTCACCGAGGCGCGGGTCAATCTGGCGCTCGATGAAGTGATGAAGGGCCGCACAACTTTCGTCATCGCCCACCGGCTGGCGACGATCCGCGATGCCACCCGCATTCTGGTGTTCCGTGCCGGCCGCATCGTCGAAACCGGGACGTTCGAGGAGCTTTATCGCCGCGGCGGCGCTTTCGCCGAGCTGGTCGAGGCTCAGTTCGGCATTGCGAAGGCGGTTGCGAGCGAGGCTAAGCAATCCAGCCCGGCGGTGTAATCAACCCTTCCAAAATGAGTCCGCGGTCAAGCGACAATGCGGAGCTTGGAGCTCGCGTTCAGATACGCCGTCGCCTCGTCCGCCGGCCGGGCAGCGCCGAAATAGAAGCCCTGCACCGCGGTACAGCCCTCGGCCTTGAGGCGCGCGAGCTGGTCCGCCGTCTCGACGCCCTCGGCGACGGTGGTGATGCCGAGACTGCTGCCGAGGCCGGTCACCGCGCGCACAATCGCCAGGCTGTCCTTGCCGTCGGCAAGTTCGCGGATGAAGGATTGGTCGATCTTGATCTTGTCGAATGGGAATTTACGCAAATAGCTCAGCGAAGAGTACCCGGTGCCGAAATCGTCCATCGCGATCGACACGCCGAGGCCGCGCAGCTGATGCAGTGTCGCCAGCGTCGCGTCGCTGTCCTGGAGCAGAACCGTCTCGGTGATTTCGAGCTCGAGCCGGTCCGGCGCCAGTCCCGACGACGCCAGTGCGCCGATCACGGTGGCCACCAGACCGGCGTTCTTGAACTGTAACGGCGAAAGATTGACCGCGATGTGAATGGGCGCCGGCCAGCGCGCGGCCTGAGCGCACGCTTGACGCAAGACCCATTCGCCAATCGGAATAATCAATCCCGTCTCTTCCGCCAGCGGAATGAAGTCGAGCGGCGGCACCCGGCCGCGGATCGGATCGGTCCAGCGCAGCAGCGCCTCGAAAGCCGAAACGGCATTGCTCTCAAGATCGACGATCGGCTGATAGTGCAGCTCGAAGGCACGGGTCGCGACCGCGTGGCGTAAATCGAGTTCGAGCGCGCGCCGCGCCTGCATTCTCGCGTCCATCGCCGATTCGAAGAAGCGATAGGTGCCGCGGCCTTCCGCCTTGGCGCGATAGAGCGCGAGATCGGCGTTCTTCAGCAGTTGATCGGCTGCTGAGCCATCGGCTGGCGCGAAGGCAATGCCGACGCTGACGCCGACCTGCACCTGATGGTCGCCAACCATGATCGGCGCACCCATGACCTCGACAAGGCGACGTGCCAAGGCCGTCACCGCGCCCGGCTGATGCTCCGCGACCTGCAGGACCGAAAATTCGTCGCCGCCGATGCGGGCCAGGAAATCGGTTTCACGCAACGCGCCGCGCAGCCGTTCGGCCGCGATCTGTAACAGCCGATCGCCGCTTTGATGACCGAGCGTGTCATTGACCACCTTGAAGCGATCGAGGTCGAGACAAAGCACGGCAATGCTGTCGCCGCGGCCGAGACTGCCCAGTGAGTTTTCGAGGTGCTCGCCGAAGTGCGTGCGGTTGGGCAATCCCGTCAGGCCGTCGTGGCGCGCCATATGGGCGATTTTCTCTTCGGCCTGACGGCGTTCGGTGATGTCCTCGAAGGTTTCGACCCAGCCGTCCGCCGTCGGCATCTGTTCGTGGGTAATGAAAAAAATACGGCCGTCGGTTCGGGTGAAAATGGTCTTCCCCGATTTCTGCTCGCGCACCAGCTCCTGAGCCCATTGCCGGATGGCGAGCCGGCTGTCGCCGGCAAACGGAACAGTCTCTTCGGCCAAATCCATCAAAACGCGCATCGGCATGCACGGGGTGACCCGTGCCCGCGCCACGCCGAACATCTCGAAAAACCGGTCATTCACGAGCACGACCTCGAAATTTTTGTTCAACATGCACAAACCTTGAGACATGTTGTGCAAGGCCGCCGCGAGCTGCTCGCTTTTCTCTCTCATGCGCTGGTCGACAATTAACCCGGCGGCGCCCAGCGCGAGCACGATCGCCGTCGCGGCGGCGACAAGGAGCGCAAGCACGCTGGGTTCGATTGAGGACGGCGTCACCACGAGCCTTGGATCCGGCGCAATGCCGACGGCCCCCATCCCGGTGAAGTGCAGGGAAACGATGCCGGCGCTCAAAGCCGCCGAGGCGACGAAGGTCATCGCCGCGTTGGAATTGCGCGTGGCGGCATATATCGCGGCGATGCTGAAGACGATGCCGAGCGCGATCGAAGACGCGACAAGATCGAGAGACCAGGTGAGCCGGCCAGGCACTTCGAGCGCCGACATGCCGAGGTAATGCATGCCGCCGACCGCGAGCCCAAGCATGATTCCGCCGAGCGGCACGCCCCAGCGCGGCGGTAGCTCGACCGCGATGGAAATGCCGGCCGCCACCAGCGTCGAGGCGCTCAACAGCGATAATGCGGTCAGGATTACGTTATAGGCTACCGGGACGCCGGGCTGATACGCCAGCATGGCGATGAAATGCGTGGACCAGATGCCGCAACCGCCGGCGACGCCGGCGGTCGCGATCCAAATCCAGCGCGAGCCATTTTTGGAGCGACGGGCACGCTGAAAAAGATTGATCGTGACCAGGCTGGTGACGAAGCACACCACTGCCGCCAATGCCACGAGACGCAGGTCATGCTGGGTATCGATGCAGGTTAGAACGCGAAACATCGGACATGCCCTTTGCCGCGTCGTGCTCTCGGCGGATCGTGCCGCCACGCCCTGTCAGGTCTCGTGTGTTCGCTTGGGAAAATCGCTTCGCTGACAACGACGATACGCGGGACTGGCGTTCCTATCAGGCCTCGCGACCATGTCAGGTTAAAGGATCGCATCCGGACAAACACGGATGGCAAGAACATTAAATTTTGAGCAATTGACGCAGCGCAAGGCCAACGCGCGCCAAACGCTGTTGGATGGCGGCATGGTCAAGGAGCAACCCCAAATCCTTTGCCCGAATTGCGGCAAGCCGATGCACCTGACTGACGTGCGATCGGCCGTCGGTGCGCTGCCGGAACTCTGGCATTTTGAATGCGGCGGTTGCGACGAGATCAAGGCAGCTACCAAGTCGGAAATCGTCGGCCGCCGATTGCAGGAGCGCGCGGCCTAGAAATGACAAATGCCTATAATCAGGAAAAGATGGTTGAACGTCTTTTGGCGGAAGCCGAGCTTTGCGAGAGGATCGCTGCGGCTTCCTGTGACGAGATCGAAGCCAACAAATTCAAGGGCTATGCCAAAAACTGCCGAGACGCCGCAATTTGCAATGCCTCTTGGGTTTTCCGCATTGCGCCTTAGATCTTCTCAAAGTGAATCTTATCGGCCACCGCGGTCCATTTGGCGATGTCGGCTTCGATGCGCTGCTTGAATTCGTCCGGACTGCACGGCGCCGGCTCGTTGCCGAAGGCGTGCAGCCGCTCGATGGTTGCCGGCTCCTCGACGATGCGTGCGACTTCGCTGTTGAGCCGGCTGACGATCGGCGCCGGAAGGCCGGCGGGCGCGATCAAGCCCTGCCAGCCGGAGACGTCAAAACCTGCAACCCCGGCCTCCGCCAGGCTCGGCGTATCGGGCAAAGCGAAATAGCGCTTGGCGCTCGATACCGCGAGGGCGCGCAGCCTGCTGTCGCGGATGAATTCCATCATGCTGGCGGGCGGGTCCATCATAAAATCGAGCCGGCCGGCAATGAGTTCGGTCACCGCGGGGGCGCTGCCGCGAAACGGAATATGCTGCACCTTCATGTTGGTTTGCAGCGCGAAGAGCTCGATGGCGAGATGCGGCCCGGAGCCGACGCCCGGGCTTCCGAAAGTGAGCGGTGTCGCGCGTGTCCGTCCGAGAGCGATCAGGTCGGCAACGCTCTTGACGCTGGTCGCGCTGGGCACCGACATCACATAAGGATAGGTCGACACCAGCGTGATCATGGTGAAATCGTCGACGGGGCGGTACGGCAGCTTGGCGAACGTCACCGCCGTTGTCGGGTGGCCGGACGGGATGACCATCAGCGTATAGCCGTCCGGCGCAGAACGCGCGACCTGAGCCGCCGCCGTGGTGCCGGACGCACCCGGCCGCGCCTCGACGATGACCGATTGGCCGAGCGACTTGGACAGGCCGTCGGCGATGATGCGGGCAATGACGTCCGAGGGTCCGCCCGGCGGAAACCCATGAATGATGGTGATGGTGCGTGCCGGCCATTCGGCCTCCGCCCACGCCTTGGTCACCGCAAGACCACCGAGACCGCCGACCACGGCCCGTCGCGTCAATGCAATCATGGCGTTTCCCCTTTTGGCGTTATCTTGGCCCGGATAAGAGGAAACGGCAATCCGAGCCCGGCGCCGTCAGGCGAACACCGGTTGGCGGCCAAGCACGGTTTGGCCTTCCAGTGTCATGATCCGCGAAAGCGGCACATCCGGTCAGCTAGTCGCGCGTGCACTCAGAGCGGGCAGTGCTGTGGGACGCTCCGGATGAACCGCGGCCGACAATGCGCGCCGCATGACCAGTGCCGCTACGATGAGGACCGCGACAAATCCCACTGGAGCCTGGACGAAAGGAAAGACGAGGATCAGCAAACACACCAATCCAATGCCGAGCATTTCATATCTGAGGAATCCGTAGGTATTGCCTAAGCGGAATAAGAAGGCGAGCGGGACTGCCAGTATCACCAGGTCGTATGTGAGGAGGTGAGACGGCAGCAGCAAGACCCCGACGCCCAGCGCAGCGGCCTTAAGTTCATAGCTGGCGCGGCGACGCCAAAACGCCGAAATGGAAATCGCGGCGAAGAGCGCGATCGCGATCTGCACGGTCCAGGCCAGTTGCTTGCTGCCGCAAAGCAGAAGGACAAGGCCGAATGCGCTTTGCAGTTTCCCTTGATCGGTTAGCGCATCCGAGCCGAGAGCATGTTTAATACCTGAGAAAAACGCCACCCAACTCTCGCCGCCAAAGGCTGCCCACGACAGCGCCATGACAACGGCGGCCGTGATCCCGGCGCTTATCAGCACTTTCCAGCGGCCGCTTGCTACCAGCACGATCGGAAATAATGCGGCCAGATGCGGCTTGTAAGTCAGAAGCCCAAGCAACACACCGGCATAAACCGGCTGCCGTTCGATCAAAAAGATCGCGCCGCCGATAAGCCCGGCGGAAAGGAATCCATTCTGGCCGACAACGAAATTCGCAAGCACGGCTGGGAACGCGGCGCCGAGAAAATAACCGATGCGGTTGCCGACGATGGCGCGGATGGCGACCAGGTAAGCGACAAAAGTACTGCTTATCCAGAATATGAAAGCGCCAACGTAGGGCAGCAACGACAGCAGCACCGCGCAGAACAAGAAGGTGGGCGGATAGGGCCAACCCAAATAGCCGACGAATGGCCGGCCCGTCACGCCGGCATCGACGGATCGCAGCGCGGTCCAGTCATAGGCCGACGCGGCATGGCCGGCCTGGGCCATGTGCCCGGCGGCCCATATCGTTACGAAGTCGGCGGCAATCGGCCTATCGTCCGGTGCCAGGATCCAGGTGCCGTGCACATAAGACGCGGCGAGATAAACAACGGTCGCAACGATCAGTCCGAAGCAGACGAGCACGACCGGCTTCGCCGGCTGGGCTCCTGGATCGTCCAGAGAATATGTCTCGTAGGCTGCCATCGCCGTTCGCCCGTCGTTCCGCTTCTAGCTACATTAACGCGCGCTAACAGAGCGTTAGCCCAAAGTTCGACAATTGCGATTGAAACGCGGCACGCGGCCGAATCTCCGGCAAGGTCACGTTAACCAGACATGGCCTAAGCTCGCCGTCCAAAGCTCGTAATCTGGCTCGTAGACTAGTTCGCAGCCCGAGCGCGCGTGAAATCACGAGCGGAAACTTTCATGGCGAGCAATCCTTCAGGCATTCGCTACAGCATCGTCATGCCGGTCTTTAACGAGGCGGCGGTGCTTCCGATTTTATTGCGGCGCATAGGGTTGCTGATGGAGCAACTCGACGGTCCGGCCGAAGCGATCTTTGTCGACGACGGCAGCTCCGATTGCGGCCCCGTCGTCCTGCGATCGCTTGTTCGCGATGATCCGCGCTACCGTTACATCGGCCTGTCCCGCAATTTCGGTCATCAGGTCGCGATCACGGCTGGAATGGACGCGGCCGCCGGCGAAGCGATCATCGTCATGGACGCCGATCTGCAAGATCCTCCGGAGATCGTCGGCGAGATGATCGCAAAATGGAAAGAAGGTTTCGAGGTCGTCTACGCCCGCCGTTTGTCGCGCGCGGGTGAGAGCGCATTCAAGCGCACCAGCGCAAATTTGTTCTACAAGCTGCTCGGGCGAATGTCCTCAATCGTAATTCCGGCGGATGTCGGAGACTTTCGGCTGATAGACCGCAAGGTGCTGGACGCGTTGCGCCAGATGCCGGAGCAAGATCGCTTTATAAGAGGCATGATCGCCTGGCTGGGCTTCCGGCAAACCGAGGTGACGTTTCATCGCTTGCCGCGGTTGGCGGGCGAGACCAAATACCCTGTTTGGAAGATGGTCCGGCTGGCGGTCAACGGCGCGCTCAGCTTTTCCGACGCCCCATTACGGCTCGCGATCTGGTTTGGATTGGCAGTTTCGGCGTGCGCGCTCTTCTACGGGTTCTACGTGGCCGGCCTTTGGTTCATGAACAGCCGTCTCGTTGAGGGATGGTCGTCGACCATCATTGTCATCTCGTTTCTGTGCGGCATCAACATGTTGATGACCGGCATCATGGGCCTTTATATCGGACGTATCCATGCCGAGGTGAAGCGGCGGCCATTATATGTCGTGTCGCAAAAGCTCGGCTTCGAGCCGGAGGCAAAGCCGGTACGCACGCTGCTCAGCGCGTCGGCGGACTAAGGCGTATGGCCGAGCTGTTCGATAAATATGACCAAAGCTTTGGCGCGGTCGTTCAATCCTCGATTGACTTCTCGGGTCTTCCGCACAGCTTTTTCACTGCGGCTAAGGCGGATGCGTTGCGCGGGCTCATTGGCAGCCGTCTGAACGGGATGCGCGATCTGCACCTGCTCGACGTCGGCTGCGGCGTCGGCGAACTTCATCCGCATGTCCAGAGTATGTTTGGCCGGATATGCGGCACCGACGTCTCCGAAGCCAGCATCGCTCAGGCACGGCTGCGAAATCCAGAGGTCCAGTACCGAGTCTATGGCGGCGAGACGCTGCCCTACGATGATGCGGTCTTCAATCTTTCGATAGCGATTTGCGTGCTGCATCATGTGCAGCCGCCGCGGCGGACCGGCCTTCTGCGCGAGATGCGGCGGATCGTCCGCCCCGGCGGTCTGGTCTGCGTCATCGAGCATAACCCGTTCAATCCATTGACCAGGCTGGCGGTGGCGCGGTGTGAATTCGACCGCGACGCCGTATTGCTGCGTGCCGGCGAGACGCGAGCGCTGATGGCGGATGCCGGGCTTCACGATGCTCGGTCGCATTACTTCTTGCTGCTGCCGTCGGCCGCGCCGCTGCCGCGTCGTCTCGAGCGCGGTTTGCGGCACGTCCCCTTGGGCGCGCAGTATATCGCCAGCGGCATCGCGTAGGAACTCGGCCGCCTCACGCCGGCACCGGCGTTGCGCTTGTGGATCACGGAAATGATGCTCGGTTCTTCCTTTCAGAAGTCCGGAATTTACATTTTTCTCATTTCGTCCACATGCGCTTACTACCTTCTGAACGCGCCGATCCTGCTCGGCCATTTTGATTTGGGATGGCATCTGGCTGCCGGCGACCTGATCCGAGCGCGAGGCAATGTTCCGTTCCATGATCCGTGGTCGTTCACTACCGCAGGACGGCAATGGTTTAATCTTTCGTGGCTTTGGGACGCGATTGCCAGTTGGATATTTCACCATGCGAAGTTCAACGGTCTGATATTTCTAACAGTTGCGTGCGGTGCGGTCATCGTCGCGTACCTCACCTCGGCCTGCCTGCGCAGCGGTGCCTCACCGATCGCAGTCTGCATTTCGGTTTTATGCGCGTGTTTGCTTTATCCGGCATTTTCGGCATATCCGAATATTTATCTTGCCGTCTCGCCAAACACGGCAACGATGGCGTTGAGCGTCGTATTCTACGTGGAATGCCTGAAAGGAACGAGGCGGGTTTTTTTGCTGCCCGCATTTATGAATCTGTGGGCCAATCTGCACGGCGGCTTCTTGCTTGGTCTTTTTATCATTGCTGCTTTTGGCGGCGTGGCACTGCTCAGGCGGGATTGGGTCAATTTCAAAATCTATGCAGCCGTCGGCGTCGCTTGCTTTATTGCAACGTTTATCAATCCGCTCGGCTGGCATATCTATGAAGGGCTGACGACGGTCTTAGGCCACTTTTCGCAACAGTACGTCACTGAATGGTGGCCTTACTATCGGAACTTCACCGTGCCGGGGAGCATTCCCGGCCTCATCTACATCTTGGCATTTATCGCGCTTGAGCTCCGCGACAGAAGATTGTCTCCAATTGAGCCCCGGCTGCTTTCCTGGTTCTTTTTGTTCCTGGGACTCTATCAATTCAGATATATGTCCTTCTTTTTTATGTTTTCGACGGTCCCGTTGGCTCTTCATCTGGATCGATTGCTGCCCGCGCCATCGAGTAATTTCGGGAGTGAAAAATCGTTGCTTGTTGCCGGCCTTATTGCGGCCTGCGCTTTGCCGTTGGCTTATATGGAAATTGACCCGGCCGTCGGCCTGCCGCAAATGCTTTCCGCGCAGGATGTGCGTTATCTTGAAACGAATTTTCCAAATGCGCGGCTGCTCAACCACTGGAACTACGGTGGAATTTTAATCTTTCGCGACCGGGGCGTCATACCGGTGTTTGTCGACGGTCGCGCGGCGACGGCTTATCCGGATGATCTACTGCATGACTATTTCAAGCTTGCGCACATAAAGGTCGACCCGGCCGCGTGGGATGCGGTGCTTAAAAAATACAAAATCGATACGGTGCTCTGGCCTAAGACCCATGAGGAGTTGCGGCAGTTCCTGGTGGGCGAGAGAGGCTGGAGGGAGGCTTACACAGGAGAGTATGCGGCCATTTACGTCAAGCCGTGACGCGGCATCATACTTTGCGTGGGCAATGAAGCGCTTCGTTTAAATGCCAAATTAACGGGTTGGGCAGCAAAGCTAAGGCAGCGTTTGTATCAGCCGGGCAACCGATTTGGCTTGCTTGAGGCGATTCCTTAAGGGTCAATCGGTCGCGCAGGTGCGTGAGGCTTTGTCATGACTTCGGGGGTCGTCGGACTTCGGCGGTTGGACGGGGTCATCTGGATTTTGATCGCTCTCGTCGCAATCTCCATACCCTTCACCGCGACTGTCAGCGAGTTCGCGATTGCGCTTAAGAGCTTTATTGCGCCGGCGGCCGTGTGTCTTCTTTTGAAGCTTGGCGCTTATTATTACGGCGAGCGGCGCAGCGATTACGATCTCGCTTCTGTTCTCGAAAGCACGGCACAGCTCGTGGCTTTCTCCGCCGTTGGCGCACCGCTGTCTTATGTCGCGGCGGCAGCGTCACTGCCGCTGCAGGATACCGCACTGGCCTACTTGGACCACGCCTTGCGTTTCGACTGGAAGGCATTGCTCGTGCTCATGGAGCACTGGCCGCGATTTTCCAGGCTGATGCATGTCGCCTATCTATCGCTGATGCCGCAGACGGTCGCCGCGGTTCTGCTGCTCGGTTTCACCGCGCGGCTGGCGTGGCTGCGCGCTTATGTGCTGGCGTTTATCCTTGCCGCGCTCGTCACCATCGCGATCTCGGCGATTGTCCCGGCGGAAGGGGCATGGTTGCATTACCAAATCACGGATGCCGCCGCGCCGCTGCCACTGAGCCACACCAGCTGGCCGGTATTTTTCGGCTTGCGCGATGGCAGTTTTCGTCTCCTGATGGGGATGGGCTCCGAAGGCATCATCACGTTTCCCAGCCTGCATGCCGCCCTTGGTGTCATTCTTATGATGGCGTTTTGGCCGGTGCCGATCGCGAGATGGATTGCTGTCGTTGTCAACTCACTCATGATCGTGGCGACACCGATCGACGGGTCGCATTATTTGGTTGATGTGCTGGCGGGGATCGCAATCGCCGTCCTTTGCTTCGCCGCGGCGCGCGCGCTCGTCATGCGGCTCGGCGTTCCCGATATGCCGTTCACAGCGCATGGCGTTGCTGCAGGCGAAAATCTTTCCTGACGCGAGCTTCTGCGCTCGGCAGCGCGCCATCCTTGGCGGTGATGCCATCGGCGATAACGTGGGCAAAGACGTCCGAGGGCTTGCCCGCGGGAATCGGTGTGTGATGTTGATGGTGGGCGCCGGTCAGGCGCAGTTAGCTAATCGCGCACGCCGACATTCATTAAATGAGGGTAGGTGGACAGTGGGGATAAAGCTTTGCGGTCCACCACGCGTCCATGGGCACGCAAGACGATCTAACCTAGATTCCGCTACCTAGGATAGCATGGCCACGGCCGAGCGGTCTGGTCTCTAGGTGCTGAACTCGTCGTCATCTCCGCCAGATTGAAAATACCTTCTCATTAATGACTCGATGTGAGATCGCCATGCGTCACGCCATTGCTGTTCTTTTAGCCGGGATTGGTTGGAGTGTTGCGTCTGCAGGGACGGTTAGCGCTGCCGATATGCCGACCAAGGCTCCCCCCATAACTCCGGCTGCGATGTCTGCCTACAATTGGACCGGACTCTACGTCGGTGGAGAGGTCGGCGGAGGCTGGACTTTTTGGCAGGCAACTATCCCAGCAGGCTCGCCAGGTTTCCCAACTGGGTTTTTGGAAAATCCAATCCATACCAGTGGTGGACTTGGAGGTGCTTACGGAGGTTACAATTATCAGATTAATAGTGTGGTGCTGGGCATTGACGGAAACTATTCGGGGGGAAACCTGAGGGGTTCAGCAATCGCCGTCTCTATACCGGGGACTTCAGACGACGTGCACCAAACGGTAAATTGGATTGCGGCGGTAACAGGTCGTCTGGGTCATGCAGTCAACAACTGGATGTTTTTCGGGAAAGCCGGCTGGGCGTGGGCAAATTTTCGCGGACTAGGATTAGTAACTAACGGCGTCGGAGTTGTCACAAGTAATAATGCGGTGCTGACGGTTCGAGATGGCTGGACCGGTGTAGAGTGGGTATTGCCGCCAACTTGTCGGCCAAGGTGGAATACGATTACATGAATTTTGGCAACGCCAAAATCGAGAATATCGACACGGCCATTCCATCAGGCATTGTCACGACCGCTCTGCGCAGCGACGCCGCGTCAATGAACGTGCTGAAATTAGGTGGTGCCTATCGGTTTTAGATAAGGTGCTCGGCGAGTTTTGAGAATAAATAAGTGGGGCAATAGAAGCCGCCTCCATCGAGCAAACCAAAACGCTATCTCCGCCCGTACCTCGCGCGATCTCACCAAGCTTCAGGTTCTCTGCCTTGCTTCCGTGCCTTGCGCTGCTGGTGATCCGTCGCGACGCGCCGTTAGACGAATGGTGCTCCTCACGGCATTGGCGATTCCGCGCCAAATCTTCGATGTTCCGCTTTCGCAGGGCGCGGAACGACAGTTATCGCAACCGCTCCAGAATGCTGACGTAATTGGCGACTGCGGTGCCGCCCATGTTGAAAATGCCGCCGAGCTTGGCGTTCTTGATTTGCATGTCGCCGGCGGTGCCGGTGAGCTGCATCGACGTGAGCGCATGCATCGAGACGCCGGTGGCGCCGATCGGATGGCCTTTGGCTTTCAACCCGCCGGACGGATTGATCGGCAACGCGCCATCCTTGGCAGTGATGCCGTCGGCGATCACGCGCGCGCCCTGGCCTTCGGCGGCGAGCCCCATCGCTTCGTATTCGATCAATTCGGCGATGGTGAAGCAGTCGTGCACCTCGGCGAACGACAAATCCTTCAGCGCGATGCCGGCCTCACTTAGCGCACGCTGCCAGGCGACCGAGCAGCCTTCGAATTTGAGCACGTCGCGGCGCGACATCGGCAAGAAGTCCTGCACATGCTGGGCGGCGCGGAACACGATCGCCTTGTCGAGCGTGAGCGCGGTCTCGACGTCGGTGAGCACCAGCGCCGCCGCGCCGTCCGATACCAGCGAGCAATCGGTGCGCTTGAGCGGTCCGGCCACGATCGGATTCTTCTCGCTCTCGGCACGGCAGAACTCGTAGCCAAGGTCTTTGCGGATCTGGGCGAATGGATTGCCCACGCCGTTCTTGTGGTTCTTGGCGGCGATGCGGGCGAGCGCGTCGGATTGATCGCCCCAGCGCTGGAAATAAAGCCCGGCGATTTGGCCGAAAATGCCGGCGAAGCCGCCGTCGATGTCGGCTTCCTCACGGACATAGGAGGCTTTCAGGAGATTGCGCCCGATATCGGCAGGCGGCGTTGCGGTCATTTGCTCGGCGCCGACCACAAGCACGATGCGCGCGGCGCGCGCCGCGATCGATTTCAGCCCCTGGTGCACGGCGGCGGAACCGGTGGCGCAGGCATTCTCGACCCGGGTGGCGCGCGTAAAGCGCAGATCGGGCGAGGCCTGCAGCACCAGCGAAGCGGTAAAATCCTGCGCCGAGAACCCGGCATTGAAGTGGCCGAGCACGATCTCGTCGACGTCTTGCGCCGCGACGCCGGCATCGGCGAGCGCCTCGCGGGCGACCCGCACGATCAGGCTCTCGACGCTTTCCCCGGAAAGCTTGCCGAACGGCGTATGCGCCCATCCCACGATGCAGGCCGTCATGATTCCTCCCGGGTTTTCCGCTCCGCCGAACTTTCGTCGCTTTTCATTGGCTTAGGAGCGTTTGCCAATCCACACCGCGCTTGAGGATAGCGCTAATCGGCTTTGCCTTCGAGCCCGGCTGTGGTTTAGATAGGCATTCGCCAGCGCCTGTTGAATATTGCTTGGAACATTCGCGGCCCCGACCCAAACTGGGCCCGATCAACCGAACGGACCGCGACTAGTGGATCGTAAGAATTCGTTCCGGGCGCTGCTGCTCGGTTTTGCCGTAAGTTCGGTTGCCTTGGGTGCCGCGGTCCTGTCGGCCGCGCCGGCACGGGCCGAGTCCCTCATTCTGGTCGATGCCGGTTCTGGCAAGGTCCTGCGGGCCGATAACGCAACCTACCCGTGGCATCCGGCTTCGCTGACCAAGCTGATGACGCTTTACATGACGCTGACCGCATTGCACGACGGGCAGGTCACGCCGGATACTTTGTTCACTGTGTCGCCCAACGCGGCGATGCAATCGCCGACCAAGATGGGATTCGCGGTCGGCACCCAGGTCACCGTCGATAACGCCATCAAGATGATGATGGTGAAGTCGGCGAACGACATGGCGGTGCTGCTCGCCGAAGGCCTTGGCGGCTCGATCGAGCAATTCGCCGCGGAAATGACCGACACCGCGCACCGCCTCGGCATGACGGAAACAAACTACGTCAATCCGAACGGCTTACCGGACGACAATCAGATCACGTCGGCCCGCGATCTCGCGATCCTGGCTCGCGCGCTCATTCACGATTTTCCGCAATACAGCGGCTACTGGCACATCCCGGCGATCAAATACGGCCGGCGCGTCGTGCGCAATTACAACCCGCTGCTCGGCCGTTATCCGGGCACCAACGGCATGAAAACCGGATTCGTCTGCGCCTCCGGCTTTAATCTCGTGGCTACCGCGGATCGCAACGACAAAGAACTGATCGCGGTGGTGCTTGGCGCTCCGTCGTCCAGCGCGCGGGCCATTAAGGCTGCGGAAATGCTGCAATACGGCTTCAATCAGGGTCCGATGTCCTGGCTGACGCCGGCGCTGGGCAATGTGGACTCGCTGACGCCGATCGACGCCGCACCGCCGGATCTGACCGACCAAATGTGTGGCCGGCATCGCCGCCGCGCGGCAAGCGAAACCGACGATCCCGACGCTGACTTCGATACCGGCACGGACGACGCCGTCGATGGCGGTCCGAAATTTTCCACGATCCTGTCAGCGTTGCGCGATCGCAGCTCCGACAACCTGTTGCCCGACCAGGGTCCGGTGATTCCGGTCGTGGTCTACACCGGCCCGACACGCTCGCCGGATGAGATCGCCAAGCTCGAGGCGCAGATCGCCGCCGAGCCTGTGCATAAGAAGACAAAGCGCAAAGTCGCGACGGCGAAAGCCGATGACAGCGCCGCCGCGGACCGCAAGCCGGCGAAACCGGAAGAGCACCGGGCGCTCAAGCCCGCCGCCCGCAAGCCGGCGTTCGATGGCAAGAAGCATGACGGCAAGACCGCGGCCGCCCACTGGACGCCGATGTCCTCCTCGGCGCTGGCGGCAAGCCCGCCTCCCGATCTCAAGGCTGACGACACGGCCAAGCCGAGCGCGCCGGCGAAGAAGCCGTCCGCCGCCAACATCCAGCAGTAGATTCCCGCCCCGAGCCGATCCAAACGCGCCGGTTTCCGGCCGGTGCTGTTTGACGCTGCCCAGCCGGGGTGACGAAAGCAGGGCGCTTGCCTAGAGTGAGCCGCCCGCCGAGCAACTTAAAGCAAGCCACCATGTCCGACCGGATGACGATCGACGAGCTCTTACAAATGAAGCGCGAAGGCAAAAAGAGCGTCGGTGTCGTCGCCTGGGACTACCAGCTCGCCCGCATCGCCGACCGCGCCGGTTTCGATTTCGTCTCGGTCGGCGATTCGGTCGGCGTCAATCTGTGGGGCCGCGCCGACGTGCTCGACGTGACGCTCGACGAGATGCTGATCTGCTGCCGGGCGGTGCGCCGCGGCGTCGAGCGCGCTTTGGTGAGTTGCGATATGCCGTATGGCCCGGTGCAGCAGGGCGTCGAGGCGGCGCGCGCGGCGGCATCCCGCCTCGTCAAGGAAGGCGGTGCCGACATGATCAAGGTCGACGCCGCGGCGGATTTTCCCGAAGTCGTGCGCGCACTCGCCGGCGACGGCATAGCGGTGTTTGCCCAGTTCGGGCTCACGCCGCAAACCGCAGTCAAATACGGCATCCCCTACAGCGCGCAGAATTCGCGGCAAGCCCAAGCCGGCGCGGCAGCGGCGTCGCGGCTTGTCGAGGACGCGAGAATGCTCGAAGCGGCCGGCGCGGCGCTCCTTGATTTTACCAATTCGGGTCCGGTGGCCGGTCCTGCGGTGGTCGCGGCCGTGACGATTCCTGTGATCGGCGGTTTCGGCGGCGGCCCGTGGCTCGATGGCCGTGTCCGGCTCGCCCATACCGCCATCGGCTATGGCGAGAAGTGGCTCGATTCGCCAACCGACACGTATTTCAATGGCGCCAAAGCAGCGCTCGGCGCCTTCTCAGCCCTGATCGCCGACGCTCGCGCCGGCCGGCAAATCAAGGGCTGACCAGGCCGAACGCCTCACCGACGGCATCCCGCATGCGGAAATTTCTTGATAACATCGTCGCCTAAACGGTTCTCCCCCGATGGTCGATTATTATTCGACGTTATTGCGTGCGGTGACCGCGCCCGGCGCCGGCGATGCGCAATGGCGGGGCGTCGTCTACGACCGCGCGCGGCGCATGTTGTCGAGCCGGCTGCGCACGCTGACGCCGGTGCCCCCGGGAAACGAGATCGCCGCCGAAGAAGCAGCCCTGGAGGACGCCATTGCGCGCATCGAGCAGGAATTGTCGTGGACCGAGCAGGGCGGCATCGCGCCCGACGCGCGCACCCATGATCGCTTCGGCGACATCGGCAGCGACACGCGCACGGCGCGCGAAGAAGGCTTGATTGCCGCACCGGCTCGCCCGTTGCGGGGGATCTCGATCGCTGCAGCCGTCGTCGCCGCCGCGCTCGCCGCGGCCGGTTACGTCTATTGGGCCGCGGGTGTGCAGCCATCGCCAACCGGCAAAATCGAAGCGCAAAACAAGCTGTTGCCGTCACAGGAGCGCCGGGCCGCGGCGGATAACGACCTTGCGCCCGGCGTCGACGGCGGCAATTCGGACCCCGACATGGCTTATGTCTTTCGTCGCCAGCCGACCTTTTATCGCACGCTCGAACCGACCGGCACCGTCATCGTCGATAAGGCCCAGCACTTTCTCTATCTGGTGCAGTCCAACAATGTGGCGTTGCGTTACGGCATCGGGGTCGGCCGGCAGTGTGTCGATCTCGTCGGACTGCGGCGCATCGTGAGCATGACGGAATGGCCGGCATGGCAGCCACCGCCGGATTTGCTCAAGCACTCACCGGCGCCGATGGCCGGCGGCCCCGGCAACCCGCTTGGCGCGCGCTTGCTCGCGCTTGACGATGGCAACTCCCGGATCAACGGCACCAATGCGCCGAAGACGATCGGCAAATTCGTGGCGTTCGGCTGCATTCGTCTCGCCAACGACGACATTGTCGATCTTTACGGCCGGGTGAAAGTCTCGACGCCGGTTATCGTCAATTAGCAACGGGAACTTCGGCCGGCCGCGCGCCGCCGCAGCCGATTGACCTGACCCGTTGAACTGTTACCGTCAGGCCGGCAAAATCGCCGCCCAAACCAGTCGGGACGGAAGCATGCCCACTGCGCTACGGCACAGCGCCGATTGGCGGCCGGTCTTTTTCATCGCGGTCCTGCTGCTGTTCGTCGCCGGCATTCCTTATCTCGGCTTCGATCTTGCGATCTTCTTTTTTGTCATCGCCGCTTTGTGGCTGTTCGGCGAGCGGCGCGTGTTGTTTTCATTGTCGTTGGCGCTCGGCATCGCAGTTCTCTGCGTCGGCTGTGTCCTCGGATGTGCCTTGGGATTGCAGGCGATCGGCTAATCGAGGCGGAAGCCCTTGCCGCGCACGAAGCGGCCGAAGTCGGTGCGGGTCGGCTCGGCATATTGCCGGGCCTTGTCTTCCGACCAGCCGTAGGGCTGCGTCTCGCCCCAGCGCTCGGCATTCCGTTGCCGCCGATAGGGCCGCAAAGCCGCGCGGCGGCGATCATAAGCATCGATCTCTTCGGTCAGGTCGCGCGCGGCATAGGCGTTCTCGATCACCGTGGTGCCAAGCGACAATCGCGGTGTGATGTCGCCCGGCTGCGCCGGCCAGCCGACGCACAGTCCCGCGACCGGAACGACCCGGTCCGGCAGTTTCAATGCATCGCTGACGACGCGCGGCCGATCGCGGATCGCGCTGATCGGACAACAGCCGAGCCCGACCGTGGCCGCGGCTTGGATGAACGTCGTCATGACGATCGCCGCGTCGACCGCGGCATTGAAGAACTGATCGAGGTGATCGTTGGGGAACGGTTTGCCGCGCAGTTCGCAGAGTGCCGGCAATCGCGCGCCATTGGCGGCGAACACCAGGAATACCGGTGCATCCAAAATCCACGGCATGTCGGGAATGGTCGCGACGATGGTCTTGCGGATGGCCCTATCGCCGACCACCACGATATCGGCTTGCTGAAGGTCGCTTTTGGACGGCGCGGAGAGGGCGCAGGCGCACAACAGCCGCAGCAGACCGGGCTCGACGGCGCGGTCCGTGTAGCGCCGATGCGAACGATGCGCCGCAATTCTTGCCAGCCCATCGAGGCCGGCAAGCCGCGGGTCGATGGCGAAGGTTTCGCCGAACCGCTCGAACAGCGCCATGCGAATCGACTCCGCGGTCTCGTCATTCGCCATGGCGGACATGGATGTGTCGGCGGCTATCGATCGCTGTCCTCGCCGCGGCCGCTATTTGGCCGTGCGATCCAGAAGCTCAATCGACACGCCTTCCGGCGCGCGGATGAAGCAGACGCGCACGCCCGGCCGCACCGTGGTCGGCTCGCGGGTGAATTCGACGCCCTTTTTCTTCAGGTCGGCTGCGATCGCGTCGATGCCGCTGACGGACAGTCCGAAATGATCGAGCCCGCGATAGGGGATGGTCGGGGCCGCATGGGTGCCGTCGCCTTCGCCGACCGGAGCGATAAAGATATTGGCGCCGCCGAGCTTCAAATCGATCCGCTCTTTGCCTTCTTGCATGCTGCGCTTCACTTCGGCGCCGAGCATGTTTTCAAACCATTGCGCCATGGCATTGGGATTGGTGGTGCGCAGATGAATGTGGTCCCAAGTCACCTTGAAGTCTGGCTGCGCCATGGCGCGTTCTCCCTGTTACGCATTAAGGACGGGACGTTATGGCATGTCGGCGGACCTGCCAACGCTCTTTTGGCGTGAGCGTGGGCGGGCGCAATTTCCGATAAGATCATGCTCCAGCGAACTAGTGGCGTGACGGCTTGGCGCCGGATTCGGCGGCGGCCGCCGGTGCGGTCTTGCCGGCCGCTGCCAGCCAGCCGGCCTTGGCGACCACGCCCTGGAGCATCTGCAGGATACGCTGCAATTCGGCGCGAGATAGTCCGGCTGCTGCGCCGTCGCCGCTCATGCCGTATAATTCGAGACGGAAATTATCGCCGTGCGGCGCGATCGTAACCCGATCGATCAGTTCCGCCGCGACGGCGCTCGATTTGAGGATTTCGGGCGGTGTGACCGACATCGCCCGCTGGGTCTTGGCGATAGCCGCCTCGCGCTCAAACGCGCTGAATTCGCCGCGCATCTCGGCGGGCGCCTGTTTCGCCAGCGCCGAGGTGCTGTCGAGAAATTCCGTCGTGCGCTCGAGCAGCGCCACCGCCACGCGCCGGGTGAGCCAGCAGGACCACGCGTCGGGACGGCCGGGATTGACGGCAGCCGCGATGCGGTCCTCGCGGGGCTCGTAGACGAAAGTGAGGGAGGCGATCGCGCGCATGGACGATCAATTTAGCTCAAGCCGCGCATTTGCGCCATGCGGGCTGCCGCATCAGGCGCGATGCAGCGGTGCGTCGGTGACTTTCTGCAAGGCCTCGAACGTCAATCCCGGTGCCATGTCGCGCACGACAAATCCGCCATCGGCGACGTCGAGCACCGCGAGATTGGTGTAAACCCGGTTGACCGCGCCAAGTGCGGTCAGCGGATAGCTGCAGCGCCGCACCAGTCGGCTGTCGCCGGTTTTGGTGGTGTGTTCCATCAGCACCCAGAGCTGCCGGGCGCCGGCGGCGAGATCCATGGCGCCGCCCACCGCGGGCGCGGTGTCGTTGTCGGAGATCGACCAGTTGGCGACATCGCCGTTCTCGGCGACCTGGAAGGCGCCGAGCACGCACAGGTCGAGATGGCCGCCGCGAATGAGCGCGAAGCTGTCGGCATGATGCATGTAGGAGCCGCCGGTGCGCAGCGTTACATATTTCTTGCCGGCATTGATCAGCCAGCGGTTGACCTCGTCCGGTTTGGGCGCCGGACCCATGCCGAGGACGCCGTTCTCGGAGTGGAAAATCACCTCGCGCTCTTCCGGCACGTAGTCGGCGATCTGCAGCGGCGCGCCGATGCCGAGATTGACGTACCAGCCCTCGGGGATGTCGCGGGCGACCCGCTCCGCCATCTCGCTGCGCGAGAGCGGCTTGCAGCCGGCGACCTCTTTTACTGCGTCTTCCATCACGTCACCGTCGGTTCGCCATAGGGCACGTGCAGCACCCGCCCGACATAGATGCCGGGTGTCGCGATCTTCTCCGGATCGAGCGCGCCAAGCTCTACGATGTGCTGCGCCTGCGCGATGGTCAACTTTGCCGCCGTCGCCATCACCGGATTGAAATTGCGCGCCGAAGACCGGTAGGTGAGGTTGCCCCAGCGGTCGGCTTCCCACGCTTCGATTAGCGCCACATCGCCGGCGAGCGCTTCTTCCAGCAAATAGCGCCGACCGCCGATGTCGCGCTCCTCCTTGCCGGCGGCGAGCTTGGTGCCCACCGCGGTGGCGGTGAAGAAAGCGGGAATGCCAGCGCCGGCGGCGCGCATGCGCTCCGACATGGTGCCTTGCGGCACGATCTCGAGCTCGATCTTGCCGGCGCGATAGATGTCTTCAAACACCACCGAGCCGGCGCTGCGCGGGTAGGTGCAAATAATCTTGCGGACGCGGCCGAGTTCGAGAAGCCGCGCCAAGCCGGTGCGGCCGGTGCCGGCATTGTTGGAGACCACGGTCAGGTCGGTGGCGCCTTGCTCGATCAAGCCTTCGATCAGCGCGTCAGGCTGGCCGATCGAGCCAAAGCCGCCGAGCAGGACGACGGAGCCGTCGCGAATGCCGGCC
>DATAWA010000169.1:0-14500 GCA_036267435.1 Xanthobacteraceae bacterium | reverse complement strand
TCAACAACCGGCGGCTTCTCGAACCCATCGGCAACATGCCGCCCGCCGAGGCCGAAGCTGCCTACTATGCCGACATGGAGGAACAGGCTATCGCAGCGTGACTCAAACCAAATAGCCTCCGGGGTTACCGGGGCGGTTCAGCGCGGGCAGAAAGCACTTTGTCGAGTGCCTGATTTGCTTTGATGGGGTCGATATTTCCAGAACTGTCCCTCACATCTCCAGTTTTCAGCAAATCAGCCATTGGAAACGTGTCGGGTTTTTCGAAGAGTACGGCGTCAAGAGCAGGCTCTTTTCCAGGATTGAGGTACTCCAACCACAAGTCAGCGGCATTTTTGGATTTGATATCTCCATGGATGCCAAGGATTTTAGGCGCGATCCAGGCTCTACTAGCGGAAATCATTGTTTGATGCAGAGTAACATCTGTCTTTTGAAAAGTGCGCAGTTGGCACCAGAAGATAATAGCAGCAATGAATGTGAAGGTTGCCGTCGCAATCAAACCCACAATAGTAATTCGTTCGCGCCGCTCCTTGCGGTAATCGGGGTCTTTGCCTTTTTCACGGTAGGTTTCAAACTTATCGGCTATTTTCAAACACATGCGGGCTGGCCCGGAGGGCTTTTTTTGTTGATGGCTATTGTTTCCATCGCCTGCGGCTGCATCTGTGCTTTCTATTCCACTACTCATTTCTTGGCATCCGCATCAGCATCCGCTGATCGCCGTCTCGAAAATATCCGCATTCTCTCTATTGTTGTACCGGAATTGGAACTCGGCAACATAAAGTTGCAAGTATTTAGCGCTGACCTTGTGGAATGTGCCGACCACGCCGCGCTTGAAGATCGACCAGAAGCCCTCGATTGTATTGGTGTGGACGGCCCCGACGACGTATTCGCCGTGCGAATGATCGACGGACTGGCGGGGATATTCGCGGTCCAAGCGCCGATAGCCACGGAAATCGTCGGTACAGAGCAGGCTGACCTTGTTGCTGACCGCTTCCCGGACAAATTCGCAGATCGTTTCGGCCTTGGCGTTGTCGAGAACGCGGGCGATCACGTTGCCCTTGCGGCTGACCGCACCAGCCACGGGGGTTTTGCCCGAAGCGATGCCGCCAGTGTGGAATTTGTGGGTATCGCCATCGTGCGCCTGCCGCTTACTGCGGTGTTTATTGCGGAATTTGCCTCCGACGTAGGTTTCGTCCACCTCGACAATGCCGCCCAATTGGGTTTCGGGCTCCAGCAGCGCGACGCGGATTTTGTGGCACATGCTCCAAGCGGTCTCGTAGGACCCGAATCCCATATGCCGCTTGATTTGGAGGGCGCTGACGCCCTTTTTGCTGGTCAGCATCAGGTGGACGACCTTGAACCACTGCCGCAGCGGCTTATTCGTATTCTCGAAGATCGTCCCGGCGATGACGGAAAAGCGGTATCCGGCCCCTTGGACGGTCTCGCACTCGTAACACTGCCACTTGAAGGGCATGGAACCGACCGGAAAGACCTTCACATTGCCGCAACGGGGGCAATGGACGCCTTCGGGCCAGCGTCGGGCCTGCAAATAGGCTTTGCAGGCATTCTCGTTCCCGGCCGGGAACATGGTCTCGAACTGGCCTTCGGTCATTTGGTGGACGGGCTTCGGACGCTTGGCCATGGCGGACTCCCCTATCGACAGGAGCCAATATGGCAGATTTAACCCTACCAGTCAAGTACCGGATAATCGCCCTTTTAGGTCACACATTTTTCGAGCCGGATCAGGTAGTTATAGGACAGCGACGGCAGTACGGAAGTGATTCCGTCGAAGCACAATCTGCGCTGATGGCAGACGCCATTTCGGGCATTCCGACGTGGTCGCGCAACGCACTGGAGGGTCGCGATGAAGCGATTGGTGATAGCTGGAGCGTTGGCGTTCGCAGCCGCCGGACAGGCGCTCGCAGCCGATCTTCCCCAACCGGGTCCGCCGCCACCGCAGGCGCCCGCCGCCTACATTCCCACGGTCGCACCGGTCTACAACTGGGGCGGCATCTATTTCGGCGTCAACGGCGGCTACGGACTGGGCAAGAGTTCGTGGAATATTCCGGGTGCTGGCACCACCGCCGATTTCAACGTCAAAGGCGGTCTAGTCGGCGGCACGATCGGCGCCAATTTCCAGACTGACGCCTTCGTCTTCGGCATCGAGGGCGACTTCGATGGATCGTGGCTGGACGGCAATATCAGCGACCCTAATTGTATCGCAACGTTCGGCAACGGATGCGAAACCAAGAACAACTGGCTCAGCACCGTACGCGCCCGCGTCGGATACGCCGCGGATCGGGTGTTGTTCTACGGCACCGCCGGCGGTGCCTTCGGCAATATCTCGGAAGGCGCAAACGGTGCCGCCACCAGCACTTTTGCCAGCAAAGATGTGGCCGGCTGGACGGCAGGCGCCGGCGTCGAGGCCGCTTTCGCCGACAACTGGACGGCCCGGGTGGAATACCTGTTCGTCGATCTGTCGAACGCGACATTCACCACTGGTGCCGCTCCGACGGTGAAGCTGGACGCCAACCTGATCCGGCTCGGGGTCGATTACAAATTCCGCTGAGGTTCGCGCTAAGCCAATAGGCAAGAGCGGGGCTCGAGGCCCCGCTCTTTGCGTTTTGGATGGCTTATGGATTTCAGTGGGTTGTGGTTTTTTTGCACTATTCAGTATGACCGGGAAGCATTGTATTAGATAATCTGACCAGGGGAGCCGTGTGGCCGGTCGGGGGGTTGGCGTATGAGGTCATTAGGTCCGGCACTGGCAGCGTTCGCACTGGCCGCGATGGCTTTTGCCACGCCGGTTCGTGCCGCGGATATGGCGGTGCCGCCAAGCTACTACCCGCCCGCAGCGGCGTTGCCGCCTGCCATGTACAATTGGACCGGGATCTATGGCGGCGCCAATGTCGGCGGCGGCTTGCTGTCCGACAGCATCAGCCAGGCCACTGCGCTCGGCACGACGACGATTTCAGGCACGCAGACCGCCCACCCTGCCGGCATTATTGGCGGCGCGCAGTTCGGCGCCAATTACCAGTTCAACGCCTGGGTGGTCGGCATTGAAGGGGCTTGGTCGGCGTCGAATCTCAGCGGCTACGGCATCGGCTCGGTCACTGGCGGGCCTGCCGGAGTAACTCAAGAGCGCAACACCTCCAATCCGCTGTGGCTTGCCGCGGTTAGCGGCCGCGTTGGCTATGCCGCCAATGATTGGCTGTTTTACGCCAAAGGCGGCGGCGCCTGGCTGCGTGCCCAATACATTCAGGACCAGCTTATAGGCGGCGTCACCGCGGCGTCGCAGACGCTGAACGTCAATCGCAGCGGCTTCGTCGCCGGCGGCGGCATCGAATATGGCCTGACCGAGAATCTATCGGCGCGGCTCGAATATGATTTCTATGATTTCGGCACCAAGACCTATCAGTTTACGGCAACGCCGGTGAACAATACGTCCTATCTCCACACTTTGACCTTCGGCCTCAACTACCGCTTCACCCCGCAACCGACCGGTCAGCCGTGGTGCCCGACCTGCTGACGGCCGAGACGGCCAAGGCGCCGCGGAACTCTGCACAAGATTTGCGGGCATAGGTCTGGGTCGCGCACTGGCGAAATCCCGGCGTTCTCACTATGTTCGGCGGGCGAATATGTGCCTCCCCTGTGCCGATGGCGGGGCGCTAAATCCTGTCCCGACCGGTGCGAATGAACGACCTGTTCGAAAAATCTGCGAAGGGTGCGCAAGACCGTCGTGAGGCTGCGCGTCGTGCCAGCGATCGCCGCGTCATATCCATCCGCGGTGCCCGCGAGCACAATCTGAAGGACATCGATCTCGATATTCCGCGCGACCGGTTGGTGGTCTTCACCGGCCTGTCCGGCTCGGGCAAATCCTCGCTCGCCTTCGACACCATCTATGCCGAGGGCCAGCGCCGCTATGTCGAAAGCCTTTCGGCCTATGCGCGGCAATTTCTGGAGATGATGCAGAAGCCGGACGTCGATCAGATCGACGGCCTGTCGCCCGCCATCTCCATCGAGCAGAAGACCACCTCGCGCAATCCGCGCTCGACCGTCGGCACCGTCACCGAAATCTACGACTATATGCGGCTGTTGTGGGCGCGCGTCGGCGTACCCTACTCGCCCGCGACCGGACTGCCGATCGAGAGCCAGACCGTGTCGCAGATGGTCGACCGCATTTTAGGCCTGCCGGAGGGCACGCGGCTTTATCTGCTGGCGCCGGTCGTGCGCGGGCGCAAAGGCGAGTACCGCAAGGAGCTCGCCGAGTTCATGAAGAAGGGCTACCAGCGGGTCAAAATCGACGGCCAATTTTACGAGATCGCCGAAGCGCCGGCGCTCGACAAGAAGTTCACCCACGACATCGACGTCGTGGTCGACCGCGTCGTGGTGCGCCCCGACATCGCCGCGCGGCTTGCGGATTCGCTGGAACAAGCGCTCAAGCTCGCCGACGGCCTGGCGGTGGCGGAATTGGCCGAGACCGCGCCGGCCGAAGGCGCCGCGACCATCAGCAAGGCCAACCGGCAGCGCAACCAGACCGCCGCCGAACGCCTCACCTTTTCGGAAAAATTCGCCTGCCCGGTGTCCGGCTTCACCATCCCGGAGATCGAGCCGCGGCTGTTTTCGTTCAACAATCCGTTCGGCGCTTGCCCGAAATGCGGCGGGCTCGGCGTCGAGCAGCACATCGACGCCGACCTCGTCATTCCTGACAAGGACCGCACGCTGCGCAAGGGCGCCATCGCGCCGTGGGCGAAATCCTCTTCGCCTTATTACACGCAGACGCTGGCGGCGCTCGGCAAGCACTACAAGTTCACGCTGGACACCAAATGGAAGGACCTGCCGAAGAAGACGCAGGACGCCATCCTCTACGGCTCGGGTGACACCGAAATCCGCTTCTCCTACGACGACGGCATGCGCGCCTATGAAACCAAGCGCGCCTTCGAAGGCGTCATCACCAATCTCGAGCGGCGTTACAAAGAGACCGACAGCGAATGGGCGCGCGAGGAGATCGCCCGCTATTTCACCGACGTGCCGTGCGACGCCTGCAAAGGCTATCGCCTGAAGCCCGAAGCGCTGTGCGTGAAGATCGGCGGCAAGCACATCGGCGAAGTGTCCGAGATGTCGGTCAAAGGCGCAGCCGCCTGGTTCACTGAGCTACCCCAGAGGCTGACCGACAAGCAGAACGAAATCGCGGTGCGGGTACTCAAGGAAATCCGCGAGCGGCTGAAATTTCTGGTCGATGTCGGCTTGGAGTACCTGACGCTGGCGCGCGCCTCCGGCACGCTGTCGGGCGGCGAGAGCCAGCGCATCCGGCTCGCCTCGCAGATCGGCTCCGGGCTGACCGGCGTGCTCTATGTGCTCGACGAGCCGTCGATCGGGCTGCACCAGCGCGACAATGCGCGGCTTCTCGAAACGCTGAAACGGCTGCGCGACCTCGGCAATACCGTGATCGTGGTCGAGCATGACGAGGACGCCATCCGCACCGCCGACTGGGTGCTCGACATCGGCCCCGGCGCCGGCATCCATGGCGGCCATGTCATCGCCCAGGGCGACGTCGCCGACCTTGAAGCGGCGCCGGACAGCTGGACCGGCAAATACCTCTCCGGCGAGCTGATGGTGGCGGTGCCGGAGCGCCGGCCGCCGAACAAGAGCCGCACCCTGAAAATCGTCGGCGCCCGCGGCAACAACCTGAAAAATATCACCGCCGAAATTCCGCTCGGACTGTTCACCTGCGTCACCGGCGTGTCCGGTGGCGGCAAGTCGACGCTGCTGGTCGACACGCTGTACAAGGCGCTGGCGCGCCGGCTCAACAATGCCAGCGAGGCCCCCGCCCCTTACGACCGCATCGAAGGCGTCGAGCATCTCGACAAGATCATCGACATCGACCAGTCGCCGATCGGCCGCACCCCGCGCAGCAATCCCGCGACCTATACCGGCGCCTTCACGCCGATCCGCGAATGGTTCGCCAGCCTACCGGAGAGCAAGGCCCGCGGCTACGAGCCGGGTCGCTTCTCGTTCAACGTCAAGGGCGGGCGCTGCGAGGCCTGCCAAGGCGACGGCGTCATCAAGATCGAGATGCACTTTCTACCCGACGTCTACGTCACCTGCGACGTCTGCAAGGGCAAACGCTACAATCGCGAGACGCTGGACGTGTTGTTCCGCGGCAAATCGATCGCCGACGTGCTCGACATGACGGTCGAAGAGGCGCTCGATTTCTTCAAGGCGGTGCCGCGGGTGCGCGAGCCGCTCGCTTTGCTCCATCGCGTCGGGCTCGATTACATCCATGTCGGCCAGCAGGCCACCACGCTGTCCGGCGGCGAGGCGCAGCGCGTCAAGCTCGCCAAGGAGCTGTCAAAGCGCGCGACGGGCCGCACGCTTTACATTCTGGACGAACCGACCACCGGCCTGCACTTCCACGACGTCGCGAAACTTTTGGAAGTGCTGCATGAGCTCGTCGAGACCGGCAACACCGTTGTCGTCATCGAGCACAATCTCGAAGTCATCAAGACCGCCGACTGGATCATCGACCTCGGCCCCGAAGGCGGCGACGGCGGCGGCGAAATCGTCGCCGCGGGCACGCCCGAAGACGTGGTGCGCGAGAAGCGCAGTTATACCGGGGCGTTTTTGAAGCCGGTGCTGGCGCGAAGCCGCGCGGAGCCGCGGAAGAAGAAGCGGGTTGAGGCGGCGGAATAAATGCCGACTTCCATTTAACCTATTTGGAACGCAGTAATGTCTATTGACCCCGCAATCGAAAGCCACCGGCCGTTAGAAACGGCACTCCCGTTCGATAGGCTCCTTATTTCTCGTGATGATGTTTACGTTTTTGATTTCGATGGCGTTATTTCGTCGAGCTTTGAAGACGATGTGTATAGGCTTCCTCCTACTGAAAGTGAATTGAGCCTTATCACTGCGGCTGCGCAAAAATTCGGAATTCGCTGCGAAGGAATGGAACAACAGTATCAGCGGCATCTAATTTTTCAGGCGGCCGCGTGGAAGCTTAAGCTGCCCATTGAACCGGGGCCGGGGCTTACCAAAACAAAGGCGGCTAGTAAATCTGCTCGTTTATTCGTGCTTACTGCGCGAAGTGGCTGGTACGCGCCCCTACAGCCGCAGCACCGGCCGCTTATTCGTTTCCCCCGTGAGACCTTACCGCCACGACGAAATCAGAGTAGCGCCACGACCCGTGTCACCTTGTGCGGATATTTTCGCGCGTATCTGGTCCAGCAGCCGAAAATGCCGTCGTCGACTTTTTCCAGCTCCCACCAGCGCGACGAAAGAGGCTCCGTTGCCTTCTCAAATTCCGAGCCGTTGTACCAGTCGCCGAATTCGCCGGAAGGCAATGAAAGTATCTTTTCCCAATAGGGCTGCACCCACTCGTAAGCCTGCGCAAACATGTTCGCGTATTCGCCGGCTTCCAGTTCGCGCAATCCATTCAGCGTTTCGTCGCAATAGCCACGATGCGTCCAGTTGCCGAAATGCCAGCCCAGATCGTCGAGCGTCATGCTCACGTCGAGCTCGAACGTCGCGGCCATCGACCTGAGGCCGATGGGAATGGTGCGGATTTTTTCGAGAAAGCGTCCCATATGAAACGGCTGGCCGGGCGGCATACGAACACGCAGGTCCGAAAATAGAAGTTCGAGCAGGTCGTTGTGACCGGCGCATTCCAAAATCTGCTCGTCCATGAGCGGCATCGGTTGGCCCTGAAAACCCGCCGATACAACTTTGGCGTGATTTCCGACAGATGGCAATGCGGCCGACTGGCGTGGGGCGGCTGAGCGCGTCCGAGCCCACGTGGAAGTTCGGGGTCCGCGGCGTCGCCCCGCGAAGCTGCGATCTGTCCGCGCTTTGTCGCCGATCCGCACCGGTGCGCAAGAAATTCAGCGTCTGGGCGCTGCCTGCGTGGTCGGTGATAGGCCACGGCCGAGGTCATGCCGGCTTGAACCCATTTGCCGGTCCACGCGACCACACGCCATGGAGCCTCACGCCTATATCTACGTCAGCGCCGACGGCACGGCCCGCGAGCTTCATCCCGGCGAGCGCGCCTACCTTGAGACTGAATTCAATGGCGGCGACGGCGCCATGCCGTCCGTCAAAGAAAGCTACGAGGAGCGCAACGGCTGGGGCGAGCTCAGCGGCTATCTCGCGCGCGCGGCGCTGCCTCCCGGAACGCCGGTCGGAAACGCTCCCGCCGAAGGCCCGCGCCGGCCCATGAGCCGCGAGGACACCATCGCCTGGCTGCGCGGCAAGGGCGTCGAGGTCACCGAAAACAGCGACGGCTCATTGACCGTGCGCGGGCGGGTGCGCTGAAGGCAGGCGGCTTCCACGTCGCCCTTCCAAGCCGATAGAAAAGACGTGGATGCCCCGGACCTAGGCGAGCGGAAGCTTAGCCGTTCTTCGAACGGCTACGCCCGGCCATGACGGCCGCAAATTGACGGCCGCGTGAGTTAGACGTGGCAAAACTGTTCAACCACCGTACATTCCAACCGCTCGCAGGGAGCCGGCCCGCATCCCGGGAGTCATGGTGAAACGCCCGCAGTCCAACCGCATCCCGATCGCCATCCTGTTCGCCGTGCTGTGGTCGAGCGGCATGGTGTTGCGGGCGCCGTCGATTAACTTGCAGACCGTGGCGACCGCCGTCATCGCCGGCTCGATTGTCGGTGGGCTCATGTACTGGCTGTTCGACAAGTTTCGTCCGCGTTCGTGAGCAGGATGACGAATCCGCGCCTACTCCTAAGCCTGCCCGGCCGCCTCAAGGATCAAATTCGCGATCGTGCCGGGCTGCGAGATCAGCGACACTGTGGCTCGCTTTCACGACGAGGCGTGATGCCTGGTCAGCGAGCGTAGCCCGGCTTGAGCGGAGCGAAAGCCGAGGTCCGCGTGCGAGCGTAAACATCGCCCCGGATTTCGCTCCGCTCAATCCAGGCTACGCCCCCTACACCCTTATCACCGGCCGCTTGCCCTTTTCCTCGCGCGGCACTTTCACCAAGGCCTCGCCGTCCAGCACCACCTGGCGGCCGACCTTGCAGACGCAGGTCAGCCGCGCGCGGGACTTTTCCGGCATCAGCGCGGCCACGGTGACGACGACCGTCACGGTATCGCCGATCCGCACCGGCGCGCGGAAATTGAGCGTCTGCGAAATATAGACGGCGCCGGGCCCGGGCAGCCGCGTGCCGAGCACCGCCGAGATCAGGCTCGCGGTGTAAAGCCCATGGGCGATGCGCCGGCCGAACGGCGTTCGTGCGGCAAAGTGTTCGGACAGATGGATCGGATTGCGGTCGCCGGTGAGCTGGGCGAAGCCGACCACGTCGGAGGAGGCGATGGTCTTCTTCAGCCGCTCGCGCATACCGACCTTGAGGTCGTCGAAGAACAAGGTGCGCAGCGGCGGCAGGCTGGTCGGGAGCGGCATGCGGTCAGTATCGCCTTACGTCTCGATCCTGCTCAACACGGCCTGCATCTTCTGCAACACCTCGCGGGTCCGCTCGGCGTAGAACGCGTTGACCACCTCGCTGATCGCCTGCACCTTCGGGTCGAGCGGGTTGATGCCCGCGGCCACCAGGCGGGTGTGCAACTCCTTGAGCACTTCGTCTTTCTCGAACATCTCGCCTCCGGGTTTCCGACCTCATTCCGATACTACGACATTATCCGGTGCGAGGCGGCTTTTCGTCCGGGGAGCCATTCGGCGTGACGACGGAGTCTCTCCGCTCATTCCCGCGCAAGCGGGTATCCGGACTTGGTCCCCGCTTTCGCGGGGACGAACGGCACAGCGCCTACTTCGCCTCGATGCCGGCCTTCGCCATCACGCCGGTCCAGCGCGCGAGATCGGCCGCGAGCGTGTGCGCCGTGTCGGCGGGCTGGCTGGCGGTGGGCTTCATGCCCTGCTTGTCGAACAGCGCCATCACATCGGGCGCGGTGACCGCCTTGGCGATGGCGTCGCGCAGCGTCTGCGCCACCGCGGGCGGCGTGCCCGGCGTCGCCAGGATCACGTAATAGTTCGACACGTCGGCAAACACCGGAAAGCCGCCTTCGGCAAAGGTGCCGACCTGCGGCAGCGCCGCGAGCCGCTCGCGGCCGGTCACCGCGACGCCCGACACTGCGCCGGACTTCACTTGCGGGATTTCGATCGGCGTGGCGTCGAACATGGCGTCGATGCGGCCGCCGAGCAGATCGGTCAACGCTTCGGCCGAACCTTTGTAGGGCACGTTGACGACATTGATGCCGCCGGCCAGGCGCAACAGCTCCACGGAGAGCGAGAACGACCCGGTGGCACCGCCGCCGGAGGCGAAAGTGAGCTTGCCGGGATTTTTCTTCGCATAGCCGACCAAGTCGTTGATGTCGTGAAAGCCGAGCTCCTTGCGCGCGGTCAGGATGAACGGGCCGCGGCCGACCTCGGTCACCGCCGCCATTTTGCGCACGTCGAACGGATAATCCTTGGTCGAGGGCTGCGCCACCACGGTGGCCGTGGAGATGAAGAACAGCGTGCGGCCGTCGGGGGCGGCGCCGGTCAATTCGCGGTAGGCGGGTTCGAAGGCCCCGCCCGGCTTGTTCTCGACATAGACATTGGTGCCAAGGCTCGCGGTCAGCCGCTGCGCGATCAGCCGCGCGGTGACGTCGGTGCCGCCGCCTGGCGCCAGTCCGACAATGATGCGGATCGGCTTGCCGGCAAAATCCTGCGCGGTGGCGCTCCCCGCCAAGATGCCAGCAAAGCCCAGCGCGATCAGTCCGGCAATGGCAGCCCGATGCAGCGACATTCGTTCCCTCCTGGGTTTTTCTTGCACGGTTTTTCTTGGTCGCGACGTTATCGCAAATTTGACGCCATGCCACGCCGATCGCCGCGTGACGCGGTTGCCCAACGCGCCTAGACAGGTGGCCTTGGCCACCTCCCGGAGCCTGCCATGTCCCCCATCCGCGGCCGCTGCCTGTGCGGCGGCATCACCCTCGAGATCGACGGCCCGCTCACGGCGCCGATGAATTGCCATTGCTCGCAATGCCGCAGGCAGCACGGCGCGGCATTTCGGAGCCGCGTCCGGGTGGCGGCGAAGGATGTCCGTTTCCTCACCGGCGAGCATCTGCTCAAATTCTACGAAAGCCCGCGCGGCTACCAGCGCGGCTTTTGCGGCGACTGCGGCTCGCCGATCCTCAACCGCGCCGGGCCGAACTGGAAGGCGTCCGCGGACTTTCCCGATCCGCCGTCGCCGCAATACGGCATCCCGCTCGCCATCCTCGACGACCCGCCGGCGCGCCCGGCGCTGCACTGTTTCGTCGCCTCCAAGGCGCCGTGGTTCGAGATCACCGACAACCTGCCGCAATACCAGGAATACCCACCGCCGGGTTGAGAGCGCGCCCTGGCGCAGCGGCTGCGTGGCGCTTATGGTTGATTCGATCTTGGGGGACAAAGGGGAGTCGGCCATGGCGAAGAGCAAACGCAAGAAATCCGCTGCGAAGGGCAAGAAGAAAGCCGTCGTCAAAGCGCGCGCCAAGATGAAAAGCGCCAAGATGAAAAGCGCCAAGACGAAGAGCACGAAGACGAAAAGCACCAAGCTAAGCACAAAGAAGAGCGCCAAAGCGAAAGCAAAAGCGCCGCTCGTGAAGAAGCGCAAGATTGCCGCCAAGCCAGTAGCGCCGAAGCCAGCCGCACCGGTCGCCAAGGCAAGGCCGGCGCCGAAGCCAGCCGCACCGGTCGCGACCGCCAAACCAGCGGCACCAAAGCCGGCCGCGCCGCCGCACAAGAGCATTGTCGAGAAGATCGAGGGCGCCGCTGCGGCCGTGGTCGACGTCTTCACCAATGCCGAACGGCTGCACCAGCAATTGGATCCCGGCATATCGCGCGAACCGGAATAACGCCGGCTCCACAGCGTCCAGCTACGGCTTATGCCGCGTCCGCCGGCCGCACCCGGCGTGCAATCCGGCTATCGCTTATTTGAAATAGCTCACGCCGCAGGCCTGATCGCCGACGCGGGCTTCAAAAGCTTGCTTCGGCGACGGCTTTGTTTCTCCCGGCTTCGGCATCCGGTAGTCGATACTGACGACGCTGCCCTCCGGCGCGTCGTGGACGACGTCATAGCTGCGCTGTCCCATCGGCTCGTTGTAGAGCTTGAACTGGCGGATATCGGCGCCGATCAGCGCGGACATTTCATAAGCGGTAAATTTCCCATCGGCGGTATCGAAGCAATAGACGAACAGATCGCGATCGTGGAAATCCTTGTTGTGCGCGTCGTTGAAAGCCGCCAGCGCGTTGCCTTTGTCGGCCTTGAGCGCGGCAACGGCGCGGTCCAGCATGGCAT
This sequence comes from Xanthobacteraceae bacterium, assembly GCA_036267435.1. GTDB lineage: Bacteria > Pseudomonadota > Alphaproteobacteria > Rhizobiales > Xanthobacteraceae > BOG-931. The sequence continues at coordinate 2,222 of DATAWA010000169.1, read as the reverse complement.
GGGCCTGTTCCGCCGTACCGAGCGGCTCGCCGGCCGATAACCCATTACTCCACAGTGCGGCGAAGGCCAGTAACACGAACGCAAAAGCACTTTTCTTCACGATTCTCATCCCATTTCAAATTGCACGGGGCGCCGCGCAGGACCGAGCGTCGCCCCGATGGTAGTTTAGTCCGGCCCGGACGAGCAACCTGCGCGCTCGACGATTGCGCTCGGTTCCGCACAGGGACCCTTCTTGGGTCCAACATCCGTCAAATGAATGGCAAGTCGTGCTACATTTCCGCCATGCCCTCCGCCGTCCGCGACAATACCGCCCGCTCCCGCTTCGAGCTCGAGGCCGATGGCGTCACGGTGTTCATGAATTACCGGATTACCGGCGATGTCATCTCGCTCGATCACACCGAGACGCCGGTCGCGGCGCGTGGCCGCGGGCTTGCATCGCGGCTCACCCAAGGCGTGCTCGACGACGTGCGTTCCCGCGGGCTCGAAATCGTGCCGCGCTGTCCCTTCGTGCGCGCCTATGTGGAGCGGCACCCTCGGTATCGGGATTTGCTGGCGTAGCGTTTCGTGTTTTCACGCCGCCCTGGCCGGGAACGGCTCGGTGTAGAACGCGCCGTCGCGGCCGAAATACATCGCCTTGCTGCCGGCGAAGAACACCTCGTAGTGCGAGCAGCCGGCTGCCATGATGCGGCGCAGGAACTCGGCGTAACCGATCTCGCCGCGCTGGATCGCCTTGACCGTCGCGGCGACGCGGTCGGCGTCAAAGGCCGGTGCGATCGCCGGCGCGCCGGTGAGCGGCATCGCCTCGTCGTGGGATTGGCTCTCTGCGCCGTAGAGGGTCTCGCGCAGCGCCACGAGATCGGCGACGTAGCGGGTCACGCCGGCGCTGGCGAGCCGTCCCACCACGACGGGGAACGGCGTATCGGCGAAGCTCGCGGCCATGCATTGTTCGATTGCATGCGTATCCATGTGACGTCTCCTTGCTTCAGCTTGGTTTGACGGGGTCGGTAGTGGAAAGGGCGTCGAGCAGCCGGCGCAGACCGCGCTGCAGCGCCGTGATGTCCGCGGCCGGAAGCTTGCGGGCGAGCCGGGCGTGGTATCCGGCGGCGGCTTTCATCAATTGCTCGAAGTCGGCGCGGCCGCGGCGGGTGGGGATCAGATGCGGCGAGGCGCGGTGATCGGGATTGCCGCGGTATTCGGCGGCGCCCTCGCCCACCAAGAGATCGGCGATGCGCTGCACGTTCTGCCGGGTGACGCCGAGCACGCGCGCAATCTGCGGCACGGTTTGCGGCGCGCCGGAGGCCGCGCTGAGCACCTGCCAGCGCGCCTGGGTCTGGCCGACGGTCGCGGCGATCGCTTCGCCGTGCTCGCGCAGCCGACCGGCCAGTTCATAGATATCGGCGACGATGATCGGAATCGGCGCCTGGGTTGAGGGTTTCGATGTGTCCTGGAGGTTCATGGTTTGATATTGTCATATTGACAATATATTGTCAATCATCCATGGCCAGGCTTTGGCCTTGCCCAAGGGCTTTCCACGGACCCCGATCTGGCCTTTTCCATCGTCGACCGGACCAGTTTTGCGGTGATGGAGCGGCTGGGATTGACCCGCGCCGCGAGTTTCGACGACGATTTCGCCGTTTACCGCTACGGCCGCAACCGCGACCGTGCCTTCGAGGTGTTGCGCTAGCGGCAAGGTCGAAACGGCAGAGCAGCCTCGCGCCGGCCGCTGCACTGAAATTTCCGGCATTTGCTATAGAAATCTCGCAAAGGAACTGAGTCACGGCCTTGAGCGCGAAAACACCCGTCGTCGGCGTCATCGGTTCGGCGCATCTGGCGGAAGGCAAATTCCAGGCGCAGCGCGTCAGCGAGCGCATTTTGCGTGCGGCTGCCGAGGCCGCCGGCGCTTTGCCGCTGATCTTCGCCGGCAATCCCGAAATTACCGATGTCGGCGCACTCCTCGATACCGTCGACGGCATCCTGCTGACCGGCGCGCGCGCCAATGTGCATCCGAGCCATTTCGGCGAAGAGGAACACCCGTCCTACGAGCCCTATGACCAATCCCGCGACGCCCTGGCGCTCGCCGTGATCCAGGCGGCGGTGGCGCGCGGGACGCCGCTATTCGGCATCTGCCGCGGCTTCCAGGAGATGAACGTCGCCTTCGGCGGCACCCTGCATCCGGAAATCCGCGAATTGCCCGGCCGCATGAACCACCGCGCGCTGCGGCT